>NZ_JBVBEF010000072.1:0-40739 GCF_055456055.1 Bradyrhizobium sp. LeoB3
CCGTGCTTTTTGTTGCACGGGACCCACGGGTGCAACCAGCACCCGGCTTTCCCTGCGCCCTCTGATATCGAGGAGGGTGAAACGGACGCAAAGCTCGGACGCAACGCGCCGCGAGAATGCAGATTCACATCCCCTCGCTGTTTGACAATTGAATCAGAACCTTCCTCCCGTCGTCCCGGGCTTGCGCGCCGCGGCGAAGCCTCTTGGCGTAGCCGGGACCCGGGACCCATAACCACCGGCCTTTGTGGTGTGCTCCGCTGCAACCGCTTGCTCGCGCCACAACACGACCCTGCGGTTATGAGTCCCCGCTTTCGCGGGGACGACGGAGAGAGCTGCCTGAGGGCAAGGCGACTTGCCCGCCGTAGCTCGTGACCACTATCGCGAGCGCGGTAGATGCAATTTAACCCGATCTCATCGCGCTACAGATGGATCACCCCGCGCCGCGCCGCATGCGCCACCGCATCGGTGCGGCCGGTGGCGTCGAGCTTGTCGAGCAGCGAGCTGACGTGGAATTTGGCGGTGTGCACGGATATCCCGAGCTGCCGCGCAATCGTTTTGTTCGAGGCGCCCTCGGCCATCAGCGCCAGCACGTCGCGCTCGCGCGGCGTCAGCTCGATCTCCGATCGTTCGCCCGCAGGCTGGCCGCGCGAGACCAGCGCGACGCCCGCTGCTTCGCCCGGCGCGGCAAGGCGCAAGCCGGCGACGCCGCCGAGCAGCGAGGCGAGCCGGTCCGCAAGTGCGGGATCGCTGACGTCGATGGCGATGAGGAGGGGAGGCGAGGTCTGTTCGCTCACGTCTCCGGCCTTTCCCCGACTGTCAGCTTGACCCGCACCGGCTCGCCGCCACGCCGCACCGCGACGTCGACGGTGGCGCCGACGCTGTCGGGCCCGAGCGCCCTGAGCAGGGCCCGCACGCCGGAAATCTTCTCGTCGTTCCAGCCGACGATCACGTCGCCTTGCCGGATGCCGGCGGCCGCCGAGGGGCCGGCCTTGTCGACGCTCATCACCATCGCGCCAATGCCGTCGTCGAGCTTGACCGGCTGCAGGCCGAGCCCGAGATAGCCGCGCGCGATTCGGCCATGGGTCTCCAGCCGGCCCGCCACGCGCGCGATGGTCGCGGCCGGAATGACAAGGACGCGCCGCGCGCCGAGCACGGCCATGCCGATGGCGTCGCCGGAGGCGTTGAGCGCGAGCCCACCCTCGTGGCTGGGCCTCAGGCGGACGTCGAGCTCGATGCGCGCATCGATGTCGCCGCCGCGCAGGCTCCGCCAGGTGCCGCCGACCAGCGATATCAGGCCGAGCGCCGCCGCGGGCACGCCACGCTCGGCGGCGACGACCAGCGCCAGCGATCCGAGCGCCGGTACCGCCGATGAAAGTTTGGTCGGCGCGATGTTGGAGGTCTCGACCCGCAACAACGCGACATCGGTGGTGTGATCGCGTCCGGCGATGGTTGCAGTCCGCTCCGTTCCGTCGGCAAAGCGGACGATGACCTCGCCTTCTTCTGCAAGCGCCTCGTCGGCGGTGACGACCAGGCCCGCTTTCCAGACAAAGCCCGAAGCACGCGAGCGGTGCGAGTGCACGGAAACGATGGCCGGCGCGACGCGGGCGACGATGTCGGCGATCGCGCCGGAGAATGTGGCAAGCACTGAGGGATCGGACATGGTAAAACTCCGTTGGATTTTCTCCGATCTGGGCACGCTCCTGCGCCGTTGGAAACTGCCCGGGTGGGCAGGCGTGAACCGCCGCGCCGGAACGGTATCCTTCTTGCATCAGATGTGCATTGCGGCCCTCGATACGAGGCCCAGCTTCTCAATTCTCCTTCCTGACTGGAATTCCCGATATGACTGACCTCTTGATCCGAAATGCCCGCTTGCTGGGCCAGGGCGACGCGCTTGCGGACATCGCGATTTCGGATGGCGTCATTGCCGAGATAGCGCCTCGCCTTGGCGGAGATGCCCGCCTGACGCTGGACGCCGGTGGAAACCTGGTGACGCCGCCTTACGTCAACGCGCATCTGCATCTTTGCAAGGTGTGGACGCTGCCGATGATGACGGAAGCAGCGCTTGAGGCCTATCACGGCGGCGGCATGAACGAGGCGGCGAAGGCGATCGATCTCGCCGCCGCGGTGAAGGAGACATACGACGCGTCCTGGATCATCCCGAACGCCAGGCGTGCGGTCGCGCTGGCGGCGCTGCATGGCAATCTGCACATCCGTGCCTTTGCCGATGTCGACACCAAGGCGCGGCTCGAGGGCGTCAAGGCACTGCTGGCGGTCCGCGAGGAATTCCGCGATATCGTCGATCTCCAGGTCGTGGCGTTCGCGCAGGACGGGCTTGCGCGCGAGCCGGGCGCCGACCGATTGATGCGAGAGGCGATGGCGATGGGCGCTGACGTCGTCGGCGGTATTCCCTGGATCGAATCCAATGCCGACGACATGCAGGCCCACATCGATTTCTGTTTCGATCTCGCCGCCGAGTTCAACGCCGACATCTCGATGTTGCTGGACGACGTCGGCGATCCCAACATGAAGACGCTGGAATCGATGGCGCGCCAGGCGATCGCGCGCGGCTATCAGGGACGCGCGCTGGCGCATCATTGCCGGGCGATGGCGCTCTATCCGCAATCCTATTTCGGCGAATTGACCGAGCTGTTGCGGCAAGCGCGCGTCAGCATCGTCAGCGACCCTCATACCGGCCCGTTGCATGCGCGGGTCAAGGAGCTCCTGCAACGGGGCGTCAATGTCTGCCTCGGGCAGGACGATATTTCCGATGCCTACTATCCATTCGGCAGGAACAACATGCCCGAGGTGGCCTTCCTTGCCGCGCATCTGTTGTGGATGACGAAGGAGCGGGACATCGATACGCTGTATGATATGATCACGTCGCGACCGGCAGCGGCGATCAATCTGGCGAAGTACGGAATCGAGGCGGGCTATCCTGCCAACCTTGTTGTGCTCGACCACCCTGATGTCACGAACGTGCTTCGCTTTCACGCGCCTCCGGCCGCCGTCGTCAGCCACGGACGCGTGATTGATCTTGCCCATATGCGCGACCTGGCGCAGATCAAGTGAAGGATCGGTCGGAAGGTTAAAGACGGATGAGCGATTTGCAGGAAGGTGCCATGCCGCGGTCGGCCGGCGAGATCGCGAGCTATCACGCCCATATCTACTACGATCCGGCCACAACGAGGCCGGAGGCCGAGCGCTTGAGGACATGGATCGGCGAACGCTTTTCGGTCACGCTCGGCCGATGGCACGACGTCAAGGTCGGGCCGCACGATCAGGCCATGTACCAGGTGGCTTTCGCCGCGGAAGTCTTTGCCGAGTTCGTGCCGTGGCTGATGCTCAACCACGGCAGCCTCAGTATCCTTGTGCATCCGAACACGCGCAATCCGCGCCGCGATCATCTCGTTGATCCGCTCTGGATCGGCCGCCCGCTCGCCGTGCACGGCGAGAAGCTGCCGGAAGAGAGCGAACTCGAGCAGGCGCCCCCGCCGAACACGACGCCGCATCTTCGGCCGTGAGTTTTGTGGTTTCGTAGGGTGGGCAAAGCGACTTCTTGCTCGATGGTTCAACAAGCGATGACAGAAGCGTGCCCACCGTCACGAGCGGAGCGCTTGATGGTGGGCACGGCGCTGACGCGCCTTTGCCCACCCTACAAGTTCACAACTCAATTCGCGCTGTCGATCAGATTTTCCAGCAGCCGCTTCAATTCGTTGGTGGACTTGTTGCCGTAGTTCTCGACGATGTGCGCTTCCTGGCTCATGGCGAGCGAGTTCAATCGCTGGCACAGAATTTTTCCGCGCTCGGAGCAGAACATCAGCACCTTGCGGCGGTCCTTCGGGTCCTGGACGCGGTAGACGAGGGCGTCCGACACCATGCGGTCGACGATCTTGGTCAGGGTCGGGTGGTTGAGCAGCACGGCTTCGGCGAGCTCGCCCATCGAACGGCCGTTGCCGTCGAACAGGACCTTCAGGATTCGCCACTGCTCGACCGGCACACCCTCCTTGGCCAGCCGCGATTCAAGCTGCCGGTTGATTTCCCGGTTGGCTTGCGCGAGCAGGTAGGCGAGATGTTCAGTGAGCGGGGTATCTTGGCTTGGCGGTTTGGCCACGATCGAAGACTTTGTTTTGACCCTGATGAGCGAATGACTGGCGCTGATTGCCCGTTCTATATGCATGGCAATTGTTGAAGTTTCAATATTTTCGCCTAGGATATTTGTCGAACGGGTGGGACAACCGGCGGCGCCGTGCATCGATGCACCGCGCGACAAGGGGCGAAGTGTCGGACAGGAGTGGGCGTGCTCTCAACAGTCAGCGTCAACAGCGGCGGCGCCCCCATGCCGCCCTTCGTGTTCAGAGGCCTGTCGGCGCCAACGACCGATCCCTCCTGGCATCCCGCTGATGTCGGCTTCAGCAAGCGAGGTGGCGCCCACAACAAATTGAGGGTCGCGAACTTCCTCACCTTCTCCGGCTCGCCGGGAATTTGGGGGCCGGCCACCACCAACGCGGTGTTGCTCGCGGTCTCCGAGATCAATCGTCGCGGCGGCATTTTGGGCCGCGAGATCGAATTGACGGTGCTGGATGCCGGCGGCCCGATCGAGGATGTCGTGCGCCGTGCCGCGGAGGCGGTCGCCCTTGACGAGGTCGACGTGATCATGGGCTCGCATATCAGCGCGGTCCGCGTCGCGCTGCGCAAGGTCACCGGCGGCCGGGTGCCCTATATCTACACGCCGGTCTATGAGGGCGGCGAGCGCACGCCGGGGGTGATGGCGATCGGCGAGACGCCGCGCTGGCAGAGCCGGCCCGCGATCCACTGGCTCGCCGATGTCAAGAAGGCCTCGCGCTGGTATCTGATCGGTAGCGACTATGTCTGGCCGTGGCAATCGCATCGTGCGGTGAAGAAATATATCGCCGAGTCCGGCGGGCAGGTGGTCGGCGAGGAGTTCGTCCCCGTCGGCGAGGACAATCATTCCGCCCATCTCGACCGCATCCGTGCCGCGCGTCCCGATGTCGTGCTGATCTCGCTGATCGGCACCGACAGCATCACCTTCAACCGCGCCTTTGCCGAGAGCGGCCTGGCGGCAACGACGCTCAGGCTGGCCGGCGCGATGGACGAGACCGTGCTGCTCGGCATCGGCGCCGACAACACCGAGAACCTGTTCTGCGCGTCCGGCTATTTCATCGGCATCGGCTCGCGCGCCAACGATGACTTCCTCAGTCAATATCGCGCCACGTTCGGCCCCATGGCACCGCCGATCGGTTCGGTCGCGCAATCCAACTACGAGGGTCTCCGCTTCCTGCAGGCGGCGGCCGAGCGCGCGGGCTCGCTGGCGTTCAAACCGCTGCTCACTGCGGGACGCAACATCGTCTATACCGGCGCCCGCGGGCCGATCACCATTCGCAGCGGCCGCGCGGAGATGCCGATGTATCTCGCCGAGGCCGACGGCCTCGATTTCAAGCTGATCAAGACGATCTGACGCACGCAAGGGATTGCGTCCGCGCGCGCCGTTCTGCAAAATAATTCTTGAAAAGGAAAATATTTCCGTCTGTAATACCCGGGCGGCCTCGGGTGGGACCGCGTCTTCGCATGCATTCCGCGGCCGCGCGCCATCATCAAGCTTCCAGGGAGAGTGTCTTGTCCGTCGTGCTTCCGACCCCAACGCAACTTCGCGCGGTCGCCGCGCAATGCGGCCTCGCGCTTTCCGACGAAGACGTCGCTTCGTTCCGCGGGCTGATGCAAAGTTCGGTCGACGCCTACAACCTCGTTGCTGCAATGCCCGACGAGGTACCGCCCGTGAAATATCCGCGCACGCCCGGCTATCGGCCGAGCCCGGAGGAGAATCCGCGCAACGCCTGGTACCGCAAGGCGACGGTGAAGGGCGCAGATTCCGGCAAGCTCAAGGGCAAGAAGGTCGCGCTGAAGGACAACATCATGCTGGCCGGCGTGCCCATGATGAACGGCTCGTCGACGCTCGAAGGTTATGTCCCCGATTTCGATGCGACGATCGTGACGCGCATGCTGGATGCCGGCGCGGAGATCGCCGGCAAAGTGCATTGCGAATCCTTCTGCATCTCCGGCGGCAGCCACACCAATTCCACCGGGCCGGTGCATAATCCCTACAAGATGGGCTATTCGGCCGGCGGATCGTCATCGGGCAGCGGCGTCGTGGTCGCGCTTGGCGAGGTCGACATGGCGATCGGCGGCGACCAGGGCGGCTCGATCCGCATGCCGTCCTCGTTCTGTGGCACCTATGGCATGAAGCCGACCTGGGGGCTCGTGCCCTACACCGGCGTGATGCCGATCGAGGTCTTCGTCGATCACACCGGGCCGATGACGGCAACGGTGGAAGACAACGCCTTATTGCTCGAAGTGCTCGCCGGCGACGACGGCTACGATCCCCGCATCAAGGCGCCCAAGGTCGATGAATATACCAAGGCGCTCGGCCAGGGTGTGAAGGGATTGAAGATCGGTGTGCTCAAGGAAGGGTTCGAGCAGGCCGGAGCGGAGCCCGCGGTGAACGAAAGCGTCCGCGAAGCGGCGAAGCGCTTCAAGGATCTCGGCGCCTCCGTCACCGACGTGTCGATTCCAATGCATCTGCTCGGCCCCGCGATCTGGATGCCGATCGGCACCGAGGGGATGACGCAGACCATGATGTACGGCGACGGCTACGGCCTGAGCCGTCCCGACCTCTATTCGACCTCGCTGATGGATTTCCACCGCGGCTGGCGGCGACAGGCGGATTCGCTTTCGGAGACCACCAAGCTGTTGCTGCTGTTCGGCACCTACATCAACAACACGTTCGGCCCGCGCCATTACGGCAAGGCCGTCAACGTCTCGCGCCGGTTGACGGCCGCCTATGACGCGGTGTTCAAGGACTACGATCTGCTGCTGCTGCCGACCACGCCTATGAAGGCGACGCCGCTGCCGCCGGCAAATCCGAGCCGTGAGGATTATGTCGCGCGCGCGTTCGAGATGATCTCCAACACCTCGCCGTTCGACATCTCCCATCATCCGGCGATGTCGCTGCCGTGCGGCATGGTCGATGGACTTCCGGTCGGCTTGATGCTGGTCGGCCGCCACTTCGAGGAATCCACCATCTACCGCGCCGCGCATGCCTTCGAGCAGTCCGGCGACTGGAAGAAGATGTGAGGGAACTGCCGTTGCACTTCGGCCGGATCGCGATGCATGGGTAGCGCATTCGTCGCCGCTTTCGAAATCCTGAGCTTCGGCGCGATCATCGTCCTTGTCGTGCTGGGGCTCGGGATCATCGCCAGCATGATGGGCATCTTCAACTTTGCGCAGGGCGAGTTCGTCCTGCTGGGTGCCTACATCACCTATCTCGCCTATAGCCATGGCCTCCCGGTCTGGGTCGGCATGGCGGCCGCGCCGTTTCTGGTCGGCGCGCTCGGCTTCGTGCTCGAGGCGCTGATCATCCGGCGCTTCTACGCGGCGCCGATCGTCGCGATGCTCGGCACCTATGCGCTCGGCCTGATCATCCGCGAATGCGTGCGCGGCCTGATCGGCGGGCTCTATCTCTCGGTGCCGGAGCCGATCGGCGGCTCGATCGATCTCGGCACCGTACACATCTCGGCATGGCGCTTCACCATCATCGTGATCACGATCCTGGTGATGATCGGCTGCTATCTCTTGCTGTCGCGCACCACGTTTGGCCTGCGGGTGCGTGCCACGCTGGAGAATCCGGCGCTGGCGCGGGCCTCCGGCATTTCCACCGCTGCGATGTACGGCACCACCTTTGCCTTCGGTGCGGCGCTTGCAGGGCTCGCCGGCGCGCTGCTGGTGCCGGTGTTCAGCCTGTTCGCCGATCTCGGCATCCGCTTCCTGATCCAGGGCTTTGTCGCGGTCATGGTCGGCGGCGTCGGCTCGTTCATCGGCCCGGTCGCGGGCGCGGCGGTGATCGGCACGCTCAGCGCAGCGCTGCCATGGGTGATGGCGCCGGTGATCGCCGACATCCTCGTCTTCGTGCTTGCCATCGTCTTCATCAAATTCCGGCCGCAAGGCCTGCTTTCGGGAAAAGGGGTCTAGTCTCATGCGTAGCGATCACTTGAAGTTAAGCCGGCGTCGTTTCCTGCAGAGCTTTGCCTTTGCCTCCACCGCGATCGCGACCGGCGTAGGAAGCTGGGTCATCCGTCCCGAATGGGCCAATGCCGCCGAAGGCCCGATCAAGGTCGGCATCGCCACCGACCTCACCGGCCCGATCGCCTATGCCGGCAATGCCGATGCCAACACGGCCAAGATGGTGGTCAAGGAGATCAACGATGCCGGCGGCCTGCTCGGCCGTCCCATCGAGCTTTTCATCGAGGACACCGCGTCCAATGAGTCGGTCGCGGTCGGCAACGTCCGCAAATTGATCCAGCGCGACAAGGTCGATCTCGTGCTCGGCGGCATCACGAGCTCGATGCGCAACGCGATCAAGGACCCGATCGTCGCCCGCGGCAAGACGCTCTACATCTACCCGCAGCTCTACGAGGGCAAGGAATGCACGCCCTATCTGTTCTGCACCGGGCCGACGCCGGCGCAGCAATGCGACGAGTTCATCCCCTGGCTGATCAAGAACGGCGGCAAGCGCTTCGCGCTGCCGAGCGCCAATTACGTCTGGCCGCATACCCTGAACGTCTATGCGCGCAAGGTGATCGAAGCCAATGGCGGCGAGGTGATCTTCGAGGAATATTACCCGCTCGACCAAGTCGATTTCAGCGCCACCGTCAACCGCATCGTCTCCAACAAGGTCGACGTCGTCTTCAACACGGTGATCCCGCCCGGCGTCGGTCCGTTCTTCAAGCAGCTCTATGAAGCTGGCTTCCTGAAGAACGGCGGCCGGCTGTCCTGCGTCTACTATGACGAGAACACGCTCAACATCAACCAGGCCAATGAGATCGAAGGCCTCGCGAGCTGCCTTGATTATTTCAAGGTGCTGACCAAGGACGATCCGGTCAGCGCCAAGATCCAGGCGACCTATGAGAAGGATTTCCCCGGCAATTTCCTGTTCGCCGCCGGCAGCGCCGCGACCGGCACCTATCGCGGATTGAAGCTGTGGGCCGCCGCCGTGAAGGAAGCCGGCAAGGTCGATCGCGATTCCGTTGCTGCGGCGCTGGATCACGCCAAGATCGCGGAGGGGCCGGGCGGCCCCGCCGAGATGGTGCCGGGCAAGCGGCACTGCAAGATGAACATGTACACCGCGGTCGCCAAGGGCGGCGTGTACGAGATCGTGGCCCGCAGCAGCGGGCTGGTCGACCCCAAGGAATGCTGAGCGAAGAATGGGCGCAACCGAGCAGGCGGTTCGTACGGGGATCGACGAACAGCCGGACATCTCGAAGGCTGAGCACGGCGCGGCCGCGACGCTGACGTCGCAGGCCAAGACGCCGCGCCGGGTCCTGCCGATCGTGGAAATCCTGGTGCTGCTGGTCGCAGTCTTCCTGCCGCTGGTGCTGCAGGATTATCTGACCGTCTTCGCCACCCGCGTCATCATCCTTGCGCTGTTCGCACTGTCGTTCGATCTCGTCTGGGGTTATGCCGGCATCATGAGCTTCGGCCAAGCCCTGTTCTTCGGCTCGGCCGGTTACGGCGTGGCGCTGCTGGCGCGCGACCTCAACGTCACGTCGATCTTTCTGGTGCTGCCGGCGGCGATGCTGATCGGGCTGATATTCTCGCTCCTGCTCGGCTGCTTCCTGTTGCTCGGCCGGAACCCGTCGAGCATGATCTTCGTTGCGCTCGGGACGCTCACCGGGTCCTATGCCGCCGATCGCCTGGCGCGCGGCTGGTATTATCTCGGTGGGCAGAACGGCATCCCCTCGATCCCGCCGATGTCGCTTGGCAGCACCGATATCACGGAGGGGCCAGTCTATTACTACCTCGCGCTCGGCATTCTCTTGGTCGTCTATCTCCTGTGCCGCTTCCTGGTGCGCTCGCAATTCGGCCTTGCGCTCGCGGGTCTGCGCGAGAACGAGCAGCGCATCGCTTTCTTCGGCTACAAGGCGCAGCACCTGAAGGCAATCGTCTTTACCGTCGGCGGCACCATCGCGGGCCTTGCCGGCGGACTCTATGCATTCCACGAGGGTTTCGTCTGGCCTAATATGCTGGGCGTCGTGATCTCGACCCAGGTCGTGCTCTATGTCCTGTTCGGCGGGTCGGGCACGCTGATCGGCGCCGTCATCGGCACCGTGATCATCGAGGGCGTCAGCTTCTGGCTGTCGGACAACTACCGCGACATCTGGCCGATCATCCTCGGCGTATTGCTGCTGCTAGTGATCCTGTTCCGTCCGCTCGGCCTGATCAGCTTCGTGCTCGGCGAGCGCGAGCGCGTCGGCAGCTTCGGCGGAAGAGCGAAGGGGAGCAGTCATGCCGCTCCTTGAAGCCACCGGCATCAGGAAGGTGTTCGGCAAGTTGACCGCGCTCGACGGAGCGGGGCTGACGGTCTCCGAGAACGAATTTCATGGCCTGATCGGCCCGAACGGCTCGGGCAAGAGCACGCTGATGAAATGCGTCGCCGGCGCCGAAACCCCGACCGAGGGCACCGTGCACTTTGCCGGCAGCGACATCACCGCGCTGTCGCCGACCGAGCGCGCCCGCGCCGGCATGAGCCTGAAATTCCAGATCACCAGCGTGTTGCCGTCGCTGACGCTTTACGACAACATCCTGCTGGCGCTGCAGGCGCAATGCTCGCTGCTCGACCTCGTGCTGTCGCGCACCCGCGGCATATTGCACGACCAGGTCATGGCGATGCTCACGCAGTTCCGCCTCGCCGATCGCGCCCATGATGCGGCGGCGACGCTGTCGCACGGCCAGCAGCAATGGCTGGAGATCGCGATGGCGCTCGCGGGCAAGCCGCGGCTGTTGCTGCTCGACGAGCCGACCGGCGGCATGAGCCTGGAGGAGCGGCGCGTCACCGGCGAACTGCTGCAACCGATCAAGTCGCACTGCTCGCTCGTGATCGTCGAGCACGACCTAGATTTCATCCGCGACATCTGCGACCGCCTCACCGTGCTCGATCAGGGGAAAGTGCTGGAGAGCGGCACCGTCGCCGAGATCCAGGCGAGCCCGGAGGTACAGGAGATCTATCTGCGCCGTGCCTGACAGTCAGTTCCTCGATATTATCAATCTCGACGCCGGCTATGGCCGCAGCCAGGTCCTGTTCGACGTCAATATGGGCATTCCCTGGCGCGGCGGCGTCGCCGTGCTCGGCCGCAACGGCGCCGGCAAGACCACGCTGATGAAGACCATCGTCGGCGAACTCGGCCTGTCCAGGGGCGAGCTCAAGTTCGACGGCAAGGATATCGGCCGCCGCCCGACCGAGGAGCGCGTGCGGCTCGGCATCGGCTATGTGCCGCAGGAGCATTCGGTGTTCGCGCGGTTGTCGGTGCGCGACAATCTCGCGGTCGGCGCACTCTATAATCACGACGCCACCGCCATCGACCGGGTGCTGGCGATCTTCCCGAAACTCGCTCAGCGGCTTGAACAGCCCGCCGGCACGCTATCGGGTGGCGAGCGCAAGATGCTGGCGATCGGCCGCGCGATGCTCGGCGATCCGAAACTGCTGCTGTTGGACGAGCCGACCGAGGGCGTCTGGATCGGCGTGATCGAGGAGATCACCGAGCGCCTGATCGAGCTGGCAAAGGACATCGCGGTCGTCATCGTCGAGCAGCATCTCGATCTTGCGCTGCGGGTGGCCGACTACGCCTATGTCCTCGACCGCGGCCGCGTCGCGCTGCAGGGCCCGGCCGCCGCAGTCAGGGACGACCCGGAACTGCTGCGGTATCTGGCTCCCTAAAGGGAGACTTGCGCGGGCCTTTCTGTCATCATTTTTCGGGGTGACCGGCCATTTGGTCTCGATTGTGCCCAAGTCTTGTTCCGTGATATCCAAAGTCAACTCGGTGAATCCTTATCTGGAGCCCGTCAGAGGCTCCGATGCGCCGAACGGGGTTAGATGGGTCAGATTGGGACAGCTGCAGGCGAGCGCCCGCGGGGTGGCGCTCGATGGGTGGGCAAGGCGACATTTTCTGTCGCCTCGTTCGCATTGGCGTCTGCCCTTGCCGTCTGGATCACAGAGATTAACCCCTTGGATTTGCTGCGTGGTTCGGCCTTGGCGAACACGTCCGCGGCGATTTCCTTCAACGATCGGTTCGGGGCGCGCTCGACGCTCGATTCCGCCTTCATCTACTACCCCTCGCGCCCGATGCTTCGTGGCAGCCGCAACGATTTCAACGCGGAATTCGCCCATATCCAGGGTTCGCTGACCGAGCAGCTTCGGGACACCCAGACTGACGAACCCGCGCAAGCCAGCCCGCCCAGCCCGGCGCCGACTCCCGCAGTCGCCGCGATTCCGCTGCCGCGGTCGCGTCCGGTCGATGCCAACCTGCAGGCAAGGAACGATCTGCCCCCGGCGCCGGCACCTGTGGCGCAGGCGGAGGAACGCTCCATTTGGCAGAAGATCACCGACTGGGTGCCAGGACGGGTGCAACTGGCGTCCCTCGAGCCGAATGGCGGAATCCTTCCCGGCACCGGACCGAGCCTGACCACGCTTGGCTATGACAGCACCACCGCCGTCTATGACATCACGGCGCGCACCGTTTACATGCCTGACGGCACCAAGCTCGAGGCGCATTCGGGTCTCGGCGGCCTGATGGACGACCCCTCCCGCGTGAATACCCGCAACGCTGGTGCGACGCCGCCCGGCATCTACGAGATGAAGCCGCGCGAGAAGCTGTTCCATGGCGTGCCGGCGCTGCGCATGACCCCGGTCGATGGCACGGATACGTTCGGCCGCGCCGGCCTCCTGGCCCATCCCTACATGCTCGGCCCGAACGGCGATTCCAACGGCTGCGTCTCGATCAAGAACTACGACCATTTCCTGAAGGCCTACCGCAACGGCGAGATCAAGCGGATTGTCGTCGTGGTCCGGCTCAACGACCGCCCGCCGCAGGCCGCAGCCACGCGCTCAGCGTCGCAGTCGTAGAAGCGGCCGGGGAGTTCGTTTCACCTCTCCCGCTTGCGGGAGAGGATTCTCTCCACCTAGGCAGTGCGACTCGCGGCAGACCCCCATCCCGGCCTTCCCCCTTTCAGGGGGAAGGAGTGCGGCGGCTAGAGGCTGCGTGTCACCTCCCCTTGGAAAGGGGAGGTCGGTTTGCGCGTGGAACGCGCAAACCGGGTGGGGATCATGTTTCTCCACTCGCACCTATGTCCCGGAGGCGCCCGACTCCAGCCCTCTCGGAGCGAGCTAACCGCCGATCTCTTTGCGCACCAGAGCGGCGGCGTCGCACATTGCCTTCAGCTTTCCGAACGCGACGTGCCGCGGCATGTATTTCATGCCGCAATCGGGCGCGACCACCAGCCGTTCGGCGGGCACCTGCTTCAGGCCGCTCCGGATGCGTCCGGCGACCGTCTCCACGGACTCGATCTCGGGATTGCCGAGGTCGAGCACGCCAAGCATGATCTTCTTCGACGACAGCTCCTTGAGCACGCCGAGATCGAGCTTCGGCTGCGCGGCCTCGATCGAGATCTGGTCGGCCGTGGTGTCGTTGAGCTCGCCAAGGAAGGAATAGCCGGCGGGCTTGTTCGAGCCCGGCACGACGGCGGCATAGCCGAAGCAGAGATGAACGACGGTCGGCACCGTGATGCCTTGAAGCGCGCGGTTGATCGCCTTCACGGCATAGCGCTTGGCGAGGTCTGGATTGTTGCGCACCCAGGGCTCGTCGAGCTGGATCACGTCGGCGCCGGCCTTTTGCAGGTCGAGCGCCTCGGCGTTGACGGCTTCGGCGAACGCCATCGCGAGTTCCTCGTCATCCTTGTAGAACTCGTTCTTGGCCTGCTGGCTCATGGTGAACGGGCCGGGCAGGGTGATCTTGGCCGCGCGGTCGGTGTTCTGCCGCAGGAACTGCATGTCGTGCAGTTCGACCGGGCGCGTGCGCTTCACCGGGCCGACCACGCGCGGCACCGGCGTTTGCGTACTGCCGGTGCGGGCGGTGATGATGGCGGGATTCTCGTCATCGATGCCTTCGAGCGCGGTGGCAAAGCGGTTGGAATAGCTTTCGCGGCGGATCTCGCCGTCGGTGACGATATCGATGCCGGCGCGCTCCATATCCCTGATGGCGACGATCGTCGCATCGTCCTGGGCTTCTTCCAGGTGCTCGGCCGGCAACCGCCACATCGCGTGCAGGCGGGTGCGCGGCACGACCTTCGACAGCATGGCGCGGTCGACCAGCCATTCCGGCTGCGGGTAGCTGCCGACAACCGTGGTCGGCAAGAGATGCATCGGGAGGTTCATGATAGTCTCCTTGTTGTTCTTGGTTCAGCGAGGCGCGTTACGCCGCGCGGGTTGCCGCGGCCGCGACTTCGTCCTTCACGGGATTGCGCAGCACGCCGATGCCGGAAATCTCGACCTCGACGACATCGCCTTCCTTCATCCAGAGCGGCGGGGTGCGATAGGCGCCGACACCGCCGGTGGTGCCGGTCACGATGACGTCGCCGGGCGCAAGCTCGGTAAAGGTCGAGCAATAGGCGATCAAGGCAGGGACGTCGAACACGAGGTCCGAGATCGGTGCCGCCTGCACCTCGACGCCGTTGAGGCGGGTGGCGATGCTCTGTTTGCTGATGTCGGAAAGCTCGTCGGTCGTCACCATCCACGGGCCGAATGCGCCGGTACCGACGAAGTTCTTGCCCGGGGCAAATTGCGAGGTGTGGCGCTGCCAGTCGCGGATGCTGCCGTCATTGTAGCAGGCATAGCCCGCCACATGCGAAATCGCAGCCTTGCGCGAAATCCGCCGGCCGGCCTTGCCGATGATGACGGCCATCTCGCCTTCATAGTCGAAACGCTCGGATTCCAGCGGGCGGATCATCGGCTGGCCGGCGCCGACCTGGCTGTTGGCGAAGCGGGTGAAGATCATCGGATGCGGCGGCGTCGGATGGCCACTCTCGGCAAGGTGCGTGGCGTAGTTGACGCCGATGCAAAGGATCTTGTCGGGATCGGGCACGGTCGGCAGCAGCTCGACATCCTTGAGCGCGTAGTCGGCGCGCTCGCCCTGCAGCTTCCTCAATTCGTCGAGCGAGCCCTCCGCAAGCAGCGCCTTCAGCGTCGGAAAGTTCTTCAGTCGCTTGCCGGTGTCGATCACGCCGGAATCGGTGACGATGCCATAGCTCGCGACACCAGCCGCCTTGAAACTTGCGATCTTCATGATTTGACACTTTCTTCGATGGAGGAAACGTAGGCGTCGATAGGCGACACGATCTCGCCCGAGCGGATCGGGACGCAGTCGGGCGGAAATTCCTGGCGGAAGTGGGCGCCGAGCGCCTTGGCGCGATCGAGGAAATCCTCGAGATGGTCCATCGCGCCGGTCGGCAGATCGTGCACCACCATCAAGGTCCAGGGCTGCGAACGGCATTGATCGAGCGCACGGCCGACCCAGCCGTCCGGATCGTCCCAGTCGCGCGGGATCGCATTCCAGAGCACACAGCTATGTTTGTTGCTCCTGAGGTAGTCGACCACGGACGGCTTGAGCAGACGGTCGTCGAGATTGCCGCCGCCGCCGAACGGGCGGAACCAGCGCTGCGGATGGGCGAGGGCGCCGATCGCCGCCTGCGTGCGGCCGATCTCGTTTTCCGCTGTATTCGCATCGATCTGCTGGCCGAGCGGAATGCTGTGGGTGAAGGTGTGGTTGCCGATCCAGTGGCCGTCGTCATGGGCGCGGGCCGCGAGCCTGCGCCGCGCGGGATCGCGGAGCTTCTCGCCGATCACGAAGAACGTCGTCTTGATGTCGCGCTCGCGCAGGATGTCGAGCACGCGCGGCGTGACTTCCGGCTCGGGGCCATTGTCGAAACTCAATGTCAGGTCGAACACGCTGGCATCCTTTACGTCGTCGGCTGCACGGCGCCGGACCCGACGTCGTCGGCAGCGCTCTGGCCGGCGCGGGTGCCGGTCTGCCAGATCGCGACCTTGCGCTCGATCCACTTGATCAAGGCGTTGAAGGCCATCGCCATGAACAGCACCAGCAGCACGCCGGCGAACACATGCGGGCTGTCCAGGATGGTGCGGTAGCGCGAGATCAGGTAGCCGATGCCGGCGGACGAGATCAGCATCTCCGACACCACCACGCCGACGATGACGAGCGCGCCGCCGACGCGCAGGCCCGACAGCACGGTCGGGATCGCGGCGGGAATGATGACACGGACGAGGCGCTGGCTCGTGGTTGCGCCCATGCTGCGCGCCGCTAGTATGAGCTGCGGGTCGATGGTCTGGATGCCAGCTGCGGTTGCGAGCATCGTCGGCAGGAAACCGTAGATCGAGGCGAAGGCGATCTTGGATTCCGTGCCGATGCCGAGCCAGACAGTGAACACGGGATACAGGATCACCAGCGGCACCGCATAGAGGCTCGATACCATCGGCATGATCAGCACGCGTGGCCGCGGCAGGCTGCCGACGATGGCGCCGAGCAGGATGCCGCCGCCGCAGGCGATCGCCATCGAGATCGCGACCTCATAGAGTGTCACCGCCAGCGCGTGGCCATATTCCGGCGCCTCGTTCCATCCGGCCCTGAGCGTCGAGGACAGCGACGGCAGGAACAGTTCCGGAATGAGACCGGTGCGCGGCAGGATCTCCCACAGCGCGATCAGGCCGATCACGATCAGATGCCGCAGCGTCTTCGCGCTCATCGCAAGCCTCACGCCGATTTGCGGATATGCCGCCAGATGCGGTCGCGCAGCGTGCCGAAGGCATCGCCGCTCAGCATCTCATAGGTGCGCGGCCGCGGCAGCGGCACCTGCAGATGGTCGACGATGCGGCCGGGCCGAGCCGACATCACGATCACCTCATCGGCGAGGTAGACCGCTTCGGTCAGGCTGTGGGTGACGAACACCACCGTCTTGCCGGTCGCCGACCAGATGCGCAGCAATTCGTCGCCCATGGTCATGCGGGTCTGCTCGTCGAGCGCGGCGAACGGCTCGTCCATCAGCAGCACCGGCGGATCCTGCACCAGGCCGCGCGCGATCGAGACGCGCTGCTTCATGCCGCCGGACAATTCATGCGGATGACGCTTGCCGAAACCGTCGAGCCCGACCAGCTTCAGCGCCTCCTGCGCCTTGGCGCGACGCTCCGCTTTCGCCACGCCGCGCAGCGCCAGCGGAAACTCGACATTCTCCTCCGCGGTGAGCCAGGGGAACAGGCTCGCCTCCTGGAACACCACGCCGACACGGTCCGGGTCCGGCTTGGGGATCGGCGCGCCGTTGATGGTGATGGTGCCCGTGGTCTGCTGGCGCAGACCCGCCATCATCATCAAAAGCGTCGACTTGCCGCAGCCGCTCGGGCCGACCAGCACGACGAAGCGGCCCGGCTTGATCTCGAGCGAGACGCTGTCGAGCGCGACCACGTCCTGCGTCGACGTCTTGAAGATTTGGCCGACATTCTTGACCTCGATCGCGCCGGCGCGCGGCGGAGGCTTTAGCGGGGTTACGTTCGCCAATGGCTGCATCGCGTTTCCACCCATCTGATCAGTTCGTTGAAGGTCATCGCGATCGCCGCGACCATCACCACGCCTGCCAGCAATTGCTTCATCTGAAAATTCTCGCCCCAGGTCGCGATCTGGTGGCCGATGCCGTCGCGCGAGGCGTACATTTCGGCGAGGATCACGCCGGTGAGGTTGAAGATCATGGAGATCCGCAACGCCTCCAGCAGCACTGGCAGCATGCTCGGCAGATAGACGCGGAACGCGGTCTGCGCCGGCGTCGCGCCGTAGGAGCGGGCGACCGTCAAATGCTCCACCTTCACCGACTCCACAGCCGTCGTGGTCGACATGATCACGATGAAGATGGTCGAGAAGAAGCCGAACCCGACCTTCTGCGAGAAGCCGACGCCGAACACCAGGATGAACATCGGCAGGAAGATCGATTTCGGGATGCTGAAGGCGAAGAACAACAGCGGCTTTGCCACTTCCGCAAAGTAGCGGTTTTCCGCGATCAGGAACCCGATCAGTGCGCCAAAGGGGACCGCGAGCGCGAACGCCGCCAGCACTTCGGTTGCCGTCACCATCAGATCCTTGCGGACGGCGGCGCGCTGCAGGAGATCGCCGAGCGTCACCAGCGTGTCGGACGCCGACGGCAGCAGCCGCGGATTGACGATGCCGGTGCGCGACAGCAGTTCCCACAGCGCAAAGATCGCGACCACGATCGCGATCCGCGCCAGCTTTATGGCAAGTGTATCCTGCATCTCAGAACTTCGTCGGCACCGGCTTGAACTTGGTGGAGATGATCTCCTCCACCGGCACGATATCCTTGAGCCCGCCGAGCTTGGCGAGATCAAGCGAAAGCTGCACGGCGGCGGGCACGTTCGCGGCACCCATGTTGCCGTCGGTCTCCAGCTTCAGAATCGTGTTCTCATATTCCAGCGCGGCGATCTCGGCCGGCATCTCGTAAAGCTCGGCGATCAGCTTCACCGTTGTGTCGCGGTTGGCGCGCATGAATTGCAGCGCGCCGTAGAGCGCGTTGACGGCCTTCTGCACCACCTCGGGCTTGGCATCGGCATATTTGTCGAGCACGATCCAGCCTGCGCTCAGATTCGGCGGCACTTCCTTGGCGTAGTCGAGGATGGTGCGGGCCTCGCCCGACTTCGCAATCTGGAAGCTGAGCGGCGAATAGACCACGGCGGCATCGACATTGCCCGCGAGCAGGTTCGGCACCAGGCCGCCACCGCCGACCGGCACGCGGGTGAATTCGAGCTTCTTGTCCTGCGCCGTCCACAGCGCGAGCAGGTCGGAGCCGGAGCCGGCCGAGGTGATCGCGACCTTCTTGCCGTTCAGATCCTTCACCTCGAGCGTCGACTTGACCGGCACCATCAGTTGCCAGCCGAAGCTGCCCATCGCGGCATTGGCGACGAGCTTCGACATCACGCCCTTCTTGCGCCCGGCCGACACCAGGGACGGAGGGTCGAGGATGATGTCGGCAGCACCTGCCGCCATCGCCTCGAAGGTCTCGGCACCACCGCGATAGATGGTCAGCTCGGCGTTGATGCCTTCCTTTTCGAACAGCTTCTGCCGCACGGCGGTCTCGGCGATCGTCGTCGGCCAATAGGTCTTGGTCGGCAGCCCGACGCGAATCGTCTCGGCCGCGGATGCGGCGATGGGCGCTGCGAGCACGGTGACGGCGACGAGCGACGCCAGGGCATGGCGGCGGGACATGGGCATAGTTCTGTTTCCTCCAGGATGACTGCTTGTTTTCCGGGAACTGCGCCCGGCCTTCAGTTCGTGCCGTTCACCTCCGAGATCCGGGGCGCGGCGAGCTCGACGAATTCCATGGTGATCGTGAAGTGCTTGGACAGCGCGATGACGGCGGCGTCCGCGTCGCGCCGGCGTACGGCTTCGACGATCGCAGCGTGCTCGGTTTCGACGTCGCGCGGCTCGCCGCGTCGGATCGACAGCCGGCGATAGCGCTCGCTCTGCTCGTGCAGTTCGTCGCGAAAGCCGAGCAGCCATCGCGAGCCGCAGGCATTGACGAGCGCGCGATGAAAGACGCGGTGGCGCACCACCCATTCCTCGTAATGCACGCCCGGCTGATCGGGATAGCGGTAAGGCACCGCCTTGAGCGCCTCCCAGGCGGCCTCGACGGCGGCGAGCCAGGCTGCGTCGCCGCGTTCGATCGAACGCCGCAGCGCCAATCCTTCGATGTCGATCCGCGTCTGCGTGACGTCGGCGAGATCGGCGAGCGAGACCGGGCTGACGCGAAAGCCGCGCTGGTCGGAGGCCTGCACCAACCCGTCCGCCACCAGTCGCGACAGCGCCTCGCGCACCGCGGCGAGGCTGACGGAAAACTGCTTGGCGAGCCCGGCGATGTGGAGCTTCTGCCCGGGCAAGAGCCGGGTCGAAAGGATGTCCGCGCGCAGCCGCTCCTGCACCGCAGACGTGAGGCTTCGCGGCCGCTCGTCGCCAAATCCCTCACGAAAACTCAACTCGATGCTGTTCATGGCGGCGGAGATTGACGGGCCCGACCACTGCCGTCAATCGAAAATCGATTTTTCCTATTCTCGAGTTCCGTGATGCGACGACGTGCCTCGCAGCGTGTTCACCGCGAGTGATGCTGGTATGGCGGATACCATTTCGCAGTCGCAAAAAGTCTGACCGCTTGAAGATGGGAGCAGGGCGACGCGCCATTGCAGTGGCAAGTCGGAATGGTTCGGCGTCCAGTCTAGGCCGCGTGGATCGACCGCTGCTTCTGATCGAGCAGAGCAGGGATCTGTTCGGCCGGAACCGGGCGGCCAATGAAATAGCCCTGGGCCTCGTCGCAATTGGTCTGGCGCAGATATTCGAGCTGGTCAGCCGTTTCCACGCCTTCCGCCACCACGCCGATGCGCAGCTCCTGCGCAAGCCCGATCACGGACTTGACGATCGCAGCGCAGTCGGGCTGCACCAGCATGTCGCGGATGAAGGATTGGTCGATCTTGATGCGGCTAAAGGGCAGTTTGCGCAAGTATGTCAGCGACGAGAAGCCGGTGCCGAAATCGTCGAGCGCAACCGTTACCCCCAAATCCAACAGCGAGTTCAGGATCGACAAGGCTGATCCATACTTTGCGATCAGCATCGATTCCGTGATCTCGATCTCGAGCCGTTCGGGACGCACGCCGGCTCGCGCAAGCGCCTGCACGATCGTCTGCAGGATGCCGGCATTGTTGAACTGCACCGCGGAGAAGTTCACGGCCACGCGGATGTCGTCGGGCCATTCCGCAAGCGCCAGGCAGGCGCGGTCGACCACCCATTCGCCGATCTGGTGAATCAGCCCGGTCTCTTCCGCGATCGGGATGAAGTCACCAGGCGACACCAGCCCCCGCTCGGGATGCTGCCAGCGCAGCAGCGCTTCGAACCCGGTGATGCGGTTTTCGCCGATCTCGATGAATGGCTGATAGACCAGGAACAACTCGTTCCGCTCGATTGCCCCTTCCAGATCCCGCCGCAATGCCAGGCGATCGCGCGCCGACTTGTCGTCGCCGGGTTCGAAGAAACAGATCGTGCCGGGTCCCGTCTTCTTGGCGCGATACAGCGCGATGTCGACGTGTTTCATGAGGTCGTGGGGCGTGTTGCCGTCGCGCGGCGCCAGCACGATGCCGACGCTGGTTGCCCCGAACGCTTCGCGTCCATCGATCACCAACGGATCGTCGAAGGAGGCAACGAAACACTCGGCGATCTCGAAGGCCTCTTTCGGCCTGGTCAGATTGGCCATGATCAGCGCGAACTCGTCGCCACCGATGCGCGCGACGTGCTCGGTGGCGCGGGTGCAGCGCTGCAATCGCGCAGCCGCCTGGATCAGAAACTCGTCGCCGGCGGGATGGCCGAACTTGTCGTTCACTTCCTTGAAGCGGTCGAGATCGAGCAGCAGGACGGCAAACTCCTCGCCGGTGCGTGCCAGCCGGTCAAGCGCGGCTTCCAGGTTTTCGTTGAAGGCTATGCGGTTCGGCAGCCCAGTCAGCAGATCCCGCCGCACGGTCCGCTCCGCCTCGAGCTGCACGATGATGCGCCGTGTGAATTCGAAGGAATTGACGAACACGGCGCGGAGCAGCACGGAGCCATAGATCGCGAGCAGGATTGCAACCAGCAGGTAGACGAAGTCGCCAATCCTGTACAGGCAGATCGTGGAGCCGATAAAGATCGGCGTGGTAAAGGCGATGGCGGCGATCGGGATGGTGGCGAAAGCGAGCGCGCCGCCCGCAAGCATTCCGGCGCAAAGACAGGTGATCACCAGTTGGCCGCCGTTGGAGGCGTTGGCAAAGAATGCCACCGGAACGATCGCCCACGCGGACCCCAGCACGACTGCGTTTAGCACCAATCGATGCATGGTTCGGCGAGAGACGAACTGCGGCTTTGCAATTCGTCGCGACGCGCGTGATTGCCATCCGAGCCATGCTGCGCCAAAGGCCACGGCCGCGGTCCAGATGCTGGCACGAAGCCAGTCCGCCGAGTGCCAGAGCGCGATCGCAAAGATGGTCGCGTTGCAGACGTTGGCCAGCATGAAGCCGACGGCATGGCCGAGCACAAGCGACATCTGCTCGGAGCGGATGTAGCCGGCGCCCGTCTCGTCCGTCGCCGGTCCGCCGAACGCGGCGAGATCGCCGGCGAACAATTTTGAGAAATATGAGCTCAGATACGTCCGCATCCCTCGCCCTGCAGGCCTGGCCCCAAGGCGGGCGCCGATTGCGGAACCTCGCTGCAAAGCTTTGACAAACTATGAATTATGGATCGGGCGGACATTGCAACAAGACGTTGTGATAACCGTGTGCGCGTGCATCGCTAACAAATCGATACAAATGCGCTTGACCGCGATTGAGCGCGGCGCCGGCGGAGCCGCCAACTGAGCGTGGCAGTCAGGGCCCTCAGGCGAAGGCGCATGGCCATAAGTCTTTTCAAATTGTAGCTTTGTCTGTACGACCACAGAAAATAAAAACCTGGGGGAAACAAAATGAACAATAACGATGACGGCTTGGAATTTGATTACGTCATCGTCGGCGCCGGTTCCGCCGGTTGCGTACTCGCCAATCGCTTGAGCGCCGACGGCAAGAACTCGGTGCTGCTGCTCGAAGCGGGACCCAGGGACACCAACGTCTGGATCCATGTACCGCTCGGCTACGGCAAGCTGTTCAAGGAAAAAACCGTCAACTGGATGTACCAGACCGAGCCCGAGCCGGAACTGCACGGGCGCCAGGTCTTTCAGCCCCGCGGAAAAGTGCTGGGCGGTTCGAGCTCGATCAACGGTCTGCTCTATGTGCGCGGCCAGCACGAGGATTACGACCGCTGGCGTCAGCACGGCAATGCCGGTTGGGGCTATGACGACGTGCTGCCTTATTTCAAGCGGGCGGAAGACCAGCAGCGCGGCGCGAATAAGTATCACGGCGCCGGCGGTCCGCTGCCGGTCTCGGACTGGCGGCATCACGATCCGCTGTCGGAAGCCTTCGTGAAGGCGGCGGCCGAGGTCGGCATTCCCACCAATCCCGATTTCAATGGCGCGACGCAGGAAGGCGCCGGCTTCTTCCAGACCACGACGCGGCGCGGGCGCCGCGCCAGCAGCGCGTTCTCCTATCTGCGCCCGGCGATGAAGCGCGGCAATCTGCATGTCGAGACCTCGGCGCTGGCGCAGCGCATCGTCTTCGAAGGCCGCCGCGCTCGTGCGGTCGAATTCAAGCAGGAGGGGCGGGTCCGCACGGCGCGTGCGCGGCGCGAGATCCTGGTCGCCGGCGGCGCCTACAACTCACCGCAACTGCTGCAGCTCTCCGGCGTCGGCCCGGCGGCGCTCTTGAAGAAGCACGGCATCGAGGTCGTGCTCGACCAGGCGGGCGTCGGCAATGATCTGCAGGATCATCTGCAGGTGCGGCTGATCACGCGCTGCCTGCAGCGCGTCACGCTCAACGACGTCGTCAACCATCCGCTGCGACGCCTTTGGGCGGGCGCGCATTATGCGGCCTTGCGGCGCGGCCCGCTGACGATCGCCGCCGGCACTTCGGGCGCATTCTTCAAGACCGATCCGCGACTGGCGACGCCGGACATCCAGATCCACTTCATCCCGTTCTCGACCGACAAGATGGGCGAGAACCTGCACATGTTTTCAGGCTTCACCGCCTCCGTCTGCCAGCTCCGCCCCGAAAGCCGCGGCTCGCTCCGCATCAAAAGTGCGGACGCTTCCGTGCCGCCGGAAATCCGCATCAATTATCTGTCGACCGAAACCGACCGCCGCGCCTTCATCGATGGCCTCCGCATCCTGCGCAAGATCCTTGCAGCGCCGGCGCTGAAGACCTATTGCGCGGAAGAGATCGAGCCGGGTCCGAAGACGATCAGCGATGAGGACCTGCTCGATTTCTGCCGCCGCACCGGCTCAACGGTCTATCACCCGACCTCGACCTGCCGCATGGGCAACGACGCGCTGGCCGTCGTCGACCAGCGGCTCAAGGTGCGCGGCATCGAAGGTTTGCGCGTGGTCGATGCCTCGATCATGCCCGACCTGATGTCGGGCAACACCAACGCGCCGACGATCATGATCGCGGAGAAGGCGTCCGATATGATTTTGGAGGATGCGCGCTGATCGCCTCTCCCTGCCTGCGGGAGAGGCCGGATCGCATCGCAAGATGCGATCCGGGTGAGGGGAGCCTCCGCGAATCCGTCTGCCACCATATACGCGGCGAGAGCCCCTCACCCCAACCCTCTCCCCGTAAGAACGGGGAGAGGGAGAAGAAATAGCTAACCCCGATACGACCGCACCCGCTGCACCATCTGCTCGACATGGGCGATCGGCGTCTCCGGCTGGATGCCGTGGCCGAGATTGAAGATCAGCCGGTCCTTGCCGTAATTCTCCAGCACATCGTCGACCGCGCGATCGAGCGCGTCGCCGCCGGCGATTAGCGCGAGCGGATCGAGATTGCCCTGCACCGCGACGCGGCTCTGCACGCGTTCGCGGATCATCGCCGGCTCCGCAGTCCAGTCGATGCTGACGGCGTTGACGCCGGTTGCTTCCACATAGGCGGGAAGCATGCCGGCAGCGCCACGGGGAAAGCCGATGATCTTGGCGCCTGGCACCTGCCTCCGCACGCCCTCGACGATGCGCCGCGCCGGCGCGATCGACCAGCGCTCGAATTCGCGCGGCGGCAGCACGCCCGCCCAGGTGTCGAATAGCTGCAGGCAGTCGGCACCGGCTTTCAACTGACCGACGAGATAGTGGATCGAATTCTCCACCAGTACGTCGATGATCTTTTCGAATGCCGCGGGCTGTCGATAGGCCATCATCCGCGCCGGCGCCTGATCGGGCGTGCCCTGGCCCGCGACCATATAGGTTGCGACCGTCCATGGCGCGCCGCAGAAGCCGATCAGCGCGATCCTGTCGTCGAGCTCGCGCCGCACGCGGCGCAGCGCTTCATAGACCGGCTCGAGCTTTGTGAAGTCTGCATGCGCGGCAAGCGTCTTCACTTTTTCGGGCGTATCGAGCGGATCAAGCCGTGGGCCTTCGCCGGCCTCGAACCGCACCGAGCGTCCCAGTGCATAGGGAATGACGAGGATGTCGGAGAAGATGATCGCCGCATCGAAGTTGAAGCGGCGGATCGGCTGCAGCGTGACTTCGGCGGCATAGTCCGGCGTGAAGCACAGATCGAGGAAGCTGCCGGCCTTGGCCCGCAATTCGCGATATTCGGGCAGATAGCGGCCGGCCTGCCGCATCATCCAGATCGGCGGGATCGGCTGGCGATTGCCGGCAAGCACATCAAGGAGCGGCTTGGGAGAATCTTGGGACAAGAAAGGTTCCTGCTGAAGCGGCTGACATTTTGACGCTTCTGTACACGGCGCGCCGCGTCTGGCCAAGGCAGAACTGGAACCGTCGGAGAGCACGGTGCGTTGATCCCGCGCAAATGGAGGGAGCATATGGCTGAGAAATTCAATCCGGCGCCGCATGACAAGCATGCCGATGACCCGCGCGAGGCGCTCGCCGCCGATCGCGAGACGCACGAGAAACTTGAGGCTGGCCTGGAGCACACCTTTCCGGCCTCCGACCCCGTGAGCGCGGCCCAACCTTCGCCGACCAAGCACGATGGCGAGAGCGAAGACCCGTCGCTCTGGGAAAAAGTGAAGGCAGTGTTCCGCTAGCCGTCGTCGCGAACGAGCCTCCGTCGTCCTCGCGAAAGCGAGGACCCATAACCACAGGATTTAGTGTTACGCTCTGAACTGAGTCCGGAGCCCATCTTGGATGGCGGTGGTTATGGGTCCCGGGTCAAGCCCGGGACGACGGCCACATTTCAATAATGCGGCGGCCGCTCGTTGATCGGAGCGGCCGTGTTGCTTTCGGCTTCCTGCAACCGCTCGCGCAATTCCCCCATTTGCCGCGTCAGCGCATCGATCTGCTTCCATTGCGCGGTGATGGTCTCGTTCAGCGTCTCGATCGTGTCGTCCTGATAGGCGATCCGCGTTTCCAGCGCATCGATGCGCTCGGCGAGTGTCTTCACATCAGGCGTCTTGGCGTCAATCATGGGCGGTCTCTTTTCCGCGCTCGCGCAAGCCGTGGCCGAGCGCGACCCGTTCGTCGAATACGAAACATTCGCCGCGCCAGCGGCTCTCCCGCTTCGGCATCTCTTCCAGATATTTCAGGATGCCGCCCTTGAGGTGGTACACTTCACCGAAGCCGCGCGCGAGCAAAAAGCTGCTCGCCTTCTCGCAGCGGATGCCGCCGGTGCAGAACATCGCGATCTTCCGGTGCCTGGCCGGATCGAGCTCGCGCGCGGCAAAGTCCTTGAACTGTCCGAAACTCTTGATGCCGGGATCGACCGCGCCCTCGAACGTGCCCAGCGCGACCTCGAAGGCGTTGCGGGTGTCGATCACAAGCGTGTCAGGATCGGCGATCAGCGCATTCCACTCGGCGGGATCGACATAGATCCCGACCTGCCGCGTCGGATCGACGGAGGCATCGCCGAGCGTGACGATCTCCTTCTTCAGCCGCACCTTCATTCGCTGGAATGGCATTGCGGAGGCTTCCGAGAATTTCAGTTCCAATCTGTCGAGCCGGCCGCCGAACAGCGCGCCGTGCCGCAGTTCCCCGACAAAGGCGTCGATCGCCTCGGCGCGTCCCGCGGTCGTGCCATTGACGCCCTCGCTCGCCAGCAGGATGCTGCCCCTCAACCCGAGACCCGCAGAAATTGCGTGCAGGGGGTCGCGCAGCTCCCGGTAATCGGGCAGACTGGCGAATTGGTAGAAGGCGGCGACTTTCAGCGGCATGGCGCGGATTTATCAGGCAGTTGGGCCAGCGAAAACCCTTAGTCGGATTTCCCGGCGCAACGCAGCTCTGGCATGCCAGCCATTGCAGAGAACGGCACGAATATGTCATGTAGCTCCCGCCTCGCCGGGAACTCCAATGCAGAACAACCAAGTGAGCTACCTTTAATGAGAAACTTCCATTTCGCCGGCCGCTCCACCGTCCACTCGCTCAACGGCATGGTGGCGACGTCGCACCCGGAGGCCGCGCTGGCGGCGATCGACGTGATGCGCGAGGGCGGCACGGCAGTGGATGCGGCGATCGCCGCGTCAGCGCTGCTGGCGGTGATCGAGCCGCAATCGACCGGCATCGGCGGCGACTGCTTTGCGCTGGTGCAACCGAGAGGCGAGGGCAAGATCACGGCCTATAACGGCTCGGGCCGCGCGCCGATGGCGGCGACCGCGGAATGGTATCTCGAGCGCAAGATCCATTCGGTGCCGCTGACCTCGGCGCATGCGGTGAGCATCCCCGGCGCCGTTGACGCCTGGCAGACGATCCTGAACGATCACGGCGAGTTTGGCCTCGACAGACTGCTGCAGCCGGCGATCAAGGCCGCGGAAGAGGGTTATGTCGTCGCGCCCCGCATCGCCTTCGACTGGAAGAACCAGTTCGAGAAACTGAAGAACGGCACCAACACCGCGCGCTATCTGTTGCCGCACGGCAAGCCCGCGGTCGCGGGCGACGTGATCCGCCAGCCCGAGCTCGGCAAGACGCTGCGTGCGATCGCAAAGGACGGCCCGAAGGCCTTCTACACCGGTGAGATCGCCGAGGACATGGTCGCGACGCTGCGCAGCATCGGCGGCCTGCACACGCTGGACGATTTCGCCAATCACTCGACCGAGGTCACCGCGCCGATCGGCACCATCTACAAGGGCTACGACGTCTGGCAGTGCCCACCGAACGGCCCGGGCATTACCATGCTGTTGATGCTCAACATCCTCTCGCGTTTCGATCTGACCAAGTTCCCCGCGCTCAGCGTCGAACGTTTCCATCTCGAGGCGGAGGCCGCGCGCATCGCCTACATGATGCGCGAGCAGCACATCGGCGATCCGCGGCACGTGCATGTGGATGTCGCCGGCATCCTGGCCAAGGAATTCGCCGACGAATACATCAAGAACATCCGCATGGACCGGCTGCTGGAACTGCCGAATGTCGCGCCGCCGATGAATCCGTCGACGGTCTACATCACCGTGGTCGACAAGGACCGCAACGTCTGCTCCTTCATCAACTCGATCGCGCACTCCTTCGGCTCGGCGATCGTCTCCAACAAGACCGGCATCCTCTTGCAGAACCGCGCCGGCGGCTTCCGCATCCAGCCCGGCCATCCCAACTGCATCGCGCCGGGCAAGCGTCCCCTGCATACGATCATCCCGAGCCTTGCGACCAAGAACGGCCGCGCGATCATGCCGTTCGGCGTGATGGGCGGGCAGTACCAGCCGGTCGGCCAGACCCGTGTGCTGACCAACATCCTCGACTATGGCTGCGACGTGCAGGAAGCGATCGATATGCCGCGCGGCCTGCATTACGAGGGCGTCTATCAGCTCGAGGACAGCGTGCCGGCCGCGATCGTCGAGGGCCTGAAGAAGATAGGGCACAAGACCACCAGCGTGGTTGCTCCGCTCGGTGGCGGGCAGGCGGTCTGGATCGACTGGGACAAGGGCACGCTGACCGGCGGTTCCGATCCGCGCAAGGACGGCTGCGCGCTCGGTTACTAGAGCATTTTCTCGGTTCTGATTGAATCAGAACTGAGGCTCTAGATTCTCCTCTCGACGCGTTTTCTTCACGCGAACCGGTATCCACTTCGCTCGAAGACGCTCCAAGCGCGTCTTCAGCATCCTGGAACTGGCGCTGCTTCACAGCGCTGTGCTTCGTCATCTCCGGAACAACGCTTCACCGCCTTTGTTAGGGCGGTGAGGCGCAGGCGTGCGCCGCAATTCCTTTCGCAAGCGGAGCCCGTCATGGATGACAAGACAAATCCGCAATCTCGTTCCAGCTTCAATCGGCGTTCGTTCCTCGCGGGAGCTGCCGGCGGCGCGATGTTCCCGCTGGCGGCGCGCGCGGCCGGACCGGCGACGACCACGATCCCTTCGACACAGGATCCCACGCTTCCCGTTCCGGTGACGCTGCGCGTCAACGGCCAGGACAACGCCCTCAACATCGATGCGCGCACCACGGTGCTCGACGCGCTGCGCGAGCATATAGGGCTCACCGGCAGCAAGAAGGGCTGCGACCACGGCCAGTGCGGCGCCTGCACCGTGCTGATCGAGGGGCGTCGCGTGCTGTCCTGCCTGACGCTCGCGCTGTCGGCGCAGGATCACGAGATCACCACGATCGAAGGTCTCTCCAACGGCGTCCGGCTGCATCCGATGCAGCAGGCCTTCATCGACCAGGATGCCTTCCAGTGCGGTTATTGCACGCCAGGCCAGATCATGTCGGCGATCGCCTGCGTGAAGGAAGGCCACGCCGGCAGCGACGAGGACATCCGCGAATATATGAGCGGCAACATCTGCCGCTGCGCCGCCTATCCGAACATCGTGGCCGCCGTGAAGCAGGCCGCGCCCGAAATCCTCTCTGGCTAGCAAGGGCATACCCATGCGATCCTTTGCCTATCAAAGAGCCGCCGATCCCTCTGCGGCCATCCAGGCGCTGGCGGCGGCAAGCGCCAGCAATAATCCCCTGACCGAAGCCGAAATCCAGCCGCTTGCCGGCGGCACTACGCTGCTCGACCTGATGAAGCTCGACGTGATGCGCCCGAGCGCAATCGTCGACATCAATCCGCTGTCGCCGACGTGGGCTACGGTCAGCCTGGAGAACGGCAGTCTGCGCCTCGGCGCGATGGCGCGGATGGCCGACGTCGCCGCCAATCCCGAGATCCAGCGGAACTATCCCGTCGTCGCCGACTCGCTGAAGCTTGCCGCGAGCGCGCAGCTTCGCAACATGGCCACCCTCGGCGGCAACGTGCTGCAGCGAACCCGCTGCACCTATTTCCGCGACGTCAGCTATGAGGCCTGCAACAAGCGCAATCCGGGCTCGGGCTGCGCCGCGATGGACGGCTTCAACCGCAGCCACGCGGTGCTCGGCACTTCGGACAAATGCATCGCAACTTATCCCGGCGATTTCGCGCAGGCGCTGATCGCGCTCGATGCGAGCGTGGACATCACCGGCAAGTCGGGCACCCGGACTATTCCCTTTGCGCAACTGCACAAGGCGCCCGGCAACACGCCGCAGCTCGAGACCACGCTCGAGCCGGGTGAACTGATCTCCGGTTTCACCATCCCCGGCCGCTGGCCGCGCTCGGCCTATCTCAAGGTGCGGGACCGCCAGTCCTACGAATTCGCTTTGGCATCGGCTGCGATCGCGCTCGATGTTCAGGACGGCACGGTGCGAGATGCGCGCATCGCACTTGGCGGTGTCGCAACGCTGCCATGGCGGGCGCGCGACGCCGAAGCTGAGCTCAAAGGCCAGAAGTTCGACGATGCACTGGCAGAACGAGTGGCTGAAATCGCCTTTGAAGGCGCATCCGCGCGTAGCCATAATGAATTCAAGATCGAGCTCGGCAAGCGCGTCGTCGCCCGCGCGCTGCATCAGGCCATGACCATGGAGATCTGACGATGACGACAGCCGCTCCCGCTCCCAAAGCCAATATGGGCCAGCCGATCCCGCGCTATGATGCCGTCGCCAAGGTGACCGGGACGGCGCAATATGCTGCCGACATGCCACTGCGCGATCCGGCCTATGCCTATCTCGTCACCAGCGCGATCGCGAAGGGCCGTGTCGACAACTTCGACCTGTCCGAAGCGCAGAAGGTGCGCGGCGTTGTCGATATCGTGACGCATGAGAATGCGGAGCACCTCGAGCCCGCAAAGTTCTTCAGCAATGGCGGCTATGCGTCCACGACCAATCAGCCGCTGCGATCTCCTGACATTGCCGAGGAGGGCCAGATCATCGCGGTCGTGCTCGCGGATACCTATGAGGCGGCGCGCGAGGCCGCGCATCGGGTCAAGGTGAGCTATACGGCGGCGACGCCGACTGCGAGCTTTCATTCGCCCGGCACGGTCGCGGCCCGCGCCAAGGGCCAGCTTGCGATGTTCAAGGACGACCCGAAGGTCGGCGATTTCGACAAGGCGTTCGAGGAGGCGGAGGTGCAGATTTCGGCCGAGTATGAAACGCCGCCGCAGCACCACAATCCGATGGAGCTGTTCGCCACCAGCGTCGCCTGGAATGGCGACAGCCTGACCATCTACGAACCAAGCCAGTTCGTCCACGGCCTGAAGAACGGAGTTGCGACCCAGCTCGGCATTGATCCGGACCGGGTGCATGTGGTCAATCCCTATGTCGGCGGCGCCTTCGGCTCGAAGGGCTCGATGACCCCGCGCACCGCGATCATGGCAAGCATTTCCCGTCGCCTCCGCCGCCCGGTGAAGCTCGTCGCCACGCGCGATCAGGGCTTCAACGTTTCGACCTACCGCGCCGAGACGCGCCATCGCGTCGAACTCGGCGCGACGAGCGACGGCAAGCTGACGGCGTTGCGGCACGAGGGCTGGGAAATTTCCTCGCGCGCGGACGCCTATTGCGTCGGCGGCACCAAGACCACGACGCGGCTCTATGACTGCCCGAAAGTCGACAGCCTGGTCTGGATCGTGCGTGCCGACCGCAACACGCCGGGCTTCATGCGCTCGCCGCCGGAAGTGCCCTACCTCTTCGCGCTGGAAAGCGCGATGGACGAATTGGCGTATCAGTTGAAGATGGACCCGATCGAGCTGCGGCGCGTCAACGACACGAACCGGGAGCCGATCGGCGGCAAGCCTTACACGTCTCGCTCGCTGATGGCCTGTTTCGATGAGGGGGCTAAGGCGTTCGGCTGGGCGGAGCGCAACCGCGAGCCCCGATCGATGGCGGACGGCGAGTGGCTGATCGGCTATGGCTGCGCCACCACCTGCTATCCGACCCAGATGGCGCCGGCCGCGGCCCGCGTGCGGCTGCGGCGCGATGGGCGCGTGCGCGTCGAGATCGCCGGTCACGAGATCGGCAATGGCGCCTACACCGTTATAGCGCAGGCGGCCGCCACGAGGCTCGAGGTTCCCGTCGAGAAGGTCACCGTCGTGATCGGCGACAGCGACTTGCCGCCGGCGCCGGTGGCCGGCGGCTCGAACTCGACCGCGAGCACCTGCTCCACCGTGATGATGGTGTGCGACCAGGTCAGGCAGCGGCTGCTCAAGGCCATGATGCCGAACCAAGGGCAGACCGTCGGCCAGACGCCGTCAGGCGGAGCCTCGCGCAGCGACCAGCGGCTCGATCTCGACCGTGAGGCAGCGTTCGACGCGCTCGGCGTCAGCGTGATCGAGGAATATGGCGAGTGGAAACCCGACGGCGCGCCGGCGGACTCATTCCGCGCCATGCATAACGGCCAGGTGCGCATGGTCGGCGGCCCGGAGTTCGGCGGCAGGATCGCCTACGCTTTCGGCGCCGACTTCGTCGAGGTGCGCGTCAACCGCTTCACGCATGAGATCCGGGTGCCGCGCGTGCTCGGCGCGTTTGCCGCCGGCCACATCATGAACCCGCGCACCGCGCGCAGCCAGCTGATGGGCGGCCTGATCTGGGGCGTGGCCTCCGCGCTGCATGAGGCAACCGAACTCGACGAGCGCTATGCGCGCTACGTCAATGACAATCTCGCCGACTATCTCGTCCCGGTGAACGCCGATATTCCTGACGTTGAGGTGATCCTGCTCTCGGAGGAGGACACGCAGATCAATCCGGCCGGCGTGAAGGGGCTTGGCGAACTCGGCAATGTCGGCACCAACGCGGCCGTCTGCAACGCGATCTTCCACGCCACCGGTCAGCGCATCCGGACATTGCCAGTGCGTTTGGAAAAGATCGAGGTATAGCGCGTCGAAAAAGAGCTAGGGAAATCGCCTGCCTTGCGTTAGAGACGTGCCGCCCTACGTAAAGAAGGTAGTTGCGATGCACTCCAGCCGACGTACCATCGTCAAGACCATCGCTGCCGTCGCGGCCGCGATTTCCGTTCCCGCCATGTCGAAGATGGCATCGGCCCAACCAGCAGGAAAAACCGTGACGACACCTTCAGGACTGCAGATTATCGATACCAAGGAGGGCACTGGTGCTTTCCCGAAGCCCGGCCAGATCTGCGTCATGCATTACACCGGCTGGCTCTACGAGAACGGCCAGAAGGGCAAGAAATTCGACTCGTCGGTGGATCGCAACGAGCCGTTCGAGTTTCCGATCGGCCAGCGCAAGGTCATCACCGGCTGGGACGAGGGCGTCGCCACGATGAAGGTCGGCGGCAAGCGCACCCTCATCATCCCGCCCAATCTGGGCTACGGCGCGCGCGGCGCCGGCGGCGTGATCCCGCCGAATGCGACGCTGATGTTCGACGTCGAATTGCTGGCCGTGAAGTAAAGGCCGGGTTCTCTCTCTCCGTCATGCCCGGGCTCGTCCCGGGCATCCACGCGCTTTCGACCCGACTGGCCAAGACGTGGATGGCCGGGTCAAGCCCGGCCATGACGAGCAGAGGTGTCTGGTTTCATCTGGCCTGCGACCGCGTTTTTCTGTAGCGTTGTCGCGACAGTCTTTTGAAGGCAGCAGAGATGACCGCCACCCACGACCACTCGCATTCCCACGATCACGACGAACGCTGGAAGCATGACGGCGTCCGCGTCATTCCCGGCAACCAGCTCGATCCGAACGTGCCGTCGACGGCCGGCATGGACCGCAAGGCCGCGATCAACTTTGCCCGCGTCGGCGCGCAAAAACTTTGGGCCGGCACCGTCACCATCAAGCCCGACGCCAAGACCGGCGCGCACCATCACGGCCATCTCGAAAGCATCATCTATGTCGTGAAAGGCAAGGCGCGGATGCGCTGGGGTGAACACCTGCAATTCACGGCGGAAGCCGGCCCCGGCGATTTCATCTTCGTGCCGCCCTATGTGCCGCACCAGGAGATCAACCCCAGCCCGGACGAAGTGCTCGAATGCGTGCTGGTCCGCAGCGACGGCGAGGCGGTCGCGATCAACCTCGACATCGAGCCGGTGGAGAAGCCGGAGACGGTGTTGTGGGTCGATCCGGTGCACCGGCATCCGGATGAGAAGAAGTGACGGAGCGGTACTCTAGAATTGCCGCGATCGATACTGCTCGTACTCCAGCCGGCACGCTTTGCTGAACCCATGCAGGAGGTCGATGGTGTGGTCTTTGACCATGCCTCGCATCTCGACGAAGCTCTTGTCGGGCTCGGCATAGGTATCGAGGATTCTCTGCGCAACCCGTTCGGCCTCGTCAACGATCTCGGCGGATGACAACACCCGCATCCGCGAGATCTTGGCATAAAGCCCGACCAGATCCGGAACGTCGGGATTCTCATGCTGGAGCGCGTCGATGTAGCATTTTGACGCGATCTCGATGAATTCGCGATAGATGTCCTGCCGGCGCAGATTTTCGCCGGCAGACCATTGCGAATGCACCATGGCGCGCTGGGTGAACCAGGCGGCCGTTGCCGACGTCAGCCCTCCGATGGCAGCACCGGCGAGTGCCGCAAAACCCGAGATCAGCGATGCATCGATCATTCGACGATCATAGCTGGGCGGCGTGGTTTGAAAAGTTCAGCCTATCATTGCTGACGGCTCGGTCGGCTCAAGAAGTCCAGCAGGCGCTGATCTTCGGCGCCGCGGCGGGGCCAGTGTCAAGCCCGGTCTTCCAATGCAGGCATTTGGTGGTTCGCCCGATCCCGGGATTGAAGGCATTGCAGGGGTCGAGCGCCTTGTAGTGTTCTACCAGCGCCGGCTTCGCGTGATAGAGATGGCCGACATTGTGCTCGGCCGGATATTCGGCGCCGCGCTGATCGAGCAGTTTCCACATCTGCTTCTCGATCGCCGAACAATCTTGTCCTTTCGCCACGATGTAGTCCTGGTGGAAGACGTGGCAGAAGAAGTGGCCGTAATAGAGCTTGTGCAGAAGCTTTGCGTCGATGTCGGGCGGCAGGCTTTCACACCACTGCTCGTCGTTGCGGCGGAGCGCGACATCCAGGGCAACGATGTCCTCGACCTCGCGGCCGTGGACGGCGCGATAGCGCACCGCAGCGCCTGCGGCGGCGAAGCGGTGGAGCATCGCCTTGGCGCCCTCGTCGTCGGTACAGGTGAAGAAGTCGCCGTTCTCTGAGGGAAAGATCGATTTCAAATATTGAGCGGCTTCCTCGATGCCGTCATCACCCATTTGCAGGATCAGGTGATGCTCGAAGCGATCGCGATACTCCATCATCCTCTTCGGCAGGTGACGGGGAAACAGCGAGCTTGCAAATTGCATGATTCTGTCGCTGAGGTTGCCCGGCAGGAAAGCTAGGCGCTCGCAAATGCCGTCAAAGCGTCCCTTGATTGCGAACAGCATGGGCAGCCAGGCGGTGCCGAGATAGTGGATCGCGAGAAAAGTATCCTTGCCGTATTTTTCCGCGATGTCGAAGGCTGTGCGGTGCAGATATTCGCCGGAGATCGGCAGCGATTTGAACCCGGCCAGGATGTGCCGGCGGATCGTCTCGAGTTCGGAAGGATCGTTGGAGCCAATATAGAAGGCGCCGGTTCGCGCGGTCTTGGCGAAGGTGTCGAGCCGCACCGCCATCAGCATGACCTTGCCGGCGCTGCCCGATGCCTCGAACAGCCGGTGCGGATCGGCATTGAAGCGAGCAGCGGTCGGCGCCTCGATGTCGCGGACATGCGTCGCATAATCATGGTCGGACGCCAGCCGGTTCGGATCGTTTGCGACGTCGGCTTCCGTGAAGGCTCCCTTCTCCAGCCTTTCCAGCATCGCCTCGGGATCATTGCCGAGATTGATGCCGAGATGGTTGACGAGATGAACGTCGCCGGCCTCATCCAGCCGGGCGAACAGGGCGAGCTGCGTGAAGGCAGGGCCGCGGTGGATCAGCGCGCCGCCTGAATTGTTGCAGATACCGCCGAACACGGAGGCACCGATGCAGGACGAGCCGATCACGGAATGAGGGTCCCGCCCCAGCGGCCGCAACCGGTCCTCGAGCTGGTAGAGCGTCGCACCGGGCAGGCACACCACCTGCTTGCCTTCGTTGACAAGATGGATGCCGGTGATCCGCATGGTGTTGATCAACACGATGCCGCGGTCATAGTCGTTGCCGTCGGGCGTCGAGCCACCGGTAAGGCCGGTATTGGCGGCCTGCATGATCACGATCTTGTTGGCGGCGGCGCAGGCTTGCAACACCCGCCACTGCTCGACGAGGGTGCCGGGACGGACCACCGCGACGACCGAACCATGTCCGAAACGGAAGCCGGTGCAGAATCTGCGGGTGCTCTCCATGCCGGTCAGCACATGGGATCTTCCGACGATACCGGAAAGACGCTTAAGGAGGGCGGCGTCATCCGTGACGCTCGTGCGGCCATCATTGATCGAGCCGGGTGACAGACGAACAGCAGGCTCCATGGCGAAGGGCTCCGACTATTTCAACACAGCCGTGGTCGTCTATTCGTAAGGCTGACTTCTCAGGAATGTCAAAAGCCAAGGGCCGGATTTTGCAACCTTGACGCAGGCGTGATGCAAGATCACCGTGCGAATAGACAAGTCATGAGTCGGCTTTGCCCCGCCGGCATAGGATCACGAGATCGTCGGCGTAGGTCACGATGCGAGTGCCGAGGCTTCGCTCGAGACCGAGCATCTTCCATCCCAGCACGAACCGGCGCATGTAGAGATTCGCCAGCAATGGGGAGATGGGTGAACCTTGCGGGATGCCGCGCCGCTTGTAACTCAAAGACGCCATGCGCTCTCCCGTCATTCCGGGGCTCGCGGAGCGAGAACCCGGAATCTCGCGCCACAGCGTCGGAAGAGAGAGTCCCCCGTCATTGCGAGGAGCGCAGCGACGAAGCAATCCATGCCTCCACAAGTGGTGAGATGGATTGCTTCGCTTGCGCTCGCAATGACGGTGAGCTTGAAGCTCACGCAAACACGCGGTGGTCAATCGTCCCGTTCGGCACCACGTAGCCGTAGCGCATGTTCGACGGTTCTACGCCGGCCTTTTCGTACTCGGCTCGCATCATCGCGAAGCGGTCGCCCTTCAATTCCAGCATCGCGCGCTTGGGCTGGACGTCGTAGAGCCGGGCATTGTTATCGCCGAAGATCGCGCGCTTCACCGGTCCGTCCGCAGGCCCGAGCGGCGCATAGCCGAACTTCTTCTGCATCGCCTCGGGGATCTCGAGCCTTCTGAGGCCCTCGATCTGCCATTGCGGTGCACCCGTCCAGAGCGAGTCCGTGCCCCAGCAGACGTGGTCGACGCCGAGGCCCTTGATCAGCGTGCCCATCAGCGCGGCGCAGACATTCGGCTCCGCCACCAGCGTGGTGGCAAACAATTGTCCGACATCGCCATAGACGTTGTTGACGCCATACTGCGCGGGGATGTCGGCGAGGTCGCTGGTCCAGGCAATGCGGCCAGTGCGCTCGAACTCGGCGAGCGCCACCTTGGGGTCGCCGCCGACATGGCGATAGGCGGAGTGATAGATGATGAAGTTGAGCTGCGGCCAGTCTTTCGCGGCTTGCCCGACATCGGCGACGTCGGCGAAGCCGCGCAGGTTCGGATATTGCTTCTCGATGCCCGGCGGGAACAGTCCCTTGTGCACGCAGACATTCTTGATGCCCGCCTTCACCATCTTCTCGTAGCCCTTGTAGGCGACCTTCTCGTCGTCCATCCGCCACGGATAGCGGCTGATCTCCTTGTGGGTGTTGTCGCCGATCGTGTAGCCCTTGCAGGACTCCGGCTTCAGCGCCAGCGCCGCATCGAGCTTGTCGAGCCAGCCGGGCTGGCCGGGCGTGAAGATCGCGTGACAGAACACCCGCCGCGAGCCGGCCTCGTCGTTGATCTTCTTGCGCGCGTCCGCCATCTGCTCGTTGGTCAGGAACCAGTCCTGCTCGATGTCCGATGGCGCCGACGAGATCAGCGCGATCTTGGTGTCGGAGTCGAGAAACATCTCTTTCTTGTAGTTGTTGAACTTCAGATCCTCGATGGTCTGCTCGTGGTCGCTGAGCTGCTTGTTCCAGCCGGCCTTGCCGACCGCCTTGCGCATCTCGACAAAGCCCATGATGCGGGTGTCGTCGCGCAGGAAATGCGTGTGCATGTCCATGATGAACTGGTCTTTCAGCGCGTCCGCGCGTTCCTGCGCCATCGCTGGCGTTGCGGCCTCGGCCCTGCTCACCGCGAACAGCGGTCCATAGACCTCGTTCATCGCCACGAAGGAGGCTGCCATGCCGGCGGCGGTCTGGAAGAATCTGCGGCGATCCATGCCTTGCCTGGCGCCGATCTCGTCGGCCATTGCGAGCAGCCGCGCCTCGACCTCGCGCTGCCGTTCGTTCTGCGGGTCGGGATAGAACTCGTCGCTGGAGACGATCTGGGTCGGGATCGGTGTCGGATATTGGCAAAGTTCCGACGGCATCAAAGCTGCAAGTTCTTCTTCGGTGAGATTGCTGCTCATGAAGTGCTCCCTGATTGCGCCGGGTTTTCTCCGGTCTGGCGGTGGCAAAGACTAGGCTCAGTTTTGCAAAGCGTCCGCGACTTCTTCCCGCGGCAATGTTCACAAACGCGTGCGCCGAGTCTTGCAACGCGTGCGTACAGCGCGATTATCTCCAGCTCTCTCGCAACGCCGCGCCAACGCTGCTAAAGTCGTGACCGACGATCGGACGGAGAATCCGAAACCACCGGGGAGATGAGCGATGGCGCGTTCCGAACACAGGGTCCCACGGCGCACGATCATCAAGAGCATCGGCGCCGGCATTGCCACCGGTGCAATCGGCGCGCCGCCCGCGCAGGCGGAGTCGGCGGTTCCCTCGCCCGGCGAGGAGATCTGGAGCAGCGAATACTGGGCGAAGAAGGGCGATGTCCCGCTTTGGATGTACCGCAAGCGGATCGGCGCCCCGCAAGCCGGAGAGCCGTCGCGGCCGGTAGTGTTTTTCGTCCACGGCTCATCGGTGACCTCGCGCGCGTTCGACGTCAGCGTGCCCGGCAAGGGCGAATACTCCGTGATGAATGAATTCGCCCGCTATGGTTTCGACTGCTGGACCATGGATCACGAGAATTACGGCAAGTCGGGTCGCACCTCGAGCAATTCCGATATCGCCAGCGGCGTCGAGGACCTGAAAGCCGCGGTCGAGGTCATCGCCGGTGCGACCGGCCGGCAGAAATACCATTTCGTCGGCGAGTCCTCGGGCGCGCTGCGCGCCGGCGCCTACGCCATGGCCGCGCCCGAGCGCATCGATCGGCTGGTGTTTGCGGCCTTCACCTACAAGGGCGAGGGATCGCCGACACTGGCAAAGCGCGCCGAACAGCTCGACTATTTCCGCTCGCACAATATGCGCAAGCGCGACCGCGACATGATCCGCTCGATCGCGACCCGCGACAAGCCCGGCACCTCCGACCCCGCGGTGATGGAAGCGCTCGCGGATGCGGAATTGCAGTTCGGCGACCAGATTCCGACCGGCACCTATCTCGACATGACCGCCAATCTGCCGGTGGTGCATCCGGAAAAGGTGCTGGCGCCGGTGCTGCTGGTCCGCGGCGAATATGACGGCATTGCGACGGTCGCCGATCTCGAAGAATTCTTCAACCGGCTGCCGAACGGCGATCGCCAGTTCGTCATCCTCCCCGGGACCGCTCATTCGGTGGTGCTCGCGATCAACCGGCAGTTGTTCTGGCATGTGACGCGCTCGTTCCTGACCATGCCGACGCCGATTGCGACGTAATGACGCGACTTTCTCCACCGTCATTGCGAGGAGCGCAGCGACGAAGCAATCCATGTCTTCGCAGGTGGCGAAATGGATTGCTTCGCTGCGCTCGCAATGACGGGTGGGGTTCCTGCCGCAAAAAATTTTGCACCCCCCTTGTCGGACTCCCGCCCGCCCATCCGTCCTTGGGCCGAACCCCATGCAAAGGAGCCCTTGATGTCCAAAATGATCTTCGTGAACCTGCCGGTCAGCGATCTCGCCCGCTCGACCGCCTTCTACCAGGCGATCGGCGCCGCCAAGAATCCGCAGTTCTCCGACGATACCGCCTCCTGCATGGTGTTCTCCGACACCATTCACGTCATGCTGCTCACGCATGACAAATTCCGGCAGTTCACGCCGAAGAAGATCGCTGACGCCAAAACGTCGAGCGAGGTCCTGATTTGCCTTTCCGCCGACGGCCGCGATGCCGTCGACGACATGGTTGGCAAGGCCACCGGCGCCGGCGGCAGTGCCGACCCCGGGCCGAAGCAGGATTTCGGCTTCATGTACGGCCGCAGCTTCGAGGATCCGGACGGTCACATCTGGGAAGTGATGTGGATGGATCTCGAAGCGGCCGCCAAAGCCGCGACCGCTGGCGCTTGATCGTCGATCGCGTAGAGGAGTTTCTCATGTCCAAGATTACCCCTTGCCTGTGGTTCGACGGCGAAGCCGAGGAAGCCGCCAAGCTCTACGTTTCGCTGTTGCCGGATTCCCGCATCGACACGGTCCAGAAGAACATCATCGATGGTCCCGCCGGCAAAGCCGGTACAGTGCTGTTGGTGGAGTTCACATTGGCTGGTCAGCGCTTCATGGCGCTGAACGGCGGGATGAAAATGGAATACACTTACGCCGCCTCGTTCGTGATCGACTGCGCGGACCAGGCCGAGGTCGATCGGCTCTGGGACGCACTGCTCGCCAATGGCGGCAAGGCCGAGCAATGCGGCTGGCTCAGGGACCGCTTCGGCGTCCCCTGGCAGATCGTGCCGAGCGTGCTGCCCAAATATCTCAGCGGCCCGGACAAGGCCGGCGCAGCGCGCGCGATGCAAGCCATGCTCGGCATGGTCAAGCTCGATATCGAAGGCCTCCGCCGCGCGTATGAGGGGAAGTCAGCGGCATAATCCGCGCAGATGCGTAGGGTGGGCAAAGCGCAGCGTGCCCACCTTTCTTGCACCGAACGTGGATGGTGGGCACGCTGCGCTTTGCCCACC
>NZ_JBVBEF010000073.1:0-39535 GCF_055456055.1 Bradyrhizobium sp. LeoB3
GGTTTTCAAAATCGAGACCCGCAAGGACTCCGCCGTCCACGTTTCTCTTTCTTCATCTTTACTTGTCAAACAGCCCGGGACCGGAGAGGTCCCAACCTTCCTGAGAGGAAGGGTTCCGACACCCTTACCGACGATGGATGAACTCCAACCGACTGGTGTCGGCTGTCGTGTCACTCAACAAGGTGAGGAGCATCAAGAGCGTCCATGCTTCCCTTGACATCAAGGCCAAAGAGAGCGCCCGACAAACGGGCAACGCTCAAGAACCCATAGACGCTCACTCACCTGACTTCAAGCAGAAAATAAAGTTTTCACCTCGCTAATCTTCTCTGTCCGCGTACCAGAACAGCAAGCCTCATCTCTGCTTCTCCCACGTCATTCTCGCTCCAGAAGGTCGATGACCTTGCAGCAAAGAGAGCCGAGGCGAATTCACTCAGAAAAGGCCGGCAGCAGACTGCGTCGATGAGCGAAGATCGCGATTTCCGTTCAGCACTTCCGGAGAGGTGGGGTCCGACCAAAACGACCGCTTCGTGCCAATGGCTGCCGCGCTCCAAGTTGAGGTTTTGGACTCCCGCCCTTCTGTACGATTTAGTACGCGCAATACTCCACTAGCGAAAACACGTGGAATCCCGACCTCGATCGGGATAAGCCAAGCTCACGACTTTGGTCAGCCCCAGCGAGCAAGAGGAAGCGAGAACAGCACTATCGTGTGCGCTAAACCACGGGGATAGCCGCCGGCAGCACTACTCCCACTCAATCGTTCCCGGGGGCTTGCTGGTCACGTCGTACACCACGCGGTTGACGCCCTTCACCTCGTTGATGATGCGCGTCGCCGTCGCCCCGAGGAAGCTCATGTCGAACTGGTAGAAGTCCGCCGTCATGCCGTCGGTCGACGTCACCGCGCGCAGGCCCACGACGTATTCGTAGGTGCGCCCGTCGCCCATCACGCCGACCGTCTTCACCGGCAGCAGCACCGCGAAGGCCTGCCAGATCGCATCGTAGAGGCCGGCTTTGCGGATCTGGTCGATGTAGACGGCATCCGCCTGGCGGAGGATGTCGAGCTTTTCGCGTGTGATGTCGCCGGGGCAGCGGATGGCGAGGCCGGGGCCCGGGAATGGGTGGCGGCCGACGAAGGCTTCGGGCAGGCCAAGCTCGCGGCCGAGCACGCGGACTTCGTCCTTGAACAGTTCGCGCAGCGGCTCGACCAGCTTCATGTTCATGCGTTCGGGCAGGCCGCCGACATTGTGGTGCGACTTGATCGTCACCGAGGGGCCGCCGGTGAAGGAGACGCTTTCGATCACATCAGGATAGAGCGTGCCCTGCGCGAGGAATTCGGCGCCGCCGATCTTCTTCGCCTCCGCCTCGAACACGTCGATGAAGAGGCGGCCGATGGTCTTGCGCTTCTGTTCGGGGTCGGTGACCCCTTGGAGCTCGCCAAGGAATTGCTTTGACGCATCAACGTGAACCAGCGGGATGTTGTAGTGATGGCGGAACAAGTCGACGACGGTCTCGGCCTCGTTCAGCCGGAGCAAGCCATGGTCGACGAAGACGCAGGTGAGCTGGTCGCCGATCGCTTCATGGATCAACACAGCCGCGACCGCGGAATCGACGCCGCCGGAGAGGCCGCAGATCACCCTGCCCTTGCCGACCTGGGCGCGGATCTTCTCGATCGCCTCGTCGCGGAAGGCGCGCATGGTCCAGTCGCCGGTGAGACCTGCGACCTTGCGGACGAAATTGCGCAGGAGCCTTGCGCCGTCGGGCGTGTGCACCACCTCGGGGTGGAACATCAGGCCGTAGTACTTCCGCTTCTCGTCCTGGATCACCGCGAACGGCGCGTTGGCCGAGATGCCGGCGACGGTGAAGCCCGGCGGCATTTTGGTGATGCGATCGCCGTGGCTCATCCAGACCTGGTGGCGCTCGCCCATCGACCAGGTGTCGTCGAACAATTTGCTCGCGGTCTTCACTTCGAGATCGGCGCGGCCGAACTCGCGGTGGTGGCCGCCCTCGACCTCGCCGCCGAGTTGGGCGGCCATGGTCATCTGGCCGTAGCAGATGCCGAGCACGGGGACGCCGGAGTCGAAGATCGCCTGCGGCGCGCGCGGCGAGCCTTCCTCATGCACCGATTCCGGGCCGCCGGAGAGGATCACCGCCTTGGGCTTCATCTCGTTGAAGGCGGACTCGGCCTTCTGGAACGGCACGATCTCGGAATAGACGCCCTCCTCGCGGACGCGGCGGGCGATCAATTGCGTCACCTGACTGCCGAAATCGACAATCAGAATCTTGTCATGCGCCGAGGCCACTGATGGCGTCGACGGCGGGCGGTCGGGCTTGGCGGCTGTCATGGACAGCAGATACGCGACGGGGGGCGGCGCCGCAACCCTTCGCATGCCGTCAGGCCCGGGCTCGTCCCGGCCATCCACGCCCTTTTGCAGGCGTGGACGGGAAGACGTGGATGCCCGGGACAAGCCCGGGCATGACGAGCGTCCGCGGTCAGCCCTTCCGGACCAAAACCGAGACGAAGAAGCCGTCGGTTCCGGTGCGGCGGGGGGTCATCAGCCAGCCCTCGGGCGACGGCAGGGCCGCGGCGGCGAAGGCTTCGGCCTTGTCCCAGAGGACGCTGGCGGCCTGCTCGGGCGGGATGATCGAGAAATCCGGATGGCTGGCGAGGAAGGCTGCGACCTGCTCGCCGTTCTCGGCCGGCAGCACCGAGCAGGTGATGTAGGCGATCCGCCCGCCCGCCTTCACCAGTGGCGCCGCGCGCGCGAGCACCTCGGCCTGGTCCTTGAGCCGCACCTCCAGCGCGCCGGGGCGCATCCGCCATTTGGCATCCGGATTGCGCCGCCAGGTGCCGGTGCCGGTGCAGGGCGCATCAATCACGACGAGATCGGCGGAGGCCTTGATGTCTGACAGCGGATCGCTGTCGCCGCGGGGCGTGCGGACCTCGCAATTGTGGACGCCGGCGCGCGACAGGCGCTCGTGGATCGGCGCGAGCTGGCGCTTGTCGCGGTCGGTCGCGATCAGCCGGCCCTTGCCCTGCATCATCGCCGCCAGCGCCAAGGTCTTGCCGCCGGCGCCGGCGCAGAGATCGATCACCTGCTCGCCGGGCTTTGCTGCAGAGAACAGCGCCGCTAACTGCGAGCCTTCGTCCTGCACCTCGATGCCGCCCTTGACGAAATCCTCCTCGGCATGGATGCCGACATTGCGGGCATCGGCGCCGAGCTCGATGCGCAGGCCAAGCGGCGACCACGGCGTTGCCTTGGCGCCGAGATGCTTCAGCCGCGGCAGCATCTTGTCGCGGCTCGTCTTCAGCGTGTTGACGCGCAGATCAAGCGGGGCGCGGCTCGCCATCGCGGTGGCTTCCGCCACGCGGTCATCGCCGAACACTTTTGCCAGGTATGGATCGAGCCATTCCGGATAATCGCCGGCGATGTGCGCCGGCGCGCCGGCAAGCGAACGCGAGGCGAGCGCGCTGCGCTCGCTATCGGTGAGCGGCGACGGCGCGAAGCGGCCGCCGTCGCAGAGTGCGGCGATGGCATCGACATCCATGCCGCGCTCGAGATGGAGCATGCCGAGCACGCGGGCGCGGGCGCTGTCGTCATCCATCAGGTAAGCGCTGGAGGACTGCCGACGCAGCACGTCCCAGATCAGGCCGCTTATCGCGGCGCGGTCGCCGGAGCCGGCGTAGCGGTGCGCGGTGCCCCACTCCTTCAAGGCTTTCGCCGCCGGCACGCGCTCGGCGTCGATGGTGTCGATCAATTCAATGGCGGCGGACAGACGCGCGGCGGGGGTCATCAAGAACTTTCAGATCAGGAGCAGGAGTTTCAAGGCGAAATAGAGCCACATCGCAAACAGCACCAGCGCGCTTGCGAGCCAGGCCGTGGAGCGCGGTGCGGAGTCGCTGGAGGCGACGAAGATGCCGGCATGGGCAAAGCGCGTCACCACGAACACCCAGGCCAGCAGCACGATGACAAGATCGGCACGGCGCAGCGGCAGCGCAAGTGCGATCAGGAGATAGAACAGGACCGGCAATTCGAACTGGTCGCGGTAGCAATCGGCAAGCTGCTTTGCCCGGTTCGGCTCGCCACTGGCCGGCGCGCCGCGCCGCGTTCGCATCATGCCGAACAGAAGCGCGAAGGTAAGGCCGACCAGCACGAAGACCGGCAGCAGAACCATTTGAACCGACATGGGATTCATACCCCGTTTAAAACGCAAGCGATAGCTGATGGCGAACGCTTGCGCTACTGACAACGTGACACCGTCATCATTCCGACTTCGGCCCGACCTAACATCGTTGCAAAAGGAAGGTTGCATGTCCGAATTCCGCCTGACCCAGATTTCCGACACCCACCTCGCCCGCAGCCGGCCGACGCTGATCGCCAACTTCGAGGCGGTCGCCGAGCATATCGACGCGACGCGGCCAGACCTCGTGCTCAACAGCGGCGATGTCGCCTTCGATGGGCCGAACAGCCGCAGCGATCTCGAATTCGCGAAGTCACTGCATGCGGCGCTGCCGGTCGATTGCCGCTATCTGCCCGGCAATCACGACATCGGCGACAACCCAACCGCGGTCGGCACGCCGCCGACAGAGCCGGCGACGGAGGAGAATTGCGATGCGTTCCGCGCCACCGTCGGCGAAGATCGCTGGTGCTTCGAGGCCGCAGGCTGGCGCTTCATCGGGCTGAATTCGCTGATCATGAATACGGGGCTCGATAGCGAAGCCGAGCAATTCGACTGGCTCGCTTCACAGCTTGGCAACGTGAACGGCAAGCCGGTGGCGCTGTTCCTGCACAAGCCGCTGTTCCTGAATCTGCCTGATGACGCCGAGCTGGCGGAAACCGCGATCCGCTACATCCCGCAGCCGGCACGCGCCCGCCTGATCGAGATGCTCAGTGCGGTCGACTGGCGCCTGGTCGGCAGCGGCCATGTGCATCAGCGGCGCGATTTCACCTTTGGACGTGTCCGCCACATCTGGGCGCCGTCGGTCGGCTTCATGATTCCCGACCACATGCAGGATGTGATCGGGATCAAGGAAACCGGGATTGTCGAATACCGCTTCCGGCCGGGCAGTTTCGAGGTTCGCCACATCAGGGCGAAAGGCCAGGTCGATATCAGCCTCGACGCGCTGCTTGCAGAGATGGCGGCGGATTAGGCCGACGCGTTAAGTCTGCGCCGTATCCTTCTGATCCTGCTGGATGACTGTCGTTCAGATCCTGCTGGATCACTGTCAGCAGGGCCTGCAGCGAGTCCGCGCTGGAGCGCGGCGCGGGCGGCGGCAGCAGCGGACCTATTCCGAACGGTTCGGACTCGGGCTCAGCCTCGACGAATTTGCCGTGCAAAACATCAGCGCGGCAGCCGATGACCCACATGGCCATCGCATAGCCGGCCGCCAGCAAAATGACACAGAAAATGCCGATTTCAAACATGACTACACCTGAAAATAATGTGATGATTCAATGTGTTGCATGCACAGTCAAGCAAAGGTACCGCTCGCCAGAATCATTTGGTTAACGCTGTGACCTTTGGGGTACGCCGGGCCCCCTGCCGAGGCTTGCGACACTTCTGCGCCGGCATGAAAAAGTCCGCCGCGTTGGCGCGGCGGACTGGAGTTGCTTCCAGATTTCTCAGAGGTCAGTAGCCGTAACCCGGCGCCGCGTAAGGCGAGCCGTAGTACGCCGGCGGCGGGGAATTATCCCAGGGTGCGGTGGCGAATGCACCGACGCGCGGCCCCGGATAGTAGGCCGGCCCGCTACGGTAATACGGGGCGGCCGGGGCGGCCAGGTCGGGATCCATCACGGCGGGTCGCTGCACGTAGCGCTCGCGGGCGGCCACGGGGTTTGCCAACGTCGCCGTCGCAATCAGTGCTGCTGATAGGACTGCCAGTCTTCTCATTAGCTGCTCCATTCCGATGCGAGGAACCTATGGTGTTCGGCTTCCCGGCATCTTGGCTTGCTGGTTGCGCATGATCCCCGCGCGGGAACGCTTCGCGTCATCGCGAGCGGATGTTCCCGGCTTTTTTCGGATCATGCTCGGCCACCAACAGCCGCAAGCAGCAGTGCGTTCCTGATTTCCATTCACCGATGCGCGAGGTCGGTGGACTGCGACCCATGGATCGCAGGGCTCGCTGAGCTGTGATGGCTCACGCCTTGTCCGGCCCGACGCGCACGAGCTGCTTGCCGAAATTGGCGCCCCTCAAGAGGCCCATGAACGCCTCGGGTGCGCTCTCGAGACCCTCGGTGACGAACTCCTTGTACTTGACCTTGCCCTCGCGCACCCACCCCGACATATCGCGCAGGAAATCGCCCTGACGCGCGGCGAAATCGCTGACGATGAAACCGCGGAACGTCAGGCGCTTGGTCAGGATCGCGCGCATCATCGCACCCGCCCATTTCGGCGGCTTGCTTTCGGTATCGTTGTAGTGCGCGATCAGGCCGCAGACCGGCACGCGTGCGAACGGGTTGAGCAGCGGGAACACCGCGTCGAATACGGCGCCGCCGACATTCTCGAAATAGACGTCGATGCCCTTCGGGCAGGCTTCCTTCAACTTGGCAGCGAGGTCGGGATCGCGATGGTCGAGGCAATCGTCGAAGCCGAGCTCGTTCTTCACGAAGTCGCATTTGTCCTTGCCGCCAGCGATGCCGATCGCGCGGGCGCCCTTGATCCTTGCGATCTGGCCCACCGCCGAACCGACCGCGCCGGATGCTGCAGCCACGACCACGGTCTCGCCGGGTTGCGGCTTGCCGATGTCGAGCAGACCCGTGTACGCGGTCATCCCGGGCATGCCGAGCACGCCGACCGCTGTCGAGATCGGCGCAAGCTTCGGATCGATCTTGGACAGGCCCTTGCCATCGGAGAGCGCATGCGTCTGCCAGCCGGCGCGCGACAGCACGATGTCGCCCTTGGCAAAGGCTGGATTGTTGGACGCGACCACCTCGCTCACGGTGCCGGCTTCCATCACGCCGCCGACCGGCACCGGCTGCGCATAGGACGGGCCATCGCTCATGCGCCCGCGCATATAGGGATCGAGCGACAGCCAGATCGTGCGGAGCAGGACCTGGCCCGCGCCCGGCTCCGGCACGGCATATTCCTCAAGGCGGAAGTCGGATGGTTTGGGCTCGCCAACGGGACGCGAGGCGAGAACGATGCGCTGACCCTGGGACATGGTGTTTCCTCCGATTGCGTTGTTTGCGTCACCGTAGCGAAGCAGCCAATCAATCGGAAGCGAGATTCCGGGTTCGGTCCGGCGGACCGCCCCGGAATGACAAGACGAGAGGACTTACGCCCCGCCCGGATAGTTCGGGGATTCGCGGGTGATGGTGACGTCGTGGACGTGGCTCTCGCGAAGTCCCGCGCCAGTGATCCGGACGAACTCCGCCTTTTCGTGGAATTCGGCGATGTTCTTCGCGCCGACATAGCCCATCGCGGCGCGCAGGCCGCCCGCGAGCTGGTGCATCACATTGGCGACCGGGCCCTTGTAGGGCACCTGCCCTTCGATGCCTTCAGGCACGAGCTTGAGCGTATCCTTGATGTCCTGCTGGAAGTAGCGGTCGGCCGAGCCGCGCGCCATCGCGCCGACCGAACCCATGCCGCGATAGGCCTTGTAGGAGCGGCCCTGCCACAGGAAGACTTCGCCTGGAGTCTCGTCAGTGCCGGCCAGCAGCGAGCCGACCATCGCGATATCGGCGCCGGCGGCAAGCGCCTTGGCGAGATCGCCGGAATATTTGATGCCGCCGTCGGCGATGACAGGCACATTGGCCTTCTTCGCCGCTTCGACCGCATCCATGATCGCGGTGAGCTGCGGCACGCCGACGCCGGCGACGATGCGGGTGGTGCAGATCGAGCCCGGGCCGATGCCAACCTTGATCGAGTCAGCGCCGGCATCGATCAGCGCCTGCGCGCCGTCTTTGGTCGCGATATTGCCGGCGATCACCTGCACCGCGTTGGAGAGCCGCTTGATGCGGTTGACGGCATCCAGCACGCGTGACGAATGGCCGTGCGCGGTGTCGACGACAATGAGATCGACGCCGGCGTCGATCAGGCGCTCGGTGCGCTCGAAACCGCCCTCGCCGACCGTGGTCGCCGCGGCAACGCGCAGGCGGCCCTGTGCGTCCTTTGCGGCCAGCGGATGCGCGACCGCCTTTTCGATGTCCTTCACGGTGATCAGGCCGACGCAGCGATATTGATCGTCGACGACCAAGAGCTTCTCGATGCGATGCTTGTGCAGCATCCGCTTGGCTTCGTCCTGGCTGACGCCCTCGCGCACGGTCACGAGGTTTTCGCGCGTCATCAGCTCCGAGACCTTCTGCCTGGGATCGGTCGCAAAGCGCACGTCGCGGTTGGTGAGAATGCCGACCAGCTTGCCCGGGACATTCTCGGCCGCGCCGGTGACTACTGGAATGCCTGAGATGCCGTGGTCCTTCATCAGCGTCAGCGCATCCGCGAGCGTCGCGTCGGGGCCGATGGTCAGCGGGTTGACCACCATGCCGGATTCGAACTTCTTCACCTGCCGCACCTGCGCGGCCTGGCCCTCGGGATCGAAATTGCGGTGGATCACGCCGATGCCGCCGGACTGCGCCATCGCGATCGCCATGCGCGCCTCCGTGACGGTGTCCATCGCGGAGGCGATGATGGGGATGTTGAGCGGAATCGCGCGGGTGACGTAGGAGCGGATGTCGACTTCGGAGGGAAGCACGTCCGATAGGCCGGGCTTCAGCAGCACGTCGTCAAACGTGAAGGCCTCGCGGATCGCGGGGGATGCCTGTACCGTCGCCATTGCCAACTCCTTTCGGCGGCGATCCGCCGCGATAACGTAAAAGGATGAGCGCCGCCTCCCGGCGCTGCCTGCTGCATCGCCGTCGAATCGGAGCCCATCGGTGGGGTTGACGCTGGTCGATAGCATGGCGACATGACGAATCAAAGTGTTTGCCAGCCATGCACAGGCTTTTTCAGCGGCTGTCCCAATCTGACATCGCGCCCTTACGGCGCGGAATCGGGTCGGGAAACGCAAAATCGAGCGTCGCATACGATCTAGGTGGTCATGCGGGTTCCGCAATAGCCAGTGCGGTAGCGGGGTGATACAGCCCCTCCGCGCCCGCCCGCTTCTCAAGCCTCCGGCTCCATGGACAAGCAACGCCTGATCCCGCTGATCGTCGCCACGGCCCTATTCATGGAAAACATGGATTCGACGGTCATCGCGACGTCACTGCCGGCGATTGCGGCCGATATCGGCACCAGTCCGCTGACGCTGAAGCTCGCGATCACCTCCTATCTGCTCTCGCTTGCGGTCTTCATTCCAGCGAGCGGGTGGACCGCCGACCGGTTCGGCGCGCGGATGGTTTTTGCAGGAGCGGTCGGCGTGTTCATGCTGGGATCGATCGGCTGCGCGCTATCGTCCTCGGTCACCGATTTCGTGTTCGCGCGCATCCTGCAGGGCCTCGGCGGGGCGATGATGACGCCGGTCGGGCGGCTGGTGCTATTGCGCTCGGTCGACAAGAGCGCGCTGGTCAACGCCATGGCGTGGGTGACGGTGCCGGCATTGATCGGTCCCGTGATCGGGCCACCGCTCGGCGGCTTCATCACCACCTATTTCTCCTGGCACTGGATCTTCCTGATCAACATTCCGATCGGCTTCCTCGGCATCTTCATGGCGCTGAAATACATCGATCCGATCAAGAGCGAGAATCCGGAGCCGTTCGATCTCTATGGCCTCGTGCTCGCCGGCATCGGCCTTGCCGGCATCGCCTTCGGGCTTTCGGTCGCCGGCCTCAACCTTTTGCCATGGACGGTCGTCGCCTCGCTGATCGCGGTCGGTTCGATCTCGATGACGCTTTACGTTATCCACGCGCGACGGACCGGATCGCCCGTGCTGGATTTCTCGCTGCTGAACCTGTCGACACTGCGCGCCAGCATCATCGGCGGCTTCATGTTCCGCCTCGGCGTCGGCGCCCTGCCGTTCCTGCTGCCTTTGCTGATGCAGGTCGGCTTCGGGCTGTCGCCATTCCAGTCGGGCCTCGTCACCTTCGCGTCCGCCGTCGGCGCCATGGGCATGAAGACGCTTGCCGCACGCATCATCCGCAGCTTCGGCTTCCGCAACCTGATGACGGTCAATGCGGTAATAAGTTCGCTCTTCCTTGCCGCCTGCGCGCTGTTCACGGCGGCGACCCCGCTGCTCCTGATCATGATCATCCTGGTGGTCGGCGGCTTCTTCCGCTCGCTGCAGTTCACCGCCATCAACACGGTCGCCTATGCCGAGGTCGAGCCGGCGCAGATGAGCCGGGCGACCACGCTGGTCAGCGTCAACCAGCAACTCGCGATCTCCGCTGGCGTCGCGGTCGGCGCGTTCTCCGTCGAGACGACGATGTGGCTGGATGGCGCGAGCGACTTGAACGCGACCATGTTCGCACCGGCTTTCCTGGTTGTCGCGGTCATCTCCGCGGCGTCAGCCTGGTTCTTCTGGCAGATGCCAGACGATGCCGGCCACGAGATCTCGGGCCGCAAGGCGGTCGAGATCTCCAGCCGCAAGGGCGCGGCCACCGCCGCCGTGAAGGCCGCAACCGAAGGCACGCAGGACGCGCGGGATCAGCGATTGGGATAGTCGCCGGTTCCTACAGCTTGTAATCGTTCTAAATCCCAGCTTCGTGTTGATCGCAGCGCTTGACCCTTTTGCGCCCGACTGGAAAACACGTGCGATGAGCGAACAAACCGATATCCGAACATCTCAGCCCTTGGGTTTGGCCAAGCGGGGATATTCGGGCGTGATCCAGCGTCTGGCCGTAGCTGACGCGGCTTCCGCGCTCGCCGGCCACGAGCTTGAGAGCCGGTTGATCGAGCTCGGATTCGTCGAGGGCGCCCGGGTCGAGGTGCTGCACGAGGGAATCGTTGGACGCGACCCGATCGCGGTCAGGGTCGAAAACGTCACGATCGCCCTCCGTCGGCGCGAGGCCATGGCGATCATCGTCGCCTGATGGAGCGAGCGGAAACGCGATGGAAGCCCCACTCCTGCATCTCGCGCTGGTTGGCACGCCCAACAGCGGCAAGACCTCTCTTTTCAATGCGCTGACCGGCAGCCGCCAGAAGGTCGCGAACTATCCGGGCGTGACCGTCGAGCGCAAGGAAGGTTTTTTCGTCACCCCCGCCGGACGGCAGGTTTCGCTGGTGGACCTGCCCGGCACCTATTCGCTGCGCGGGCGCAGCCCGGATGAGGAAATCACCCGCGACATGGTGCTGGGCCGCACCCCTGGCGAGGCCGTCCCCGACCTCATCCTCTGTGTCGCGGACGCGACCAATTTGCGGCTGACGATCCGCCTGCTGCTGGAGCTGAAGAACACCGGCCGGCCGATGATGCTGGTGCTCAACATGTTCGACATTGCGGCCCGCCGCGGTGTGAGCGTGGATGTGCCTAAGTTGTCCGAGGCGCTCGGCGTGCCCGTCGTGACCTCGATCGCGGTTCGCAAGGGCGGGATCGCGGAACTGTTGCGTCGAACCGACGAGATCGCGGCGCAGGAGCAGACACCCGCCGGGCCGAATCGATGGCAGCCGCTCACCGCCTCCCAGTTGCGCGCCACCCAGCGCGAGGCCGACCGCATCATCAACTCCGCCGTCACGCTACCAGCCAAGCCCGACACCTGGACCGCCCGGATCGACGCGGTGGTGCTGCATCCGGTGGCGGGACTTTTCATCCTCGCGCTGATCCTGTTCCTGATGTTCCAGGCGGTGTTCGCGTGGGCACAGCCGCTGATGGAGCTGTTATCCTCGGCCTTCGACGCGCTCGGCCAGTTCGTGCATGACACGCTGCCGGAAGGGCTGCTGCAGAGCTTCCTTCAGAACGGCGTCATTTCCGGCGTCGGCAGCGTCATCGTGTTCCTGCCGCAGATCATCATCATCTTCCTGTTCATCCTGCTGCTGGAAGATTTCGGCTACATGGCCCGCGCGGCGTTCCTGATGGACCGCATCATGGGCGGCGCCGGCCTGCACGGCCGCGCCTTCATTCCGCTGCTCTCGAGCTTTGCCTGCGCGATCCCCGGCATCATGGCGACGCGCGTGATTGACAACCGGCGCGACCGCCTGACCACCATCCTGATCGCGCCATTGATGACCTGCTCGGCACGCATTCCCGTGTACACGCTGATCATCTCTGCGTTCATTCCGGACCGCGATGTCTGGGGCTGGTTCAACCTGCGCGGCCTCGTCCTGTTCGGCCTCTATGCGGCTGGAATCACCAGCGCGCTCGGCGTCTCGTTCCTGGTCAAATTCTTCATGCTGCGAGATTACGCCCCTGCGCCCTTCATGCTCGAATTGCCCGACTACAAACTACCGCGGCTGAAGAGCATCGCCATCGGCGTCTACACGCGGGCGAAGATGTTCCTGCAGCGGGCCGGCACAACGATCTTCTCGATGATGGTGCTGATCTGGTTCCTGGCCTCGTTCCCGACCGCGCCGGCCGGCGCCGAGGGACCCGCCATCAACTACAGCCTCGCCGCGATCATCGGCAAGGCGATTGAGCCACTGCTGGCGCCGCTCGGATTCAACTGGCAGATCGCGGTGGCGCTGATCCCCGGCATGGCCGCCCGCGAGGTCGCGGTGGCAGCGCTTGGCACCGTCTACGCCATCGAAGGCGGCAAGGAAGCCGCCGACCAGATCGGCCATGTGCTCGCCACCAAATGGAGCCTCGCCACCGCTTTGTCGCTGCTGGTCTGGTACATCTTCGCCCCCCAATGCGCCTCGACGCTCGCGGTGATCCGCCGCGAGACCGGCGGCTGGCGATGGATGGCAGTGACGTTCTTCTACATGCTGGCGCTGGCGTATCTGGCGAGCCTTGCGACGTACAACATCGCGGTCGCGTTGGGTGCCGGGTAGTTGACGGTCTCACCGCCGTCATGCCCGGGCTTGTCCCGGGCATCCACGTACTTCGTGTCGATACGAAGAAAAGAGCGTGGATGGCCGGGATATGCCCGACCATGACGCGCGAGACCACCTATCCCTTTACTCCGCCACGAAATCCCGTCGCCAGCACGTAACGCTCCGAGGAATCCTGCCGGCTGGCGGCGGGCTTCACGTGGCGGATGGTCGAGAAATCGCGCTTCAACTGCGCGAGCAGTTCGGCATCGGCGCCGCTCTGAAACACCTTTGCGAGGAACGCGCCGCCGGGGCTGAGCACGTCGCAGGCAAAGGCTGCGGCGGTCTCGACCAGGCCGACGATGCGGAGCTGGTCGGTCTTGCGGTGACCGGTGGTGTTGGCGGCCATGTCGGACATCACGATGTCGGCGCGGCCGCCCATCATCGCGATCAGCTTCTCCGGCGCGTCGTTGTCGAGGAAATCGAGCTGCGCGAAGGTGACGCCGGGAATCTCTCCCATTTCCAGGAGGTCGATTGCGATCACCTTGCCCTTGCCATCGGCCGAGCCGACGCGCTTGGCCGCGACCTGGCTCCAGCCGCCGGGCGCAGCGCCGAGGTCGACGACAGTCATGCCCGGCTTGAGCAGGCGATATTTGTCGTCGATCTCGGTCAGCTTGAAGGCCGCGCGCGAACGGTAGCCCTGCGCCTTGGCTTTCGCGACATAGGGATCGTTGAGCTGGCGCTCCAGCCAGAGTTTTGAGGACAATTTCCGCTTGCCGCCGCTCTTCACGGTGACGTGCAGCCGGCCGGTCGAATCTTTCGCCATAACCTATCCCGATCCCGCTACGGCACGTGCAGGCACGACTTCAGCGCGCCGTCCTCGCGCATCATCTCGACCAGCATGCCCTCGCGCAGGCCGCGGTCGGCAACGCGCAGCCGCGGCAGCGGGAATGCGTTCCTGACGGCATCGAGGATCGCGCAGCCCGCCAGCACGAGGTCGGCGCGCTCGATGCTGATGCAGCTATTATTGATGCGCTCCTCATAGCTCATGCCAAGCAGATTTTGAATCGTCGCGGTCACGTCGGCGTCGCTCATCCAGATGCCATCGATGCGTCGGCGATCGTAGCGCGGCAGATTGAGGAATACGCCGGCAAGGGTCGTCACCGTGCCCGACGTGCCCAGCAGATGCATGTCGCGCAAATCGGAGCCGTGCTCGGTCGCGAACGGGGCGACATATTGCGCGACCTCGGCGACCATCCGCGCATATAACTGTTTTGTGACATCACGGCCGCCGAATTGCTCGGCAAGGCTGACCACGCCAAACGGGATCGACATCCAGGCCTTGATCCAGGGCGCAGCATCGGGCCTTGCTGGATCGCGTTCGATCCGCACCAGTTCGGTGGAGCCGCCACCGATGTCGAACAGGATCGCGCCGCGGCCTCTTCGGTCGAGCAGCGGCGAACAGCCGATCACGGCCAGCGTCGCCTCGGTCTCGCGGTCGATCACCTCGAGCTTGATGCCGGTCTCGGCCGCGACACGCGCGCGGAAACTGTCGGCATTGGCGGCGGCACGGCAAGCCTCGGTCGCGATCAGCCGCAGGCGCCTCGCCTTTCGGTAGCGGATCTTGTCGCTGCAGATCGAGAGCGCGGCGATCGCGCGCTCGATTGCGGCGTCGCTGATGGAACCGGTCGCCGAAATGCCCTCGCCGAGCCGGATGATGCGGGAAAAAGAGTCGACCACGCGGAACCCGTCCCCGGTGGGACAAGCGATCAGGAGCCTGCAATTGTTGGTGCCAAGGTCAAGCGCGGCGTAGACGCCGCTTTCGACGGCCGCCGTAGCCAACCCTGGCGGGCTCTCGCGGGCCGAAAGGCCGACGCAAGGCCGCGTATCATCCTTCATCAACACTGTCTTTCCGCCGGCGCAGGCGCCCGCCGAAGAATTTCCGTTCACGGAAACTTTAGCAGCGCCAAAGGCCTACGCAACAAATCATCACACGCGACATGCCTAATCGGGCGTTGTCGCTGAACTCACCCTACGTTATCTGGTCGAAACACCGCGAAATTGCTCCAAATCGCGGCATTTCAGGTTATTTACCATGCAAGATCACACATCTTCCGCGGCCCTCGAAAACGCTATCGCACTGCAAAAATACGGTGTCGGGCAACCGGTCCGCCGCAAGGAGGACGACACGCTGGTGCGCGGCAACGGCAAATACACCGACGATTTCTCCCTGCCCGGCCAAGCCTATTGCTGGATGGTGCGCTCCTCCCACGCCCACGGCGTCATCAAGGGGATCGACACCGCCGCCGCCAGGGCAATGCCGGGGGTGCTCGGGGTGTGGACCGGGGCCGACCTCGCGGCCGCCAATTACAACCCGTTCACCTGCGGCATGCCGCTGAAGAGCCGGGATGGCTCGCCGCTGCTGCAGACCAACCGCCTGCCGCTGCCGACCGACAAGGTCCGCTTCGTCGGCGATCCCGTCGCCTTCGTGGTGGCTGAAACGGCCGCGCAGGCGCGCGATGCGGCCGAAGCCGTCGAGGTCGACATCGAATCGGTGCCGGCGGTGACCGATGCCGCCGAGGCCGCCCAGCCCGGCGCGCCGCAGCTCTACGACCACATCCCGAACAATGTCGCGCTCGACTACCACTATGGCGACACCGACAAGATCAATGCCGCCTTCGCCAGCGCCGCGCATGTGACCAAGCTCGACATCGTCAACACCCGCGTCGCCGTGGTCTCGATGGAACCGCGCGTGGCGCTCGCGGTCTACGACAAGACAACCGAGCGCTATACGCTGCAGGTACCGACCCAGGGCGTTTCCGGCAACAAGACGACGCTGGCAAAAATCCTCAACGTGCCGCCGGAGAAGGTGCGGATCCTCACCGCCAATGTCGGCGGCTCCTTCGGCATGAAGAATCTCAGCTATCCCGAGTATGCCTGCATCGCGCATGCGGCGAAGGAGCTCGGACGTCCCGTGAAATGGACCGACGAGCGCTCGACCAGCTTCCTCTCGGACAGCCAGGGCCGCGCCCAGCTCATCCATGCCGAGCTGGCGCTCGATGCCGACGGCAAGTTCCTGGCAGTGCGGCTTTCTGGCTACGGCAATCTCGGCGCCTACATCACCGGCGTCGCGCCCGGGCCGCTGTCGCTCAACACCGGCAAGAATCTGGCCAGCGTCTACCGCACGCCGCTGCTCGGCGTCGACATCAAGACGGTCTTGACCAACACCACGCTGATGGGCGCCTATCGCGGCGCCGGCCGGCCCGAGGCCAATTACTACATGGAGCGGCTGATCGATAAGGCCGCCGACGAGATGGGCATCAACCGGCTGACCTTGCGGAAGCGCAATTTCATCAAGCCTTCACAACTGCCCTTCCCGGCCGCATCAGGCGTCACCTATGACAGCGGCGATTTCCAGGGCGTGTTCGAGAAGGCGCTGGAGATTTCGGACTACGAGAATTTCGGTAAGCGCAAGCGGGAGAGCAAGAAGAATGGCAAATTGCGGGGCATCGCGGTCGGCTCCTACCTTGAGGTCACCGCGCCGCCGAGCGGCGAGCTCGGCAAGATCACCTTCGATCCGGATGGATCGGTGACGCTCACCACCGGCACGCTCGATTACGGCCAGGGCCATGCCACGCCATTCGCGCAGGTGCTGTCCGACCAGCTCGGTGTTCCCTTCGATAAGATCAAGCTTGAGCAAGGCGACAGCGATCTGGTGCGGTTCGGCAACGGCACCGGCGGCTCGCGCTCGATCACCGCGACCGGACAGGCCATCGTCGAAGCCTCCGCGCTCGTCATCGAGAAAGGCAAGAAAGCCGCCGGACATCTGATGGAAGCATCCGAAGCCGACATTGAATTTGCCGGCGGCCGCTTCACTATCGCCGGCACCGACCGCTCGATCGGCATCATGGAGCTCGCCCAGCGGATGCGTGAGGGCCAGATTGCCGAGGGCGGGCCTGATACGCTCGACGTCGACCACGCCACCAAGGAGACGCCGTCCACCTTCCCCAACGGCTGCCACGTCGCGGAGGTCGAGATCGACCCGGACACCGGCGTGATCAGGATCGTGCGCTACACCGGCGTCAACGACTTCGGCACCATCGTCAATCCGATGATCGTCGCGGGCCAGTTGCACGGCGGCGTCGCGCAAGGCATCGGCCAGGCGCTGATGGAAGAGGTCAATTACGACGCCTCCGGCCAGCCGATCACCGGCTCGTTCATGGACTACGCGCTGCCGCGCGCCGAGGACATTCCGCCCATGGCGGTCGGCGATCATCCCTCGCCGGCGAAGAGCAATCCGCTCGGCACCAAAGGCTGCGGCGAGGCCGGCTGCGCGGGCAGCCTTGCCACGGTGGTGAATGCGGTGGTGGATGCGCTGTCGGAGCACGGCATCAAGCACATCAACATGCCGCTGACGCCGGAAAAAGTGTGGCGCGCGATCGAGGATGCGAAGAAGGCGCAGGCGGCCTGACGCTTCAGTGGAGCAGGTGGCAATGGCGGCAGAAGCCTACAACCACCAACACTCGTCATGCGCGGGCTTGACCCGCGCATCCATCTCCAGAGAAGAGTCTTTCAAGCGTGATGGATTGCCGGGTCAAGCCCGGCAATGACGCGTCGAATCACGCCGCGGCCTGCTCTCGTGGTTGAGATATCGCGATGTGCCAGCAATGCGCCAGCGGCGTGGTGCCGTTGGCGACCACGATCGCGTCGAGCTCGACGAAGCGGTGGCCCTTCTTGTCATAGTTCGCAGTTACCTTCGCGCGGGCCGTCAGCTCATCGCCGGTCTTCGCGGCCGAGAGGAGCTGCATCCGGCCGCCGACGTGAATCCAGGGGCCGAGGATGGCGTTGTCAACCAGGAGCTTGTTCATCACCTTCTGCAGCATGCCGGGATGGCCAAGCTTTTCGTGCGTGTAGATCGTGTGGGTTTCCCTGATATCGGCGAGATATCCCGCCGCAGCGTCACCCGCCCAGGTGTACGGCCGGGTGCCGAGCCATTTGCCGACTTCGTAGGATGAGGCATTCACCGGCTTGCGCTCGGCGACTGCGGCGACCTCGATGTAATCCTTGATCGAAACAGCGGGCGCCGCAGCCGGCAACGACGCGCTGCCGGTGGCGCAAAGCTCTCCGCGGCTGAACACCTCGATCGACAGCGCGCCATCGCGCGCCTCGCCCCTCACCTCGGCCTGCTCGCCGTCATAGACCGGCTTGAGGAAACGCGCGTCGATCAAGCCGCGCCCGAGGAAATCGCGGCCCCATGTCGCAACCGGTAGATGCATCATATAGGCCATGACGTCGACGCCGGGGACCAGCCCGCCCGAGAAGCCGTACCGCCGCGCCACCGTGTCGTCATGGATCTTGTTCTCGGACTCCTTCGAGGTGTTATAGGCCGAGACGCGGTAGGTTTCCGGATTGCTCATGGGGTTCCCTCATTTCGGTTATTTTCTGACAAGATCGTACGCCATCAACCGTCCGTGGCAAGCCTGTGGGCGGCCTCGCAATTTTCCCCCCGATGGGTTACATGCGGCCCACGAATGAACCGCCAAACAGTGATGCCGACTGAAAACCCCACCCGCATTTATGTCGATGCCGACGCCTGTCCGGTGAAGGACGAGGTCTATCGCGTCGCGCTCCGGCACGGCCTTGCCGTCAGCGTGGTGGCGGGCAATTTCATCCGCGTGCCGCAGGACCCGCTGATCGAACGCATCGCCGCCGGTTCCGGCATGGACGCCGCTGACGACTGGATCGCCGAGCGCGCTGGAGACGGCGACATCGTGATCACCGCCGATATTCCGCTGGCGAGCCGCTGCGTGAAGGCGGGCGCGGACGTGATTGCGCCAAACGGCAAACCATTCACGGAGCAATCGATCGGTATGACGCTGGCGATGCGCAATCTGATGACCGACCTGCGTTCGTCCGGCGAGATCACCGGCGGGCCACGATCATTCTCGCCGCGCGACCGCTCGGCGTTCCTCTCGGCACTCGATACCGCGATCCGCCGCATCCAGCGCCGCCGCGCCGAACAAACCGTAACGGGACAAAACTGATGGCGCCGCCCCTGATCCAGCTCAAGGACATCAGGCTGACGTTCGGCGGCACGCCGCTACTCACGGGCGTCGAGCTCTCGGTCTCGGCCGAAGAGCGCGTGTGCCTGATCGGGCGCAACGGCTCCGGCAAATCGACGCTGCTCAAGATCGCGGCCGGTTTGGTCGAGCCTGACGCCGGCAGCCGTTTCGTGCAGCCCGGCGCGACCATCCGCTATCTGCCGCAGGAGCCGAATTTCGGCGATCACGCCACCACGCTCGCCTATGTGGAAGCCGGTCTTGGACCCGGCGATGACCATTATCAGGCGCGCTATCTGCTCGAGCAGCTCGGACTGCACGGCGACGAAGATCCCGCCCATCTCTCCGGTGGAGAGGCGCGTCGCGCGGCGCTCGCGCGGGCACTAGCGCCCTCGCCCGACATCCTGCTGCTGGACGAGCCGACCAACCATCTCGATCTGCCGACCATCGAATGGCTGGAAGGCGAATTGCAGAACCGGCGCTCGGCGCTGGTGCTGATCAGCCACGACCGCCGCTTCCTCACCAATTTGTCGCGCGGGACCGCCTGGCTCGACCGCGGCCAAATCAGGCAGATCGACCGCGGCTTCGGCGCGTTCGAGAGCTGGCGCGACGAAGTGCTGGCGGAGGAAGAGCGCGATCAGCACAAGCTCGACCGCAAGATCGTCAACGAGGAGCACTGGCTGCGCTACGGCGTCTCCGGACGACGCAAGCGCAACGTCAAGCGGCTTGCCAATCTCCATACGCTGCGCGCGCAGCGGCGGAACTATCGCGGCACCGCGGGCAGCGCCAATCTCGCTGCTGCCGAGGCAGACAAATCCGGACGGCTGGTGATCGAGGCGAAGAGCATCGGCAAGGCATTCGGCGAGCGCAACATCGTGGAGGATTTCTCGATCCGCATCCAGCGCGGCGACCGCGTCGGCATCGTCGGCCCGAACGGCGCCGGCAAGACCACGCTGGTCAACCTGCTGACCGGCGCGGAGGCACCCGATGCCGGCAGCGTGCGGCTCGGCGTCAACCTTGAAATGGCAACGCTCGACCAGCACCGCGAAAGCCTCGATCCGAAATCGACGCTGTCGGAAGCCCTGACCGGCGGTCGCGGCGACCATGTGATGGTCGGTGGCAAGCCGAAGCATGTCGTCAGCTACATGAAGGACTTCCTGTTCTCGCAGGAACAGATCCGCACGCCACTGGAAGTGCTCTCCGGCGGCGAGCGCGGCCGGCTGATGCTGGCTCGCGCGCTTGCAAAACCCTCGAACCTCCTGGTGCTGGACGAGCCGACCAATGACCTCGATCTCGAAACCCTCGACGTGCTCGAGGAGATGCTCGGCGATTACGAGGGCACGGTGATCCTGATCAGCCACGACCGCGATTTCCTCGATCGCGTCGTCACATCGGTGATCGTGCCCGAGGGCGATGGCCGCTGGATCGAATATGCGGGCGGCTACACCGACATGCTGGCGCAGCGCGGCGCGGATCTGAAGCGCGAGCCGGCGAAGACAGCGGTTGTCGAGGAGAAAAAGGAAGCGAAGGCTGCGGCGCCGACGGCTACGCCAAAGCGGCGGCTGAGCTTCAACGAGAAGCACGCGCTGGAGACATTGCCGAAGACGATCGAGAAATTGCACGCGGAAATCGCAAAGCAGCAGAAGCTGCTTGACGATCCGAACCTCTACGCAAAGGATCGCAAGACATTCGACGACGCCTCCGCCGCGATCGCCAAGGCGCAGCAGGAGCTTTCCGCCGCCGAAGACCGCTGGCTCGAACTCGAAGTGCTGCGCGAAGAAATTGAACAGGCATAATCCATGACCACTCCCCTCGCCGCAAAGATCGCCCGCGAATACGGCACGCCCTGTGCCGTGATCGACATGGACCGCGTCGAACGCAACATCGCGCGGATCCAGGCGGCGTGCGATGCGGCCGGCGTGGCGCATCGTCCGCATATCAAGACCCACAAGAACCCGATGCTGGCGCAGATGCAGATCGCGGCCGGTGCCAAGGGCATCACCTGCCAGAAGCTCGGCGAGGCCGAGATCATGGCGGATGCCGGGATCTCCGACATCCTGATCAGCTACAATTTACTGGGCGACGAGAAGATGGCGCGGCTGGGCGCGCTGCAGGGGAAAGCAAACGTCACCGTGGCGGCGGACAATTCGGTTGTCGTCGCCGACCTGCCGAAAGCGGCGGCTGCGTCCGGCCGCACCCTGTCGGTCGTGGTCGAATGCGATACGGGGCGCAAGCGCGCCGGCGTCGAGACTCCGGCAGAAGCCGTCGCATTGGCGCGCGAGATCGCCGTCGGCAAGGGGCTACAGTTTGCCGGCTTCATGCTGTATCCGACCGAGACCGGCTGGGCGGACGCGCAGAATTTCTTCGACGAGGCGCTGGCCGGCGTGCGCGCCCACGGGCTTGACGCGACCATCGTCTCCACCGGCGGCACGCCGAACCTGAAGAATCTCGGCAAGCTGAAGGGCGCGACCGAGCATCGCTTCGGCACCTATATCTACAACGACCGCATGCAGGTCGCCGCCGGCGTCGCCACCTGGGACGACTGCGCGCTGCACATCTATTCGACGGTGGTGAGCCGCGCCGCCCCCGAGCGCGGCATCCTCGATGCCGGCTCGAAGACGCTGACCACCGACACCGGCGGACTCGAAGGCCACGGGCTGATCCTCGAACATCCCGAGGCCAAGATCGCGAAGTTCGCCGAGGAGCACGGCTTCCTCGATCTCTCCCGCAGCAACACGCGTCCCAATGTCGGCGACGTCGTCCGCATCGTACCCAATCACGTCTGCGTCGTCGTCAACATGATGGACGAGGTGGTGATGGTGCGCGGCGAGGAAATCATCGGCACGCTGCCGGTCGCCGCGCGCGGAAAGCTGCGATAGCTGGACATGGCGGTCGACTGCAGCACCCATATGACAGAAGCGCTGTCTAATTCACGCGCTAATCTGGCGCATGTACAACGCTAGCTTGCAGGCATAAATTACTACGACTGGGTAGCGCCCTACTGCAAAATGCTTTTCATTAGGGAGGAATTGACCGTGGCCGTCATCAGGAAAGTGAAGACAGCTCGGGGCACGGAAGATAGAGACATCACACAGCCAACTCTTTCCTACCCCGACACCGACCTTCCGAGAGTGATCGTTGAGGTGTGGAACAACCGTGGACACATATTGGACCGGGACCCCGACAGCAACATTCCGACGAAACAGGCCGTAGATGAGGCTACGGAACTGATTAATCGAGAAACCGGCATGGCACTGAGGCGTGCCGTCATCATCACCGAAGAAGAGCACGATAATCACTATACTATGCGAGACGATGACGAAATCGTCTTTGTACTGCCGAACCTAAGCCGGATAATCAAAGGCTCAAGCCAACATCAGCTTCTCGAGTCTGCCAAGTTGCTGATGGCCTGTACGCCGAACGGAATTTAGGCATAGGCCCCGATGAGATAACGAACGCCCGCCTAAAATGCGGGCGTTCGTTTGCTCTCTCAATCGAGCAAAGTGGCTCGTGCAAGAATCGACAAGCGTTCGTAGCGTCGCGGCCAGCGCTACATTTCAACACTGACTGATCCGCAGGGCTTGAAGGTTTGGAGCGAGTGCCCGTGCAAGCATCCTTCATGTTTCTGGGCGTAGGCAAGCACGCCCATGATAATCAAAGCCACCACGACCAGTCCGGCTACGAGGTTCTGCACCATGGCTGCCACTCCAGCTCCGCTCATGAACAAGCGATCGTGCCCCGGCGTCGTCGTGGGATCAACGTCGAGGCATGATTCCTCTCCGTCAACCGCGGCTGGGGGCGAAGCGGTCCGCGAGAGGTCGCGCAGCCAAGGAGAGCACAACCGTCGAACTGATGGCAGTGCAAACCGTGCCGCACTGCGCAAAAATCCAGACGTCGTGCAGCGCCTTCGCTGCGCGCACGTCCTTCCCTGCGGCGGCGCCGGTCGCACATGACGCCTGCAATAAATCCCCGCCGGTCAGGCTTCCCAGGCCCAGCATCTCGCCGGCCGCGAAGAAAACGGGCAAACGGCGAAGTATGAAGTTGTCGTCGAGTTCATCGAAGGCGATGCTGCCAGCGGTGGAGATGGCGCGGGCGATCGGCGCGATGCCGGTGAGGCACCCCGGATCAGGACACAGTGCGGCACTGAAGCGACGGCGTTGCTTAAGCAGAACGAAAAAAATATACAATTCTCGGTAGTCTTGTTAAAGAGATGCTCGCTCAGCAATCATCCGGAAGATATAACTTATGAAGAGATTGCTCGCTGCAATCAGGCACCCCGTGGCTGCCGCAGTCGGATTGATATTTTCCATATGTACCATTTGGGGGCTGGTTGTGTTTTTGCGTGCAGACAGGCTCAACAACTGGCTCACTCTCGAGCAGATCAACGAGAGGGTGACGATCGATCTGCCCCGCGAAACACCACTTTCGGAAATAGGCAGATATTTCACGGAAAATAAGATTGAACATAGCTATGTCGAGAGAACTGATGAAGTGTATGCGATGATACATTTCATTTGGGGCGGTGGATTTATGACCCAGAAGGACGCATGGATAAAGATTCACTTGGATGAAGACCGGAAACTGAAAAATATCACGGTTGAGCCGGTGTTCACCGGACCATAGTTGACCACAGCCAGCGCCAAGGGCTCGCGGACAGTGACGGATGGTTGGGATGCCAGACGAATCTGAACTGGACTATGCGAAGCTGAAAGATTTTCTTTCATTTTATATTGAGCGATGTATGCCGGCTGTTGAGAATTTGCCGCCGGACAAACGGGCGAGCGCTCTACCCATCCTACGCATCGAGCCATCTCATCACGCCCTGCCCCGCAGCGGCACCGGTCGCAAACGATGCTTGCAAGAGATAGCCGCCGGTTGGGGCTTCCCAGTCGAGCATCTCGCCGGCGGGGAAGATGCCGGGCAAGCGGTGGAGCATAAAATTGTCGTCGAGCTCGTCGAATGCAATGCCACCGGCGGTGGAGATGGCGCGGCCGATCGGCGCGATGCCGGTGAGACGCAACGGTACGGCGTTGATGAGGCGGGCGAGATCGGCGGGAGGCTGCAAGGGCAAAGACTCACCTGATGCTTTCGCCGCTTCCTGCAGCAGGCCGATGGCGACGGGCGACAGATTTGCGGTCTTGCGCAGGAAGTTCGAGAATGATTGTTTGCCTTTCGGCGTTGATAGCTTTGCGGCGAGTTCATCGATTGAGAGATCGGGCCTCAAGGCGATATGGAGCGTTGCCTCGCCATCACGGAGGATCGCCTCGCGCAGATCGGCCGATAGCGCGTAGATGGCGCCTCCCTCGATGCCGGTGCGGGTGATGATGGCTTCTCCCCGTACCTGCTGCTCGCCGAAGCTTAACGCAACGCTCTTGAGCGGCTGGCCCTCGAAGCGATCGCGGAAGATATCCGACCAGGCGACGGTGAAGCCGGAATTGGCCGGCCGCAGCGGCGAGACTCTTACGCCTTTCGCCGTCAGCACATCCACCCATGCGCCATCAGACCCGAGCCGCGGCCAGCTCGCGCCGCCGAGCGCCAGGATGGTGGCGCGGGCTTCAGCGGCGCGCGTTCCTTCCGGCGTTTGAAACAGCAGGCGGCCGTCATTGTCCCACCCGCTCCAGCGATGCCGCAGCAACAGCCGCACACCTGCGCCGTCTAGCCGGCGCAGCCAGGCGCGCAGCAGCGGCGAGGCCTTGAACGCTTTCGGGAAGACACGGCCGCTGGAGCCGACAAAGGTCGGCTGGCCCAGCGCCTCACTCCAGTCGCGCAACGCTTGCGGTGGGAACGCTTCGATGGCGGCCTCAAGATGCGGCATCGCCTCGCGATAGCGCGCGAGGAATTTTGGCAGCGGCTCGCTGTGGGTGAGATTGAGGCCGCCGCGGCCGGCCATCAGGAATTTGCGGCCAGCCGACGGCATCGCGTCGTAGATCGTGACCAGCGCGCCGGCCTGCGCCAGCACTTCAGCCGCCATCAGGCCGGCGGGGCCGGCGCCGATGACGGCAACTTGGTGTGGAGCGGAAGGCATGGCTTGAGTTTAGGCAGGATTCTCGTACCGCAAAACGGCCGTCATGCCCGGGCTTGACCCAGGCATCCACGAAGAACTTGCGCAGCCCTCACGACGTGGATGGCCGGGTCAAGCTCGGCCATGACGGTTGAGTGCGGCGACGCGACGTCGCGTTACAGCTTGATCCCTGCTCTTGCCGCCGCCTGGGCGACATATTTCTGCGTCTGCTCGAACGCGCCCTGCAACGCCCTGGCTTTCGACATGTCGCTGATCTCAGCGAAATGCGCGGCGATGGCGTCGGGGGTCCATTCGGAGGGCGGCAGGTTGATGCCCTCGGTCTCCAGGATCTTGATCACCGCAAACGAGCCGGCGCCGGCGCCCATGATGGTGCGGGTCGGCGCGTCCTCGCTCAGCATATATTCCACCGCCGGCGTAATCGCTTCCGGTTTCATCAGCGCGAGCGCCTGCGGCGGCAGCAATTCCTCAGTCATGCGGGTCGCGGCCGTCGGCGAGATGGTGTTGACGCGGATGTTGTTCTTGCGGCCTTCTTCGGCGAGCACGTTCATCAGCCCGACCATGCCGGCCTTCGCCGCACCGTAATTGGCCTGACCGAAATTGCCGTAAAGGCCTGAGGACGAGGTCGTCAGCACGATGCGGCCGTAATTGCGGTCGCGCATGCCGGCCCACACCGCCTTGCAGCAGTAGAAGCTGCCGACGAGATGGACATCCAACACCTTCTGGAAATCGGCGACTTCGAGCTTGCCGAACGACTTGTCGCGCAGGATGCCGGCATTGGCGCAAAGCAGATCGACGCTGCCCCACTCCTTGGTCGCGCGCTCGACCATCGCCGTGACCTGCTCGAAGTTCGAGACGTCGGCGCCGTCGGCGATCGCGGTGCCGCCCGCTTTCCGTATCTCCTCGACCACAGCTTCAGCCGGCGACAGCGAGGCGCCGGTACCGTCGCGCGCGCCGCCGAAATCATTGACCACCACCTTGGCACCACGGCTCGCGAGCCCCAGCGCGTGCGCCCGTCCGAGACCATTGCCCGCGCCGGTGACGATGGCGACGCGTCCGTCAAACCTGATTGTCATGCGTAGAATTCCCAATGTGATGTGGTCAATCGAAGGCCTTTTCTTCCCTTCTCCCCTTATGGGAGAAGGTGGCGCGCATCGCGCGCCGGATGAGGGGTTCTCTCCACAGATGCGCTCGCGGAGAGAGACCCCTCACCCGCCTCGCTCCGCGAGGCACCCTCTCCCACAAGGGGAGAGGGTACCAGCGCGCCGATTTGACAGCTTTTGAGCAGCGATGGATGGCCGGGTCAAGCCCGGCCATGACGCTGAAAGGAGCGGCTCAGGCGAAGTAGATCAGGCCGAGCCAGTCGGCGACCAGCGCCGGCTTCTCCTCGCCTTCGATCTCGACCGTAACGTTCGTGCGCGACGCCAGCTCGGTCGGCTTGCGCAGCTTGGCCTCGGCGAGCACGAAGCGTCCGCGGACGCGCTTGCCGGAGCGCACCGGCGAGATGAAGCGCAGCTTGTCGAAGCCGTAATTGACGCCCATCGTGGTGCCCTCGATGACGGGCATCACCTGGTAGGACATGATACTGAGCAGCGACATCGTCAGGAAACCGTGGGCGATCGTGGTGCCGAACGGGGTGTCCTTCGCGCGCTCAGGGTCGACATGGATGAACTGGTGATCCTCGATCACGTCGGCATAGGTATCGATCCGCTGCTGATCGATCAGGTGCCAGGCCGACACGCCGATCTCCTTGCCGACCATGCCCTGATACGTCTCCAGCGACACGGGCGGCTTCTTCCAGACTTCGTTCATTTTTCTAATTCTCCGATCCAGTCGCGCGGACCTTCTGCAGCTCCGGGAATTCTTCCTCGCGGAACTCCACGCCGCGCAAACTGTCCTCGCGATTATCCTCATGTTCGAGGCGACGCAACTGCACCCGGCGGATCTTTCCGGAGATGGTCTTGGGCAGCTCGGTGACGAGCTCGATCTTGCGGATGCGCTTGAACGGCGCCAGGCGGGTGTGCAGATGCCCAAAGATCGACAGCGCCGTTTCCGGCGTGCGCTCGACGCCGAGACCAGCAGCACATAGGCCTTCGGAATTGCGAGCCGGATCGGATCGGGGCTCGGCACGACAGCAGCTTCCGCGACCGCCTCATGCTCAAGCAAGATGCTTTCCAGTTCGAACGGGCTGATGCGGTAATCGGATGATTTGAACACGTCGTCGGTGCGGCCGACGAAGGTCAAATACCCGTCCTCATCGCTGAACACGACGTCGCCGCTGCGATAGATCGCGCCGTCGGCCCCGGAGAGCTTGCCGTCATCGCCCTGATAGCCCTGCATCAGACCAGCGGGCCTGTCGGCACCGAGTACCAGCGTGACCTCGCCCTCCCGGGTCGGATTGCCGTCGAGATCGGTAATCGCGACGCGATAGCCGGGCAGCGGCCGGCCCATCGAGCCGATCTTGACCTTCTGGCCCGGCGAGTTGCCGGCCAGCGCAGTGGTCTCGGTCTGGCCATAGCCGTCGCGAATGGTCAGGCCCCATGCCGCCTGCACCTGATCGATCACTTCCGGGTTGAGCGGCTCGCCGGCGCCGCAGACCTCGCGGAGCGACACCTTGAAGGTCGACAGCTTCTCCTGGATGAACAGGCGCCACACCGTCGGCGGCGCGCACAGCGTGGTGACGCCGCAGCGGCCGATCGTTGAAAGCAGCGACTTGGCGTCAAAGCGCGGCTGGTTGACCACGAACACGGTGGCGCCAGCATTCCAAGGCGCGAAAAAGCAGCTCCAGGCGTGCTTGGCCCAGCCGGGCGAGGAGATGTTGAGATGCACGTCGCCCGGCTGCAGGCCGATCCAGTACATGGTCGAGAGATGACCGACCGGATAGCTGCGCTGGCTGTGCCGCACCAGCTTCGGCTTCGCCGTGGTTCCCGACGTGAAATAGAGCAGCATCGGGTCGTCGGCCTTGGTCGGCCCATCGGGCGTAAAGGTTTCCGATGCATCCGCGGCCTGCTCGAACGGCAGCCAGCCGTCGTGCTGCGACGTCGCTCCGACCACGATGCGCACGAGTTTATCGCTGCCGAGGCCGGAGAACTTCGCAACCTGATCCTGCGTTGCGACCACCGCCCTCGCCTTGCCGCGGTCGAGCCGGTCGCGCAATTCGTCTGCCGTCAACAGCGTGGTTGCAGGAATCACGACGACGCCGAGCTTCATCGCGGCCAGCATGGTCTCCCAGAGCGGCACGACGTTGCCGAGCAGAAGCAGCAAATGATCGCCGCGCCTCAAGCCTTGCGCGCGCAGGAAATTCGCAACCTGATTGGAGCGGCGCGACAGCGTGGCGAACGACAGCTTCGTCTCGCGGTCGCTGCCAGCATCGACGATCCACAGCGCCGCGCGGTCGCGGCCGTCAGGGTTTTGCGCGAGCTCGGCATCGAACCAGTCCAGCGCCCAGTTGAAGGGCACCGAATCGGGCCAGCGAAAACCCTTTACCGCGGTCTCGTAATCCGTGCGGTGCTGAAGCAGAAACGCGCGCGCTTCCTGAAAGGTGGTCATCAGGTCATTCCCTCCGCGCCTTATCCGGCCGCTAAGGGAAACCAGCGACCATTATTTTCCGGCGAGTGCTCTAACGTGCTGGATAATTCCGGAAAAGTCGACCCCGCCGTGACCGGCTGCATCGAACGCCTGATAGATCTCCTGCGCATGCTTGCCGAGCGGCGTCACCGCGCCGGCGGTGTTGGCGGCGTCCTGCGCCAGCGTCAGATCCTTCACCATCAGGTTCGCGGCGAAGCCGGGCTTGTAGCCGTTGTTGGCCGGTGAGGTCGGAACCGGGCCCGGCACCGGGCAATAGCTCGTGATCGCCCAGCACTGGCCCGACGAAGTCGAGGCGACGTCGAACAGCGCCTGATGCGAGAGCCCGAGCTTCTCCGCGAGCACGAAGGCTTCGCCGACGCCGATCATGGAAATGCCGAGGATCATGTTGTTGCAGATCTTGGCCGCCTGCCCTGCACCGGCGCCGCCGCAATGCACGATCTTCTTGCCCATGTTCTCCAGCACGGGCTTGGCCGCCGCGAACGCCCTGTCCTCGCCGCCGCACATGAAGGTGAGCGTCGCTCCCTTGGCGCCGCCGGTGCCGCCGGAGACCGGCGCATCCACCGACAAAACGCCGTGCTTGGCCGCAAGCGCATGCGCCTCTCGCGCGCTTTCGACATCGATGGTCGAGCTGTCGATGATGAGCGCACCTTTGGTGACCGCAGGCAGGATCTCGTTCCACACCGACAGCACGTGCTTGCCGGCCGGCAACATGGTGATGACGATGTCAGCGCCCTTCACCGCGGCGACGCTGCTTTCAGCAATCGCGGCGCCATCGCTCTGAGCCTGATTGCGCGACGCGGCCACCAGGTCGAAGGCCACCACCTTGTGGCCGGCCTTCACCAGGTTGGCAGCCATCGGACCGCCCATGTTGCCAAGGCCAATGAATGCAATCGTTGCCATCTGGATGTCCTCCCCGTCCTGTCGTCTATTATTTAAATGTCAGCTCGTCGGCGCCGATCTCGGCGAAGTATGGCGCCAGCATTTCCGGTGTCACATCCTCGACCCGCGCCGGCGACCATTTCGGATTGCGGTCCTTATCGATCACGGCGGCGCGCACACCCTCGCGGAAATCGTCGCTGGCGAACACGGCGAGCGCGGCACGATATTCCCGCACCAGGCATTCCTCGAGCGAGGACGATGTCCGCGCCAGTCGCAACAGCTTCAGCGTCACCACCATGCCACGCGGCGATTTCTCGTTCAGCACCTTCAAGGTCGACAGTGCGAATTCCGAGCCGTCGCGCTGCAGCGATGCGATGATGTCTTCCATGCGATCATGCGCGAACCAGGAATCGATCTTCGGCTGCATCGCCGCAACAGGACCTGCCGTTTCGCCGGTCGCAAAGCCGTCGATCAGCTTCCTGATCTCGGCGTGCGTCACGCCGGCGCGGACTTTCGTCAGCGCCTCACGCAATTCGGGCAATTTCGACGACGGCACCTCGGCGTCTGCAAACTTCGCATAGATCGCATCGGGCCCGTTCATGGTCTGCCCGGTCAGGCCAAAATAGGTCCCGAGTTCGCCCGGTGAACGCGACAACAGCCAGGTGCCGCCGACATCAGGAAAGAAGCCAAGGCCGACTTCGGGCATCGCCAGCTTGGTGCGCTCGGTGACGACACGGTGCGAAGCGTGGCCGGACAGGCCGACGCCGCCGCCCATCACCAATCCATCCATGAATGCGACATATGGCTTCGGATATTTCGCGATCCGCGCGTTCATGACGTATTCCTGGCGCCAGAACCGCTTGCCGAGGTCGCCTCCCGCCTTGGAGCTCTCATAGAGCCCGCGGATGTCGCCGCCGGCGCAGAGGCCGCGGTCGCCGGCGCCTTCCAGCAGCACCACGGCAACAGCAGGATCGGACTCGAACCGGTCCAGCGCCGCGTCGATGCCCTCGGACATCTCCAGCGTCATCGCGTTGATCGCCTTGGGACGGTTGAGCCGGATCACGCCCGCCGCCCCTTCGCGGCGAACGATCAGGTCGCCTTCATCCTGCACGGCAGCCGTCATCGCGCTCCCTCGATCATCTTGCGCGCCACGATCAGCCGCATGATCTCGTTGGTTCCTTCAAGAATCTGGTGCACGCGCAAATCGCGCACGATCTTCTCGACGCCATATTCGCTGAGGTAGCCGTAGCCGCCGTGCAGCTGCAGCGCCTGGTTGGCGACTTCGAAGCCGACATCGGTGCCGAAGCGTTTTGCCATCGCGCACAGCTTGGTCGCCTCGGGATCTTTGCGGTCGAGCGCCGCAGCGGCGCGCCACAGGAAGGTGCGCGCGGCCTCGAGTTCGGTCGCCATGTCGGCGACGCGGAACTGCAGCGCCTGGAATTCATCGAGCCGCTTTCCGAACGCCTTGCGGTCCTTCATGTAGGCGAGCGCCTTGTCGAGTGCGCTCTGCGCGCCACCGAGCGAGCAGGCCGCGATGTTGAGCCGGCCGCCGTCGAGGCCGGCCATCGCGATCTTGAAGCCGATGCCCTCCTCGCCGAGCCGGTTCTCGACCGGCACGCGCGCATTCTCGAAGATCACCGCGCGGGTCGGCTGCGCATTCCAGCCCATCTTGCGTTCGTTGGCGCCGAGCGAGAGGCCCGGCGTGTCGGCGGGGATGACCAATGTCGAGATCCCGCCGGGACCGTCGCCGCCGGTCCGGACCATCACGACATAGAGATCGCCGCCGCCGGCGCCCGAGATGAACTGCTTCTGGCCATTCAGCACGTAATGGTCGCCGTCGCGCACCGCCCGGGTGCGCAGCGCCGCGGCATCCGAGCCGGAGCCCGGCTCGGTCAGGCAATAGCTTGCCAAGAGCTCCATCGTGCAGAGCTTTGGCAGCCATTTCTGGCGCTGGGTATCGTTGCCGAAGGCATCGATCATCCACGACGCCATGTTGTGGATGGAGATGAAGGCCGACGTCGTCGGACAGCCGGTCGCGAGCGCCTCGAAGATCAGCGCCGCATCGAACCGCGTCATCGCGGAGCCGCCGACATCGTCCTTGATGTAGATGCCGCCCATGCCGAGCGCCGCCGCTTCGCGCATCACGTCGACCGGAAAATGCTTCTCCTCGTCCCAGCGCAGCGCGTGCGGCGCGATCTTCTCCGCCGCAAACGCCCGCGCCATGTCTCTGACGGCGATCTGGTCCTCGTTCAGAGCGAACTGCATAACGCCCGCCTCGCGCGAGGTCATTTCATCGTCGGGATCGAGAACTCCGCGCCTTCCTTGACGCCCGACGGCCAGCGCGAGGTGACCGTCTTGGTCTTGGTGTAGAAGCGGATCGAATCCGGGCCGTGCTGGTTGAGGTCGCCGAAGCCGGATTTCTTCCAGCCGCCGAAGGTGTAATAGGCAATCGGCACCGGGATCGGCACGTTGATGCCGACCATGCCGACATTCACCTTGGCGGCGAAATCGCGCGCCGCATCGCCGTCGCGGGTGAAGATGGCGACGCCGTTGCCGTAGTCATGATCGGACGGCAGCGCCAGCGCTTCGTTGTAGTCGTGCGCGCGCACCACCGACAGCACCGGGCCGAAGATCTCTTCCTTGTAGATCCGCATGTCCTTGGTGACGTTGTCGAACAGCGAACCGCCGAGATAGAAGCCGTTCTCATAGCCCTGCATCTTGAAGCCGCGGCCGTCGACCGCGAGCGTTGCGCCTTCCTTGATGCCGATATCGATATAGCCCTTGACCTTCTCGACCGCCTCGCGCGTCACCAGCGGACCGTAATCGGCGGACGGATCGATCGAGGTGCCGATCTTTAAGGATTCCACGCGCGGGATCAGCTTTTCCATCAGACGGTCGGCGGTGGTCTTGCCGACGGGAACGGCGACCGAGACGGCCATGCAGCGCTCGCCGGCCGAGCCGTAGCCGGCGCCGATCAGCGCGTCGACCGCCTGGTCCATGTCGGCGTCGGGCATCACGATGGCGTGGTTCTTGGCGCCGCCGAAGCACTGGCAGCGCTTGCCGGTCGCCGCCGCGCGCTCGTAGATATATTGCGCGATCGGCGAGGAGCCGACGAAGCCGATCGCCTTGATATCGGGATCGTCGAGGATGGCGTCGACCGCTTCCTTGTCGCCGTTGACGACATTGAGGATGCCCGGCGGCAGGCCGGCTTCGATCATCAGTTCCGCAAGCCGCATCGGCACGCCGGGATCGCGCTCCGAAGGTTTCAGGATGAACGCGTTGCCGCAGGCGATCGCGGGCGCGAACTTCCACATCGGGATCATCGCCGGGAAATTGAACGGCGTGATGCCGGCAACGACGCCGAGCGGCTGGCGCAGCGAATAGATGTCGATGCCCGGGCCGGCACCTTCGGTGTATTCGCCCTTCATCAGATGCGGGATGCCGCAGGCGAACTCGACCACTTCCAGACCGCGCTGGATGTCGCCCTTGGCGTCGGGAACGGTTTTGCCGTGCTCGCGCGCCAAGAGTTCGGCGAGCTTATCGTAGTCGCGCTGCACTAGTTCCAGGAACTTCATCATCACGCGGGCGCGCCGCTGCGGGTTGGTCGCCGCCCATTCGGGCTGCGCGGCCTTGGCATTCTCGACCGCGGCGCGCAGCTCAGCCTTCGAGGCCAGCGCCACCTTGGCCTGCACATCGCCGGTCATCGGCTCGAAGACGTCGGCCGTCCGGCCCGAGGTGCCCTTGACCTCCTTGCCACCGATGAAATGTCCGATTGAACGCATGAAAACCTCCCTGGTCCCGGCCGAACGCCTGATCCGCACCTTTAGTTTCGACACGCTTTCTTCACGCGAACCGGTATCCACCCTCGGATCAAGTCCGAGGGCATGCTTCGCTCGAAAACGCTCTAGATCGCTTTACAAACCCTATTGACCCGCATTTTATGGGATTCAAGTCCGATAAATTGCACCATAGATGTGCGGAAATGCTGGATCAAGGCGGCGCGATCGACTGGGATGATTTTCGCTTCGTGCTCGCCATCGTGCGCGGCGGATCGGTGTCGGCTGCGGCAAAACAACTCGGCGTGGATCATGCCACGGTGATCCGCCGTGTCGACCGGCTGGAGCATCACCTTTCGGCGAAGTTGTTCGACCGCCGCAAGACCGGCTACCTCCTGACCGAAGCCGGCCAACGCGTCGCCGACAGCGCGGAGGCGATGGAATCGACCATCGTCGCCAACCAGGAGGCGGTCGGCGGCTCGCGCGCGCATTTGACAGGGACGGTGCGGATCGGCGCGCCCGACGGTTTTGGCAGCCACTTCCTGGCCTCGCGCCTGGTGAAGTTCACCGACCGGTATCCCGATGTCGATCTGCAACTGGTGGCGACGGCGCGATTGTTCAGCCTGTCGAAGCGCGAAGCCGATATCGCGATCAGCCTGACGATGCCGAAGGAAGGCCGCATCGTCGGGCGCAAGCTGCTCGACTACAGCCTCGGCCTCTACGCTGCGCCCGCCTATCTCGAGCGCGCGCCGGACATCGCTTCGCGCGCCGACCTGCAACAGCATCGCTTCGTCGGCTACATCGAGGAACTCTTGTTCACGCCCGAGCTCGACTACCTGCCGCAGGTCTCGCCGAAGATTTCCGCCAAATTCCGCAGCGCCAATCTGATCGCGCAGCTCAACGCGACCATCGCCGGCTACGGCATCGCCGTGCTGCCGCATTTCATGGCGACGGCGCATCCGGAATTGTCACCGGTGCTGCCGGAGGAAGTGCGGATATCACGCACCTTCTGGCTTCTGATGCATGCCGACAGCAAGGACCTCGCCCGCATCCGCGCGGTGGCGGATTACATCTACGAGACGGTCGAGGACGAGCGGGCGTTGTTTAACGGAAGCGAGGCGCCCGCCATGACAACACGGTGTCGTCCCGGCGAAAGCCGGGACCCATAACCAAAGGGACGTGTTGTGGTGCGAGCAAGCAGTTATAGCCTCGCGCCTCATCAAGTCCTGTGGTTATGGGTCCCGGGTCAAGCCCGGGACGACCCAGGTTGGCGCAGCGGAAGCTTCAATGCGCCTTGGCGCGGGGCTTCTTCACCGCCGGCTTCGACGACGACGCACGAGACAACACGGCTTCGCGGCCCGAAGCGAGGATCTCGTCGGAGAACTCGCCATTGCCGGCGATGCGGGCCATCACGACGGTTCCCATCATGGTCGCGAGCGTCGCCATCGCCTGCTTGCGCGCGGTCTTTGGCGGCACGTCCACAATCTGGTCGGCTATCATGTCGATCATGCGTTCCAGCTTGGCGGCGAAGGCCTTGCGGGTCTTCGGGCTTTCGCGCGCGATTTCGGCGCCGAGCGAAGGAACCGCGCAGCCGCGGCCGGGATCGTCGCGGTGCGTCGTCGTCAGATAGGAATCGACGATGGTTGCCAGCCGCTTCTCCGGCGGCGTCTCCTCAACGATCTTGCGCCAACGCTCGTTGCCGCGATCCATCGCATAGTTGAACGCCTCGATCACCAGCGCTTCGCGGGAATCGAAATGGGCGTAGAAGCCCCCATGGGTCAGTCCGACCTCCTTCATCAGGTCGGCGACGCCGATGCCATGGGCGCCGCGTTCGCGCAGCCTGACCGAGGCCTGCTTCACGATCCGCTCGTGGGTCTCCGCTTTGTGTTCTTTCGAATAACGCATGAGAGTCTCATTGGATGTTTCCGGTCATATAATAGCATCAAGATGTAAAGAAAGCTGCAGCTATTTCAAATTCGCGCCACCGATCATGGCGAAGGTCGCGGTAGAGTGCACTGCAAGATTGCCGGCGCCGTCGCGGACGAAACCTTCGGTGTAGCTGTTTTGGCGGCCGAGCTTGATCACCTTGCCCTCTGCCCGGATCGTGCCTGAACGCACCGACAGCGGTCGCAGATAAGTGAGCTTCAGGTCGAGCGTGACCGAGGTCTGGCCGGCGGGGAGCATGGTCGAGATCGCGCAACCCATGGCGGTATCGAGCAATGCCGCAGCGGTCGCGCCGTGCAAGAGCCCGATGGTGTTCTCGAGGCTCTCCTCGGGATCGAGTTCCATCACGATCCGGCTGGGCTCGACGACAGCCATCCGGAAACCGATCAGTTTGGCGAACGGCGGCGGCGGCAGGATGCCGTCGCGGATCCCGCACATCGCTTCCATCCCCGTCATCGCGGCAGCGACCTTCGCGATCGGCCCAGGCGCCTGCCAATGCACCACCCGCTCGCGGCGGGATGTTGGCGAGAGCAGATCGACAGTATCGGCGAAGGTCATGGCAACTCCTTTCAAGTGACGTTAAATGATAATCATCATTCTATTGCACGCACTGCTGCGTCGCAACACCGGTTGCGCGACGGCTTGACAAGCGCCGCCATTGTCCGGGAAGTGGCCGGATGTTCCCCTGCCCCGAGATGATCCCATGGAAATGCTCAACCCCCATTGCGGCGTCGACCGCGATTCCCGCGGCGTGGTCCGCCTCACCGTCTGCAACGCCGGCTCGCTGAACATCCTGAGTTCGGCCGTTATCGATGGCGTCCGCGAAGGGTTCGAGAAGCTTGCCGATGACCGCGATATTCGCGCGGTGATCCTGGCCGGCCAGAGCGAGAAGAGCATGATCGGCGGCGCCGATATCAAGGAGATGGCCAAGCTCGAGCAGAAGTCGGCGGAAATCTTCATTACGCGACTGCGCGACCTCTGCGAGGCCGTGCGCCGATTCCCGGCGCCGGTCATCGCGCGAATGCCGGGCTGGTGTCTCGGCGGCGGGCTGGAAGTGGCCGCAGCCTGCGATTTCCGGATCGCGGCGCATGACGCAAAATTCGGCATGCCCGAGGTGCGCGTCGGCATCCCCTCGGTGATCCATGCGGCGCTGCTGCCGCGCCTAATCGGCTGGAGCCGCGCGCGCTGGCTGGTGATGACCGCCGAGAACATCGACGCACCCACCGCGCTCGCCTGGGGCCTCGTCGACAAGGTCGCGAAACAAGGCGAGCTTGACGCCGAGGTCGAACGCACCGTGGCGGCGCTGCTCGAATGCGGCCCCGAAGCGCTGCGCATCCAGAAGAATTTGCTGCGGCAATGGGAAGAACTGCCGCTGACGGAATCGGTCAATCTGAGCGTCGGCGTGTTCGGGAAATCGTTCCTCACCGGCGAACCGCAGCGGCTGATGCAGGGGTTTCTAGGGCGAAAGCGGTAGCCGCAAAGCGCGCCGTCATGCCCGGCGAAGGCGGGGCATCCAGTACCCGCCAAACGACGTTCTGTGGTTACTGGATCATCCGCCTTCGCGGATGATGACAGCGGTGGGGATGAAGCACGACAATTTCTCATGCCGGCGGGCGTTGCAATTTTTGCGGCGCATCATATGATTGTCATCATGTGACCAAGAATCCTCCAGGGAGCCCGCCATGGCCAATGCCTCCGATCCCGTCGTTATCCTTTCCGCCGCCCGTACGCCGCTCGGCCGTTTCATGGGCGAATTGTCGCCGTTCAGCGCGCACAAGCTCGGTTCCCATGTGATCGGTGCGGCGCTGGAGCGGGCAAAGCTCGCGCCTGAACGCGTCGATGAAGTGTTCATGGGCAATGTGCTGCCGGCCGGCCAGGGCCAGGCGCCGGCCCGCCAGGCCGCGCGCGGCGCCAAACTGCCCGACGCAACCGGGGCGACCACGGTCAACAAGGTCTGCGGCTCCGGCATGAAGGCGACCATGCTCGGGCACGACATCATCAAGGCCGGCTCGGCCGAGATCGTAGTGTCCGGCGGCATGGAGAGCATGAGCAACGCGCCGTATCTGCTTGCCAAGGCGCGCGGCGGCTATCGCGCCGGCCATGACCGCATCATCGACCACATGATGATGGACGGACTTGAGGACGCCTACGAGACCGGACGCTCGATGGGCGATTTCGGCGAGGCGACGGCGGAGGCCTATCAGTTCACACGCAAGGACCAGGACACTTACGCGATGGAGACGCTCACGCGGGCGCGCAAAGCGGTCGAGGGCGGCGCGTTCAAGGCCGAGATCGCGTCGATCACGATCACGGAGAAGGCAGGCCCGCGCGTGATCGCCAATGACGAGCATCCGCTCAAAGTGGATCCCGCCAAGATCCCCGGATTGAAGCCGGCATTCCGCGCCAACGGCACCATCACGCCGGCCGCCTCCTCCGCCAATGCCGACGGCGCCGCGGCGCTGATCCTGGCCAAGCGCTCGCTGGCCGATCGCGACGGCCTGCCGGTACTGGCCGAGATCAAGGGCCATGCCACCCACAGCCAGGAGCCGCAATGGTTCACCACGGCGCCAATCCCGGCGATCCGCAAACTGCTCGACAAGGTCGGCTGGAGCGTCGGCGACGTCGACCTGTTCGAGATCAATGAGGCCTTCGCGGTGGTGGCGATGGCGGCGCAGCGCGACCTCGGAATTCCGCGCGAAAAACTCAACATCAATGGCGGCGCCTGCGCGCTCGGCCACCCGATCGGCGCCACCGGCGCGCGGCTGATCGTGACGCTGCTGCATGCGCTGGAAGCGCAGAACCTGAAGCGCGGTGTCGCCGCGCTCTGCATCGGCGGCGGCGAAGCCACCGCGATCGCGGTCGAGCGGGTCGCGCATTAGCCTTCGCCCCGAATGTCCTGAAACGAGGGAAGTATGGCATTTACGTCATGCCTCCCTCGCGGCAGTATCTGCCTGACGAGCTAACCTTCCAGTTAGAATTTTCCGAGGCTGCATGATCTCGAACTGGCTGGCGGCTGCCCTTGGCCGCCGCAATGTCCATTACGGCTGGGTGATGGTCGGCGTCACCTTCCTCGCCGCGCTAATTGCCGCCGGCACCGTCGGCGCGCCCGGCGTCTTCATCGTGCCGCTGCAGCAGGAGTTCGGATGGAGCACAGCGGAGATCTCCTCCGCGCTCTCGATCCGTTTCATCCTGTTCGGTCTGATGGCGCCCTTTGCCGCGGCGCTGATGAATCGCTACGGCTTGCGCAATGTGACCCTGGTGGCCCAACTCATCGTGGTTTCCGGCCTGCTTGCCTCGCTCGCGATGACACAGGTCTGGCAGTTGGTGCTGCTGTGGGGAGTCGTGACGGAATCGGCACCGGCATGACGGCGCTGGTGCTGGGCGCGACGATCGCTGCGCGCTGGTTCGTCGCGCAGCGCGGCCTCGTCATCGGCATCATGACCGCGAGTGTCGCAACCGGCCAACTCGTCTTTCTGCCGCTGCTCGCAACGCTCACTGAGCGCTACGGCTGGCGGATCGCACTGTCGCTGGTATGCGTCGTGCTCGGCCTGTCCGCCTTTCTGGTGCTGCTCGTTATGCGCGACCGGCCAAGCGACGTCGGGCTGCGCCCGTTCGGCGACGCCGGCAAGGAGCCACTCCCCGCGCCGCCGCCGAGCAACACGCCGATCATGGCGGTCGCGCTCGGCACGCTGCGCGACGCGTCGAAGTCGCCGGTATTCTGGATCCTGTTCGCAACCTTTTTCATCTGCGGCGCCTCCACCAATGGCCTGGTCCAGGTGCACCTGATCCCGATGTGTCTCGATTTCGGCATTCCGCAGGTGCAGGCTGCAAGCCTGCTCGCCGCGATGGGCATTTTCGATTTCTTCGGCACCATCGTCTCGGGCTGGCTGTCGGACCGCTATGACAACCGCTGGCTTCTGTTCTGGTATTACGGCCTGCGCGGGCTGTCGCTGATATTCCTGCCGTTCACCGACTTCTCGTTCTACGGCCTGTCGCTGTTTGCGATGTTCTACGGGCTCGACTGGATCGCTACCGTGCCGCCCACCGTGCGCCTGACCGCGCAGAACTTCGGTGTTGAGCGCGCCAATCTCGTATTCGGCTGGATCTTTGCCGGACATCAGCTCGGCGCCGGTGCCGCCGCCTTTGGCGCCGGCCTGTCGCGGACGGTCTACGCAAGCTACCTGCCCGCCTTCTTCATTGCCGGCGCGCTCTGCCTCATCGCTGCATCGATCGCGCTGGCGATCAGGCGGCCGGCGCTGAAAGCGGTCGCGGCAGCCGCTTAGATCCCGTAGGGTAGGCAAAGCGCAGCGTGCCCACTTTTCCTTGCACTGAACGTGGGTGGTGGGCACGCTCCGCTTTGCCCATCCTACGAGACTGTGAATCTTTTTATATCGGGCGCGTGGCAGCTGTGATTCTCTTCGCGGATTGATTTGCAGGAGGGG
>NZ_JBVBEF010000074.1:0-38325 GCF_055456055.1 Bradyrhizobium sp. LeoB3
CGCAATTGCGCCCGGGAGCGGGGACCCATAACCACAGGGAGGTGTTGTGGCGCGAGCAAGCGGTGGTAGCGGAGCACATCACATCTCCCTGTGGTTATGGATCCCGGGTCCCGGCTACGCCCAAGGCCTTCGCCGCGGCGCGCAAGCCCGGGACGACGTGGGGAGAGTCCTGATTCAAATTTCAAACAGCGATGAGGATGTGCGCTCGCATTCTCGCGGCGCTTTGCGCCCGAGGTTTGCATCTCGTTCCGCCCTCTCATCGAACAGAGGGCGCAGGGAAAGCCGGGTGCCGGTTGCACCCATGGGTCCCGTGCAACAAAAAGCACGGGGGTAGGACCACAGGTTCAACCGAAGCATTCCGGCTTTCCCTGCGCGATGGTGTTACGGCTTCCTTCGCGCTCTCCCCGGTGACCGGGCTTTCTTGCCACCGTCGTCCGCGGCAGCTCTTGCTGCTCGCGTACTTAGCGCCAGCGTCGGGGCGCCAGGACCACACGACTTCGCCGTCCGCTGGTGTTGCGTTCGTCTCTCGCAATACCTGCGTCCACCGCATCTCACCGCAACGTTCGTGACGATCGCGACCCGCCCCTCATTCGCCGTGAGACGCGCGGAGTTAAATCACTGATTTGCCCGACGACGGAAGCGGATTGTTTTTCGCGCGAAGGGTGGACAGGGCAAATCACGTTGATTGGCCTAAGGAAAATCGCGCGAATGATACGACGCCGTCATGCCCGGGCAAAAGCGCGAAGCGCGTCTTCGCGCAGATGTTCCGGGCATCCACGTCCTTCGCGCCCGGGACAACGTGGATGGCCGGGTCAAGCCCGGCCATGACGGAGGAGAGGATTGCGCAAATGCGTCCCCTGTCATTCCGGGTCGTCCGAAGGACGAGCCCGGAATCCATTTCTCCACCTGCGCACGCGGCGTGATGGATTCTCTGATGTGCAATTGCACATCATAGTTCGCGCTACGCGCGCCCCGGAATGACCGGCCGGCGCGCCCCGGAATGACGGAGGCGCAACCGCCGGCGCGCCTCACCGCACCATGGCGCCGTAGACGATGTCCTGGACCTGCTCGCGGTAATACTTTCGGAGCTCGCCCGGCGCCGCCGTTCCGACCACCACGACCAGGCGCTCCTTCGGGTCGCAGAAGAACTGCGTGCCGTAGGCGCCGTTCCAGGTGAACTCGCCGGGGTTGCCGGGGACCGCTGACAGACCTTCGCTCGTTCGCACCGCCACCCCGAGACCGAAAGTGAAGCCGCCGCGATGCGGCTCCACGTTCGCGACGTTGTTCTTGATCTCGGGCCCGAGGTGGTTGGAGGTCATGTGATGCACCGTCTTGGGCCCGAGAATGCGTTTTCCCTCGAGCTCCCCACCATTGAGCAGCATCTGGCCGAAGCGGAGATAGTCGCCGACGGTGGCAAACGCGCAGGCGCCGCCGCAGTCGAACTTCGTCGGCGTGTCGAGCAGCCTGATGCTCTGCGGCTTGCCCGTCAGCGGGTCATTCGGAAACGGTCGGGCGAGACGGTCGCGCTGGCCCTCCGACGGATGGAACGTGGCGTCCTTCATGCCGAGCGGCTGCCACACATTGGCAGCCAGATAATCGCCGAGCCGCTGCGAGGTGACTTTTTCGATCACCGCGCCCAGCACGTCGATCGAGAAGCCATATTCGAATTCCGTCCCCGGCTGGTGCACCAGCGGCAGCTTCGTGATGCGATCGATAAAGGCCTGCGTATCGCCCTCGATTGCGGGCGCCGTGCCGTCAGGATAGAGGCGCGCGAGCGGGCTCGCGCTGTCCGGCCGACCGCCATACATCAGGCCGGAGGTGTGGCGATAGAGGTCATGAATGGTGATCGGCGAAGCCTGCGCTTCCATCTTGAGCGAACCGTCCACCTGCGGAACGCCTACCTTCATGTCGGCGAAATCAGGATAATAGTTGGCGAGGCTGCCCTGTAGCGGCAGGCGGCCCTGCTCCATCAGCGTCAGGCCGGCGACCGCGGCAAGCGGCTTGGTCATGGACGCCAGCGCGAAGACGGCATCGAGCGACATCGGCGTGCCCTTGGCCGGGTCGAGCTGGCCGTAGGCCTTGTAGTGCACGAGCTTGCCGTCCCGGGCGATCGCGACCACGGCGCCGGGCACCCGTTTCGCCGCAATCTCGCGGGCGAAGAAATCGTCCAGCCGGGCCAGACCCTGCTCCGAGAATCCGACGTCATCGGGCTTGGCCTCGGGCAAGGGCGCGGCATGTGCCATTTCGAGAGCGAGGCCGGCAGCCACGGCCGCGGCGATGAGCCTTTTCATAATTTCCTCCCGAGATCATGATCTCATTTCTTGTTTGAGCATGATCTTTTCGGAAAAACCGGTGTCCACTTTTCCGGATCATGCTCTTGGTGCGGATTTCGCCCGATTGTTATGCGATTTATGCGTCCACCCAATTTATGCTTAAATCATGTCTGCCGACCAACGGAGTTCGAGATGACCAGGAAACTTGCAACCGCCGCCCTCATCGCCTTTGCGACGCTGGCGCCTTTCGGCACAAGCGCGAAAGCGGCGCAATGCGGTAACGGTCCCGGCGGTTTCGAGGCCTGGAAGGCGGAATTCGCCCGCGAGGCGAGTGGCAAGGGCATCGGACAAGCCGGTGTCGCCGCCTTGATGCAGACGCACTATGCCAGCGCGACCGTCGCCGCCGATCGCGGCCAGCGCAGCTTTGGCCTGTCGCTCGACCAGTTTCTCGCCAAGCGCGGCGCCTCGACCATCGTCGCGCGCGGACGATCGCTCAAGCAATCCCACGCAGCGCTGTTCGCCTCGATCGAGCAGCACTACGGCGTCCCACCCGGGCCGCTGATCGCGATCTGGGGCATGGAGACCGGCTTTGGAAGCCAGCGCGGCAATCAGAACATGCTGTCCTCAATCGCCACCCTTGCCTATGACTGCCGCCGGCCCGAGTTCTTCACCGATCAGCTCTACGCGGCGCTGAAGCTGGTCGACCGGGGCGTGCTGTCGGCCAGCACACGCGGATCCATGCATGGCGAGGTCGGCCAGACCCAATTCATGCCGAAGAACATCCTGGCCTATGGCACCGGTAATCTCGACGTGGCCGCCAACGCGCTCAACTCGACCGCCAACTTCCTTAAAGCCCACGGCTGGCGCGCCGGCGCCGGCTACCAGCCCGGCGAACCCAACTTCGCGGCGATCGAAGCCTGGAATGCCGCCGGCGTCTATCAAAAGGCGATCGCGATCATGGGCCGGCAGATCGACGGCGAAGGCCGCGCGTCGGCGGCCCGGTGATAGCTGGTAGGGTGGGTTAGCCGAGCTACGGCCTCCGCTGCTTCAACACACGAAGGTGCAAGGCGTAACCCATCATCCTTGGCGAGAGCGAATGGTGGGTTACGCCTCCGCCTTCGCTCTTCGAGCTTGGGCGGACGCTAACCCACCTACAAACCACGAACTGACTATTGAGCCTGCGCGGTCGTGGTGCTGGCATCGGGCACCTTGTCGTTCCAATCCGGCGGTACGCCGATCGCTCCTCCGACCAGGCCCGCGATGCCCGGCTCGCGGCCGAATGCTTCGCACGCCGCATATTTCGGTGCGCCGCCTGCCCATGACTGGATGCGGTCCATGGAAGGTGGTTTCCCGAGCCCTCCGAAGGGCGTCTTGCCGGTGACCAGCATGCGGCTGAAATCGTCGCCGAACGCGCTCGCCAATTCGTAGGCGTCGCCCGACGGAGACACACGCGCCGAACCGGAGAGGGCATTCGCGCCACGCCCCCAGACCATGGCGCCTTCCTGCTTGCCGTCGCGCGCCCGCGCCTCCGCTTCGACCGACAGTGAGCCAAGGCCAATGGGAATGCGCGGGACCGGCACCGGCACGCCGGGCAGCAGCACGGTCTTGGCGACGGATGCCCCTTTCGATGCCGCCACCGCCTTTTCGTCGGTCGGCGTCATCTGCGTGATCCGCGAATGAACCGTGATATCCGCATCGTCGCTCGCGCCCACCACGGTGAAGCGTTCGCTGAGGCCGGCGCAAAGGGAGCGATCGATCGCGTTGGCGACCAATCTTCGCTCCTGATCCGTGATCCCCTCCACCCTTGCCTTCTCGGCAATCGTCGCAGGGACGATCCGCACGGTGCGTGCCGCCAGCACCTCTTGTTCACGCACATAGAGCTTCGACTTCGTGAGCACGCCATCGGAGGGCTGGAGCTGACTATACGATGTCAGCGACCCGCCCTCATCCAGCGCCACCGTGGCGCAGCCGGACATCAGGCAGGCCGCGGCCAATGCCGCCACACCCTGCAACGTGGTGCGACCGGACAAATTCCGCATCCGCCGTCGGAGCAGCTTCGGTAGCAGGCGATGAACGACCATCTGACAGTCCTGTTTCTGACGGCAATGCTGACGACCGTCAGATGCACGACCGATTGAGGCGGAGATATGCTCTTCTCAATACAGATCGATGATTGCGAAATCCTGTCGAAACCGCAGCCGGTATCGTGGTGGGATTAGCTCTGCCGCATCACGCTTGGGTCGGGGACAATGTCGTAGGATGGGCAGAGCGAAGCGAAACCCATCATTCGCGCAGCTTGCTCCATCGCGATGGATTTCGCTGCGCTCTACCCATCTTACGGGGCTCGCGCGCGATGACACATCGTATTGACTCCCGGGCCAATCGTTATAAACTATAACTATTCTGGGAAGGAAACAATAAGGCCATGGGAAACGCCGACTCCGCCGCGAGCGAGGATCGCGCGGCGCTGCTGACAATCGAGAACAACGGCGCGGTCCTGACCGTGGGCCTCAACCGGCCGGCCAAGCGCAATGCGCTGAACGACGGCATCATGCTGGCGATCCAGGATTGCTTTTCCGACATCCCCGATGGCGTCGGCGCCATCGTCGTCCACGGCATCGGCGATCATTTTTCCTCCGGCCTCGATCTCTCCGAACTCTCCGAGCGCGACGCGACCGAAGGCCTGCAGCATTCGCAGATGTGGCACCGGGTGTTCGACCGCATCCAGTACAGCCGCGTGCCCGTGATCGCCGCGCTGAGGGGCGCCGTGATCGGCGGCGGACTGGAGCTTGCCTGCGCCGCGCATATCCGCGTTGCCGAACCGTCAGCCTATTTCGCGCTGCCGGAAGGCCAGCGCGGCATCTTCGTCGGCGGCGGCGGATCGGTGCGCCTGCCGCGCCTGATCGGCGTGCCCCGCATGATCGACATGATGCTGACCGGACGCGTCTATTCCGCGACCGAAGGCGCGGCCTACGGCTTCGCACAATATCTGACGGACGCGGGCGGCGCATTGCCGAAGGCGATCGAGCTTGCCGAGCGTATCGCGGGGAATGCGCCGCTGACCAATTTTGCGGTGCTGCAGGCGCTGCCGATGATCGCCGAAGCCAATCCGCAGACCGGGCTGTTGATGGAATCGCTGATGGCGACGGTGGCGCAGAGCGACAAGGAAGCCAAACGCCGGATCCGCGAATTCCTCGAGCACAAGACCGCAAAAGTGAAGCCGACCTGAGATGAGCGCGAGAGCCGACATGTCAGCGCCAGTCACAGATGCCACCGCGCATCCGCTGCGCGCGATATCGTTCGGCAATCCCGCTGTTATCATCGAGCGCCGCGACGATGGCACGATCTATCTTCGCCCACGCAGCAAGCTCCTCGATTATCCGCAGCGCATCACCGATCGGCTGCATCACTGGGCCAAGGTCGAGCCCCGCCGCGTGTTCATGGCCGAGCGGGCAGCAAGCGGCGCCTGGCGCGAGATCACTTACGCCGAGCTGCTCGATGCCGCGAGGCATATCGCCTCCGCCCTGATCGCCCGCGGCCTGTCGGCGGAAAAGCCGCTCGTGATTCTGTCGGGCAATTCGATTGACCACGCTCTGCTCGCGTTCGGCGCGCTCTATGCCGGCGTGCCGTTCTGCCCGGTGTCGCCGGCCTATTCACTGGTGTCACGCGATTTCGGCAAGCTCGGTTTTGTCATCAAGCTGCTGACGCCCGGCCTTGTCTTCGCCGATGACGCCGGCAAGTTCGCTGAAGCGCTGTCCGCGAATGTGGCGCCGGAGACCGAGATCGTCGCCACACGCGGCGACCTTCCCGGCCGGGTCGTGACCAGACTTTCCGAGCTGCTGGACACGCCGGAGCATCCGCTGCTCGACGCGACACACCAAGCCATCACGCCGGACACGATCGCGAAATTCCTGCTGACTTCCGGCTCGACCGGCAACCCCAAGGCCGTCATCAACACCCAGCGCATGCTCTGCGCGAACCAGGTGATGTTGCGCGAGACATTGGCGTTCCTGAAGGATGAGCCGCCTGTCATCGTCGACTGGCTGCCCTGGAATCACACCTTTGGCGGCAACCACAATATCGGGCTGACGCTGTTCAACGGCGGCTCGATGTATCTCGATGAGGGCAAGCCGATGCCCGGCGGCATCGAGGACACCGTGAAGAACCTCCGCGAGATTTCGCCCACGGTCTATTTCAACGTGCCCAAGGGTTATGAATCGCTGTTGCCCTATCTGCGCGACGATTCCGGCTTGCGCGCAAAATTCTTCGGCCGGCTGCACGCGATGTTCTTCTCCGGCGCGGCGCTGTCGCCCTATGTGTGGAACAGCCTCGACGAGCTCGCCGTGCGCGAGACCGGCTTTCGCGTGCCAATGCTGACCGGGCTCGGCGCCACCGAGACGGCGCCGTTCTTCATGTCGGTACGGCCGGACACCAGCCGCTCCGGCCATGTCGGCCTTCCAGTGCTCGGCAACGAAGCCAAGCTGTTGCCGAACAACGGCAAGCTCGAGGTGCGCGCCAGAGGGCCAAACGTCACGCCAGGCTATTGGCGCCAGCCGGAACTGACTGCCGCCGCCTTCGACGAAGAGGGCTTCTACAAGTTCGGCGATGCGCTGAAGCCGGCCAAAGCGGATGATCTTGATGCCGGCTTCGATTTCGATGGCCGCATTGCCGAGGATTTCAAGCTCGCCAGCGGCACCTGGGTCAGCGTCGGCCCGCTCCGCGCGCGCTTCATCGCGGCCTGCGCGCCGCTGGTGCGCGACGTCGTCATCGCCGGCATCAACCGCGACGAGATTTCCGCCGTTGTGATCCTGGATCTCGACGGCTGCCGCGTGATCAACCCGGCGCTATCAGCCAACGATATCGCGGCGGCGGCGTCCGATTCCCTGGTCCGCGCCGCTTTCCGCGAGCGCTTCGCCCGCTTCCTCGCCAGCGCTACCGGATCGTCGACCCGGATCACCCGCGCGATCCTGCTCGATGCGCCGCTATCGATCGATCGCGGCGAGGTCACCGACAAGGGTTCGGTCAATCAGCGCGCGGTGCTGGAGCATCGCGCAGCGCTGATCGCGGCGCTTTATGCCGATGTGCCGCCTGCGCACGTCATCACATTGAGCTGAGTTTTATAAGGGAGAAGATCATGCAGTTGAAGGATCAGGCCGCCATCGTCACCGGCGGCGCATCGGGACTGGGCGCCGCGACCGCGCGCCGGCTCGCCGCGCAGGGTGCCAAGGTTGCAGTATGCGACCTCAATGCAAAGCTCGCAGAAAGCGTCGCGGCCGAGATCGGCGGCGTTGCCGTGATCTGCGACGTGTCGGATGCGGCCTCAGCGGAAGCCGCGGTCGCGCAGGCTGCGACAGCGCATGGCCCGGCGCGCATCCTGGTCAACTGCGCCGGCATCGGCGTGGCAAAGCGCGTGATCGGGCGTGACGGACCGATGCCGCTCGGCGATTTCGACAAGGTGATCAAGGTCAACCTGCTCGGCTCCTTCAACATGCTGCGGCTTGCGACCGCGGCGATGACAAAGCTCGAGCCGCTGCCAACCGGCGAACGCGGCGTCGTGATCTCGACCGCGTCGATTGCCGCCTATGACGGCCAGATCGGCCAGGCCGCCTATTCGGCTTCCAAGGGCGGCATCGTCGGCATGACGCTGCCGATCGCGCGCGAGCTCGCGCAGTTCGGCATCCGCGTGCTGGCGATCGCGCCCGGCCTGTTCCTGACGCCGCTGCTCGCAGGTCTGCCGCAGGAAGCGCAGGATTCGCTCGCCGCCTCGATCCCGTTCCCGCACCGGCTCGGCGACGCTGGCGAGTTCGCTTCGCTGGCGCTGCACATGATCGACAACCCCTACCTCAACGGCGAGGTGGTGCGGCTCGATGCCGCGCTTCGCATGGCGCCGCGCTGAGGCCAGCGCATGTTCGTGCACCGGCGCGATGTGCAGATCCAGTGGGGCGATTGCGACCCCGCCAACATCGTCTATTACCCGCGCTATTTCGCGATGTTCGACGATTCGACCTCGATCATGTTCGAAGCGGCCGGCTTCTCGAAACAGGACCTCGTCCGCAACTACGGCCTGGTCGGCATTCCCATGGTCGACACGCGGGCGAAGTTCTACATCCCGTCGACCCATGGCGACTGGATTACAATTGAAACGCGGGTGGAAAGCATCAAGCGCTCGAGTTTCGAAGTGACGCACAAGGTGTTCAAGGGCGAGGCGCTGGCGATCGAAGCTTTCGAAACCCGCGTCCTCGTCGGCCGTGATCCGAACGATCCCGCAAAATTGAAGTCGGCGCCGTTTCCGCAGGAGATCATTGACCGTTTCATGAAGGGCTGATTTGAGTGCCGTGTTCTATTGACCTAAAGAAGGGGCTGGACTGGCCCTGCCAGTTGCTTACACCGACAAGAATAATTGAAAAGGGAGGAATGAATGAGGAAGGCTTATCTCGCCGCGGCTGCGCTGGCTGCAGCGCTGACGCTGCCGGGCACGCCGGCATCCGCGCAGAATAACGAGATCGTCATCGGCATCTCGATCTCGACCACGGGGCCTGCCGCGGCGCTCGGCATTCCCGAGCGTAACGCGCTGGACTTCGTGCCGAAGGAGATTGGCGGCGTGCCGCTCAAGGTGATCGTGCTCGACGACGGCGGCGACCCGACCGCGGCTACCACCAACGCGCGGCGCTTCGTCACGGAATCGAAGGCCGACATCATCATGGGCTCCTCCACCACTCCGCCCTCGATCGCGGTCTCCACCGTCGCCAACGAGGCTGGCATCCCGCATTTCGGGCTGGCGCCGTTTCCGATCAACGAAGCGCGCGCGAAATGGTCGGTCGACATGCCGCAGTCGATCCCGATCATGGGCAAGGTCTTGTACGAGCACATGAAGGCGCACGGCATCAAGACCGTCGGCTATATCGGCTACTCCGATTCCTACGGCGATCTCTGGTTCAACGACTTCAAGGCCCAGGGCGTGCCGATGGGCCTGCAGATGGTCGACGAAGAGCGATTTGCGCGGCCCGATACCTCGGTCGCGGGCCAGGTGCTGAAGCTCGTCGCAGCCAATCCCGACGCGATCCTGGTCGGTGCCTCCGGCACTGCCGCGGCGCTGCCGCAGACCGCGTTGCGCGAGCGCGGCTACAAGGGCCTGATCTACCAGACCCACGGCGCCGCGAGCATGGACTTCGTCCGCATCGCCGGTCCCGCGGCGGAGGGCGTCATCATGGCATCCGGCCCGGTGATGTCGCCGGAGAGCCAGCCGGACAGCGCGCTGACCAAGAAGCCGGGGCTTACGCTCAACACCGCCTATGAGGCGAAGTATGGCGCCAACAGCCGCAGTCAGTTTGCCGGCCACTCCTACGACGCCTTCGAAGTGTTGAAGCGCGTGATCCCGGTCGCGCTGAAGGCCGGCAAGCCCGGCACGCCGGAGTTCCGCGAAGGCATCCGCCAGGCGCTGATGAGCGAGAAGGAAATCGTCGCCAGCCAAGGCGTCTACAACTGGACCGACAAGGACCGCTACGGTCTCGACGATCGCTCGCGGATCCTGCTCACGGTGAAAGACGGCAAATACGTGCCGGCGATGTGACGATGCGGGGCGGGAGCGTGGATCAAACCGCGCTCTCGCCCTCATGCTGGAAGCCGAGATAGCTTGCGGCGACGCGCTGATTGCTGGCGATATCCCTGGCCGCTCCGCTGAGCACGAACTCGCCGAGCTCCATCACATAGGCGCGGTCGGCGATCTTTAGCGCGGCCTGGGCGTTCTGCTCCACCAGCAGCACCGACACGCCGGCGGCGCGAAGCTCGCCGATGGTGCGGAAGATGTCGGCGACAATGATCGGCGCGAGGCCCAGGCTCGGCTCGTCCAGCATCAGGAGTTTCGGAGCGCCCATCAGCGCCCGCCCCATCGCCAGCATCTGCTGCTCGCCGCCAGAAAGCGTGCCGGCGAGCTGCTTGCGCCGCTCCCTCAGCCGCGGGAACAGACTGTAGACGCGCTCGAACGAATTTGCCGCCGTCGCCTTCGGGACCCGGAATGCGCCGAGCTGCAGATTGTCCTCGACATTCATGGTCGCGAACAGTTCGCGGTGCTCCGGCACGAGGCTGAGGCCCGCCGCGACGCGGTCCTCGATGTCGAGCGTGGCCATGTCCTGGCCTGCGAAGGTGGTGCGGCCCTTGAGCGGCAGGATGCCCATGACGGCGTTGAGCAGCGTGGTCTTGCCGGCCCCATTGGCGCCGATGATGGTGACGATCTCATTCTCGCGAACCTCGAGCGAGACGCCGCGGACGGCTTCGACCTTGCCATAGGCGATATGCACATCGGAGACCGACAACAATGCGCTCATGCCGCGGCTCCGAGATAGGCCTTGATGACCTCGGGGTTCTTCTTGATCGCCTCCGGCGTGCCTTCCGCGATCTTGGTGCCGAAATCGAGCACGACGATGCGGTCGGCGAGGTCCATGACAAAACCCATGTCGTGCTCGACCAGCAGCACCGACATGCCGCCGTCGCGCAATTGCCGCAGCAGCGCCGCGAGCCGCTGTTTCTCCATGTGCCGCAGCCCCGCGGCGGGCTCGTCAAGCAGGAGCAGCATCGGATCGACGCAGAGCGCGCGGGCGATCTCGACGATGCGCTGCTGGCCGAGCGAGAGCGAGCCCGCGAGCTGGTCGATCTGGTCGGTGAGCCCGACGCGCTCGATCTGCCGTGCGGCTTCCGCGAGCAGCCGTGCTTCATCCGCGCGGTCGAGGCGGAGCATGCTGGCGACCGCGCCGGAATGTCCCCGCAGATGCGCGCCGATCGCGACGTTCTCCAGCACCGTCATGTCGGGCACCAGCTTGACGTGCTGAAAGGTGCGGGCGACGCCGAGCTTGACCACCTCCTGCGGCGGCGCGTTCTCGACCTTCCTGCCGAGCACGGAAATGGCGCCGCTGGTTGCGGTCAGGACGCCCGTGATCAGGTTGAAGGTCGTGCTCTTGCCGGCGCCATTGGGGCCGATCAGCGCCACGATCTCGCGGGCCCTGACGTCGAAGCTGACATCGTTGACGGCGGTGACGCCGCCGAACTGCTTGCGCGCCTTGTCGAGCTGCAGGAGCACGGCCGCCGTCGTCGGCGCACGCTCCCGGGCCGGCAGCGTCAGCGAATTGTCCACCGTCCTGCGGACCGCCTTGAACGGCAATCGCGCCATCAGCCACGGCCAGACGCCGGATGGCGCGAGCTGCAACAGCATCACGAGGAGGATGCCGAACACGATGGTCTCGAGCTGGCTCTGGCCGCCGAAGATGTAAGGAAGATAGCTCTGCAACACTTCCTTCAGGATCACGACGATGCCGGCGCCGAGCACCGCGCCCCAGACATAGCCGGCGCCGCCGACGACGGCAATGAAGAGATATTCGATGCCGGCCTGCGGACCGAACGGCGTCGGGTTGGCGGCACGCTGGAAATGCGCATAGAGCCAGCCGGACAGGCCCGCCAGCACCGCGGCGTAGATGAACACCAAGAGCTTGGCGCGCGGCGTCTGCACGCCGAAGGCTTCGGCCGCGATATGGCCGCGGCGCAGTGCGCGGATGGCGCGGCCGGTGCGCGAATCCAAAAGGTTCAACGTCAGCACCGCTGAGATCAAGACCGCGATCCAGATCGCATAGTAGATCGTGCCGGGGCTCAGCATCTTGTAGGCGCCGATCGCAAGCGGCGGGATGCCGGAGATGCCGTCGTTGCGGCCGAGGAATTCGAGCTTGCTGAAGAGGTAGAACAGCGCGATGCCCCAGGCGATGGTGCCGAGCGGCAGATAGTGGCCGGACAGCCGCACCGTGACGATGCCGAGCAGCACCGCGGCGATGCCACTGACCAGGAGCGAGACCGGCAGCGTCAGCCACGGCGAGACGCCATAGGCGGTCGTCAACACCGCCGTGGTGTAGGCGCCGAAGCCGCAGAACGCCGCCTGCCCGAACGAGGTGAGCCCGCCGACGCCGGTCAGCAGCACCAATCCCATCGCCACCAGCGCGGCGAGGCCGATATTGTCGAGCAGCACGATCCAGAACGGCGGGATGCCCGGCACCAGCGGGATCAGCGCCATCACGAGGGCGAAGATGATGAGAGGCAATCGCTGCGTCATCGCGCTCAATCCTTCTCTTCTTCGACCGCGGGCGCCGCGAGCGAACGCAGCACCAGGACGGGGAGGATCAGCGTGAAGACGATGACTTCCTTGAAGTTGCTGGCATAGAACGAGGAGAACGCTTCGACGACACCGACGAGAATGGCGGCGACGGCCGTCAAGGGATAGCTGACGAGACCGCCGATGATCGCCGCGATGAAGCCTTTGAGGCCGATCAGGAAGCCGGTGTCGTAATAAAGCGTCGTGATCGGCACGATCAAAATTCCCGAGATCGCGCCGATCAGCGAGGCCAGCAGGAAGGCGATCTGGCCGGACAATGTGGTGCGGATGCCGACGAGGCGGGCGCCGAGGCGATTGACGGCGGTGGCGCGCAGCGCCTTGCCGGTCAGCGAGTAGCCGAAAAACAGCCAGAGCGCGACGATGAAACCAATGGTGAGGCCGTAGACCGCAAGGCTCTGGCCGGTGAAGCGGAGCGCGCCCGCCGTCAGAGCGACGTTGGAGAGCGCGGGCCCGCGCAGGCCTTCGGCGCCGAAGAAGACGAGACCCAGGCCCTGCAGTGCGAGATGGCAGCCGACGGAGGCGATCAAGAGCACCAGCACGGACGTATGCGCGATCGGCTGGAACGCGATGCGGTAGAGGAACAGCCCGATCGCCGCCACGATCAGAAGCGCGAGCGCGATGTTGACGGCGATCGGCGTCTTCGGCCCGGCAAGCGCATAAGTCAGCAGGCAGACGGCGACTGGAAAGACGATGTCGACCGCGACGGCCCGCGCGATCAGGCGCGCATGCAGCGACTTCCGCGCAAAGAACAGGTCGAGGCCGAACGCCACCAGTCCCATCGCGACCGCGAGCTTCGCGGTGCCCGGCACCTGCCCGGTCGCCAGCATGGCATAGCTCAGCGCGCCATAGGTGACGAACTCGCCCTGCGGGATCAGGATCACCCGCGTGACCGCAAACACCAGGACCAGGGCCAGCCCCAGCAATGCGTAGATGGCGCCGTTGGTGATGCCGTCCTGCAGCAGGAACAGCATGATCGTCGTGTTCAAGGTCGAGCGCTCCCCCTCACGCGGCGGGCCGATCAACGCATCGCGGCGTTCGATCGTCCGGTGTCGGCTGTTGAAAGCTGCCGACGTTTGATATAATCAATAACAATTATCGAATATAATCTCAAGAGCCCGACTCCCGGGATTGCGAGCCTCGAGCGATGACTGTTCCCAAGACCGCCGCCGACGCCGCCAAGGTATCCCGCCCCGTCGCCGGGCAGGATCTTGACGCTTCGAGCGACGATGGCCTGCTCCACCTGGGAGAACTGTCGGGGCTATTGGGCTATTCGCTGAAGCGTGCGCAGCTCAAGGTGTTCGAGGATTTTCTGCGCTGCGTCGCGCCCTTGCAACTCACGCCGGCACAATTCTCGGTGCTCTTGCTGCTCGACCAGAATCCCGGCCGCAACCAGACCGAGATCGCGAGTACGCTCGGTATCCTGCGGCCGAATTTCGTGGCGATGCTCGACGCCCTGGAGAGCCGCGAACTCTGCGCGCGCATGCGCTCGGCAAGCGACCGCCGCTCGCACATTCTCGTGCTGACCGACAAGGGCCGCGCGGTGTTGGCACGCGCCAAGAAGTTCGTCGCCAACAAGCACGAGGCGCGGCTGATCGAACTCTTGGGACCTGAGAACCACGCGGCGCTGCTGGAGATGCTGGCGAAGATCGCGCGCGAGTTTTGAGGGTGGAGCTGCCGTAGGATGGGTAGAGCGCAGCGAAACCCATCGCGATGGAGCATGCCGCGCCAATGATGGGTTTCGCTTCGCTCTACCCATCCTGCGATTCTGCCAGATCCCCATCCTGAGGAGCGGCGTCTTCGCCGCGTCTTAAAGGATGAGGCCCCGTGGCCTCGCCCTTCGAGACGACCGCTGCGCGGTCTCCTCAGGGTCAGGGGATGAGCTGGAGTGCGCCGCGCTATCCAGGTCATTGCGAGCGCAGCAAAGCAATCCATAGCGCCGCAAGCGGAGACGTGGATTGCTTCGCTTCGCTCGCAACGACGGAGAGAGCGTGGCGTCAGTCCACCAGGATGACGCGGACGTCGTTGACGTTGGTCAGCGTCGGGCCGGTCAGGAGCAGATCGCCGGTTTGAGCGAAGAAGCCGCTGGCGTCGTTGTTTTCGAGATAGGCCCTGGGATCGAGGCCCTGCGATTTCATCTTCGCGAACGTAGAGTGGTCAATGACGGCGCCGGCCGGGTCGCTGGCGTTGCCGGCGCCGCCGTCGGCGCCGTCGGTGTCCGCGGCGAGCGCCGAGACATCGGTCATGCCCTTGAGCAGATCGGCGAGCGCGAGCGCGTATTCCTGGTTGGGGCCGCCGCGGCCATTGCCGCGCACGGTCACGGTCAGTTCGCCGCCGGACAGGATCGCGACGCGCCTGCCCTCGCTGCGGGCCGTCAGCGCGAGCTGCGCGTGCGCGGCGGCGACGTCGCGCGCTTCGCCTTCGAGATCGGCGCCGAGATCGATGGTCGCATAGCCGGCCTCGCGCGCGACCTTGACCGCCGATTCGATCGAGGCCTTCGGCTTTGCGATCAACTCGAACGTCGCGCGCGCAAAGGCGGGATCGCCCGGCTTGCAGCTTTCGTTGCCAGGATCATCGAGCGCGCGGCGAACGGAGTCATCGATCGCCAGATTGTATTTGGCGACGATGGCGCGTGCGTCCGCAAGCGTAGTCGAATCTGCCACCGTGGGGCCGGATGCGATCGCGGAAGGATCGTCATGCGGCACGTCGGATATCGCGAGCGTCACGATCTCGGCGCGCTGGCCGGCCCGCGCCAAACGGCCGCCCTTGATGCGCGACAGATGTTTCCGCACGATGTTCATCTCGCCGATCGGCGCGCCCGAGCGGAGCAGCGCCCGGTTCACCTGCTGCTTCTGCGCAAAACTGACGCCGTCCACCGGCGCGATCCAATTGGCGGAGCCACCGCCGGAGATCAACACCAGCAAGAGATCATCCGCGGTCGCCGTCGCCGCCAGCCGCAGCGTATCGTCGGCGGCTTTCAGCCCGGCTTCGTCAGGTACGGGATGGCCAGCCTCGACCACCCTGATCCGGCGGGTCGGCACGCCATGGCCGTGGCGGGTAGTTGCAATCCCCGCCAACAGCGCCGGATCCAGCTCGAGCGCGTCGAGATAGTGTCGTTCGGCCGCCGCCGCCATGGCGGCGGCGCCCTTGCCCGCGGCAAGCACGATCACCCTCCCCTTCGGCACCGGACGCAAATGCGGCGCCAGCACGACGTCCGGATGGGCGGCAGCTACCGCCGCATCGAAGATCGCGCGCAGGAGAGGGCGTCGGTTCGTCATCAGTTGCCAGAGATCTCGCCGCTGAGGACTTCGCCGAACAACTGCCAGCGTTCACCCTTGAACTGCATCAATTGCAACTGCTCGATCGGCATGTAATCAGTCGCGCTCGTGGTCAGCGTCACGCCCGGTAACAGTCCGCCTTGCGCAAATTGCTTTAGGCTTTGCGCCTGCTTCATGACATTCTCCCGGGTCAGGTTGTCGCCGCAGCGACGGAGCACCTCTACCATGGTAGTCGCAAGGTTGTAACCGGTCATCGCCGAAGAGTCGATCCGGTTCATCTCGGGAAGATATTTCGCGAGCAGATCGTCGAATGCCTTGATGCCGGGATCGTTGGCCCACTGGGGATCGCTGACATCCTTGGCATAAGCCGCCGAGATCACGCCCTGCGAGTTCTCAACGCCCGCCGGCTTCATCACGGCCGCCGTCGAGGCGCTGACGTTGGAGATGATCGTGAGCGGCTTCCAGTTCATCTCGCCCAGCTTCTTGATCGCCTGCGCGCCGAACTTCGGCGTAGTGTAAAGCACCAGAACGTCGGGATTGGCCGATTTGATCTTCACCACGTGCGAATCGATGGTCGGCTCCGAGACCTCGTAGCTCTCCTCCAGGACGATCCGCGAGGCGTCTGCGCCGAACCCATCCTTCAGGCCCTTCAGATAGTCCTTGCCCATATCGTCGTTCTGGTAGAGCACGGCCACCTTGGCGCCCGGCTTCTCCTTCGTGAGGTATTTCGCGTAGATGCGCGATTCGCTCTGGTAGCTCGGCAGCCAGCCCATGGTCCAGGGAAAGGTCTTCGGCTCGTTCCACTTGGTCGCGCCGGTGGCGACAAAGAGCTGCGGCACTTTCTTGCTGTTGAGGTATTTCTGGATTGCAGTGTTGGGCGCGGTGCCCAGCGTGCCGACCACCAGCAGAACCTCGTCGCTTTCGACCAGCTTGCGTGCCTGCTCGACCGTCTTCGGCGGGCTATAGGCATCGTCATAGGAGATGAAGTTGATCTTGCGGCCGTTGATGCCGCCCTCGTCGTTGACCTTCTTGAACAATGCAGCCATCGCCTTGCCGACGCTGCCGTAAGCCGAAGCCGGCCCGCTATAGGGCACGATGTTGCCGATCTTGATCTCGGTGTCCGTCGCACCGGTGTCATATTGCTTCTGCGCGAGTGCGGCAGAGGCAGTGGTGGCGGTTACGGCAAAGCCGAGGAATGCGGTTGCAAGGCGGCGTCGGGTCAACATAGGCATAGGACTCCTTCGGAGCAGAAGCTCCCATTCTGGTGCATCGCATTGATAGCGCGGAAAATCACGTTGGCAACAAAAAGCCCCTGCGACTGTGTCGCAGGAGCTTTGCGTGCTTAACCTTGGGTAACTGCGGGAGACTTTTACCCGCCGACGTCAGCGCTGATGACGTCGCCGAACAGCTCCCATTTGTCGCCCTTGAACTTCATGAGCTGAAGCGAGCTGATCGGAGCAAAGTCGTTTGGTCCGGTGTTGATCTTGATGCCGGGCAGCAGGACTTCGGTACGGAAATCCTTCAGGCTCGCCGCCTGCTTCATGACGTTCTCGCGCGTCAGGTTGTCACCACACTGCTTCAGCACCTGAACCAGCGTCTGCGCCACGCCGTAGCCGACCACGGTACCGCCGTCGAGCTTGTCGCCTTCCGGAAAATCCTTGGCCATGAAGGCATAGAATTCCTTCATGCCAGGATCGTTGTCCCACTGCTTGTCGGAGGCGTCCTTGAGGTAGGCGGCGGAGATGATGTCCTGGGCGTTCTCGAAGCCGGCCGGCTTGAGCACGCTGCCGACGGACGCCGAGACGTTGTTGAGGAAGTGCAGCGGCTTCCAGCCGATCTCGGCGTTCTTCTTGATCGCCTGCGCGGCAAATTTCGGCGTGGTGATATTGATGAAGATGTCGGCGCCGGTGGCCTTGAGCTTGACCAGATGCGAATCGATCGACGGCTCGGAGGTCTCGTAGCTCTCCTCCATCACGATCATGCTCGCGGCCTTGGAGCCGAGCCCGTCCCTCAGGCCCTTTAGATAGTCCTTGCCGTAGTCGTCGTTCTGGAAGAGCACCGCGATCTTGGCGTCGGGATGGTTCTTCAGGATGTACTTGGCGTAGATCTGGGTCTCACTCTGATAGCTGGGCTGCCAGCCCATCGTCCACGGAAAGTTCTGCGGGTCGTTCCACTTGGTGGCGCCGGTGGCGACGAAGAGCTGCGGCACCTTCTTCGAGTTCATGTATTTCTGGATCGCGGTGTTCGACGGCGTGCCGAGCGAGTTGAAGATGAGCAGCACCTCGTCGCTCTCGACCAGCTTGCGCGCCTGCTCGACCGCCTTCGGTGGCGAATAGGCGTCGTCATAGGAGACGAAATTGATCTTGCGGCCATTGATGCCGCCGGCGTCGTTGATCTTCTTGAAGTAGGCGGCCTCGGTGCGCCCGATCACGCCGTAGGCGGAGGCCGGTCCGCTGTAGGGCATGATGTTGCCGACCTTGATCTCGGTATCCGATGCGCCGGCGTCGTATTTCTTCTGTGCCGTCGCAGTGCCGGCAGTGGCCGCGAACAAGCCGAACGCTGTCGAAAGAATCGCAAGTTTTTTGATAGCGGACATTCCGTCTCTCTCCCTCTTGGATGACATCGATGCTGTGTCATGGCCTTCTTGATGCGAAAGCTCTTGGTGTTGACCGTATCGATTACCATTTTGCCGACAAGGCCTCAACAAAAAGCCCCCGCGACAGAGTCGCGGGGGCTTTCAACGGCTGATGCCGCCGCAGCTCCATCAAGGCCCGAGCGCGCCGCTCATGATGTCTCCGAACAACTCCCACTTGTCTCCCTTGAAGCGTATCATCTGCAGTTGCTTGACGGGCGCGAAGTCGGTCGGCGATGTGTTGATGGTGATGCCGGGCAGCAGCGTGTCGGGCACAAACTCCCTCAGGCTCGCGGCCTGCTTCATGATGTTGGCACGGGTGAGATCGTCGCCGCACATCTGCAGCACCTTCACCATGGTTTGCGCCGCGCCATAGCCATAGACCGCCGCGTCATCGCGCCGATCGGCTTCCGGATAATATTCCTGCAGGAACGCGAAGAAGCGCTTCATGCCGGGATCGTTGTCCCATTGCGGGTCGGCGCCATCCTTGGCATAGGCCGCCGACAGGACGCCCTGCACATTCTCAAAGCCGGCCGGCTTCATCGCGCCGCCGACGGAAGCGGAGACATTGGACACGATCTGCAGCGGCTTCCAGTTCAATTCCGCGACGTTCTTCATCGCCTGAGCTGCGAATCTCGGCATGGCGACGTTGATAAGGACGTCGACGCCGGCGGCCTTCAGCTTGGCGATGTGGCTCTCCATCGACGGCTCTGAGGTCTCGTAGCTCTCTTCGGCGACGATCATCGCCGCCTTCTCGCCGAATCCGTCCCTCAAGCCTCTGAGGTAGTCCTTGCCGAAATCGTCGTTCTGATAGAGCACGCCGACCTTGGCGTCCGGCCTCTCCTTCATGATGTATTTGGCATAGATGCGCGCCTCGCTCTGGTAGTTCGGCTGCCAGCCCATGGTCCACGGAAACTCTTTCGGCTGGTCCCACTTGCTGGCGCCGGAGGCGACGAAGAGCTGCGGCACTCCCTTGCCGTTCATGTATTTCTGGATCGCGAGGTTGGTGACCGTGCCGAGCGAGTTGAAGATCAGAAGCACTTTATCGCTCTCCACGAGCTTGCGCGCCTGCTCCACCGTCTTCGACGGGTTGTAGCCGTCGTCGTAGCTGAGAAAAACGATCTTGCGACCGTTGATGCCGCCCTCGGCGTTGACCTTGTTGAAATAGGCCGCCTCGGTCTTACCGATCACGCCATAGCCGGAAGCCGGTCCGCTATAGGGCATGATGTTGCCTATTTTGATCTCCGTATCGCTGGCGCCGGTATCGTACTTTTTCTGGGCGAGCGCACCGCCGGTGCTGGCGGTGATCAGGACGAGCACGGCTGAAAGGGCAGTCAATCGCAAGCGGATGGCAGTCATTCGTTTCCTTCATCCTTGAGATCATGATCCGATTAGACGGAATCGGATCATGATCTCATCTCTTGTTTGAGCATGATCTTTTCGGAAAACCGGTTCCCACTTTTCCGGATCATGCTGTGGTGGATGCTTTTCTTGGAACTCCCATGGCGGGCATTGAATGCGGTTCTCGCGCCGTCCGTCAACAAAAAGCCCCGCGGCTTGCACCGCGGGGCTTTTTGCTGGTCTCTTGCACTGCACAACGTTAGTCGGCGGGAACGTCGCCGCTGATGATCTCGCCGAACAGTTCCCACTTCTGTCCCTTGAAGCGCATCATCTGAAGCTGGCTGATCGGGGCAAAGTCGGTGGCGCTGGTGTTGATCTTGACGCCGGGCAGCAGCGTGTCCGGCGTAAAATCCTTCAGGCTCGCCGCCTGCTTCATGACGTTGGCGCGGGTGAGGTTGTCACCGCACATCTCCAGCACCTTCGCCAGGGTTTGTGCAGCGCCGTAGCCGTAAACCAGGGCGCTTTCGGTCTTGTCGGCGCCCGGCATGTACTTGTCGAGGAATTCATTCCACTTCTTCATGCCGGGATCGTTGTTCCATTGCGAGTCGCTGCCGTCCTTGGCGTAGGCGGCCGAGAGCACGCCCTGGGCGTTATCAAATCCCGCCGGCTGCATCACGCTGCCGACCGAGATCGAGACGTTGGCGACGATCTGCAGCGGCTTCCAGCCGAGTTCGGCGGTCTTCTTGATGGTCTGGGCGGCGAATTTCGGCGTGGCATAGATCAGCAGCACGTCCGGGTTGGCGGCCTTGATCTTGACGATGTGGGAATCGATCGTCGGCTCGGAGATCTCGTAGCTTTCCTCGAGGATGATCATCGAGGTGCCCTTGGCGCCGAGGCCGTCCTTGGTGCCTTTGAGGTAATCCTTACCGAAATCGTCGTTCTGATAGAGGATCGCGACCTTGGCGTCCGGCTTCTCCTTCATCAGCCATTTCGCGTAGATCTGCGCTTCGCTCTGGTAGCTCGGCTGCCAGCCTATGGTCCACGGGAAGTTCTTCGGATCGTTCCACTTGGTCGCGCCGGTGGCGACGAACAGTTGCGGGATCTTCTTGGAGTTGAGGTATTTCTGGATCGCGGTGTTCGAGGGCGTGCCGAGCGGGTTGAAGACGACAAGGACTTCGTCGCTCTCGACCAGCTTGCGCACCTGCTCCACCGCCTTCGGCGGCGAGTAGGCGTCGTCGTAGGTGATGAAATTGACCTTGCGGCCGTTGATGCCGCCCCGATCGTTGATCATCCGGAAATAGGCGGCCTCGGTCTTGCCGATGCTGCCATAGGCGGACGCAGGTCCGCTATAAGGGATGATGTTTCCGATCTTGATCTCGGTGTCGGAGGCGCCGGTATCGTATGTCTTCTGGGCGAAGGCACTGCCGGAAGCGACAGCACAAGCGACGACCGCCGCCGAAAGCACGGCGGTCCGTAGTTTGAAGGGCATCGTCTCTCCTAAAGTCTCTTTTTTGGTTCTTCAGTTCTTCTTGAGTTTCGCCGCCAGTTGCTGGGCAATGAGGGCGACCTGCCGGGCGCCATGCGGCACCAGGTAGATGACGAGGAACAGGAGCACGCCGAACACGGCGCCAGAGAGACCCTTGGAAATGCCTTCCGCAATGTTAGGCACGAAGATGATGAAGGCGGAGCCGACGATCGAACCCGGCAGCCAGCCGACGCCGCCGACCACCATGCCGACGAACAGAGAGATCGCGAGCGTGATGGTGTAGCCGTCGGGCGCCACGAACTGCACCGCGATCGCGCCCAGGCCGCCGGCGATGCCGGTGATGCCGGCGCTGACGCCGAAGGCCAGCGTCTTGTACAGCGCGACGTTAACGCCCATGGCGGAGGCCGCGATCTCGTTGTCGCGGATCGACATCAGGGCGCGGCCCGAGCGCGAGCGGAGCAGGTTCACCGAGGCGACATAGATCCCGATCGAGACCGCCAGCGTGAAGTAATAGAGCCACATGTCCTGCGACAGCGGCAGGCCGAATGGCGCATCCGGCTTGGTCACCACCAGGCCCTGCACGCCGCCGGTCCAGTGCTCGAGGAAGCCGAGCTTGAGGAGCTGAGGCATGGCGAGCGCCAGAGCAAAGGTCGCGAGTGCGAGGTAGATGCCCGACAGCCGCAGCGCCGGCTGGCCGAACAGGAAACCCGCGCCGAAGCAGACGACGCCCGCGACCGGCAGGGTCAGCGCGTAGTTGACGTTGAAGTGCTCCATCAGGATCGCCGTGGTATAGGCACCGATGGCGTAGAACGCGCTCTGGCCGAGCGAGAACTGGCCCGAGCCGCCGGTCAGGATGTTGAGCGCCAGCACCGCGAGCCCGTAGATCAGGAGCATCGTCATCTGGAAGATGATGAAGTTCTTGACGAACAGGGGCGTCAGGATCAGGGCCGCCAGCACCACCAGCGAGGTGCCGTAGCCGAGCGTCATGGCACGCTTCGGAACCGCCTCGACGGCCGGGGCTTCGGTTACAACTTCTTCAGCCGCGCTCATGATCAGACTCGCTTCACGATGGGCCGGCCAAACAGCCCGGCCGGTTTGACGACCAACACGGTGATAATCAGCGCCAGCGCGATCGGCAGCTTGAGCTCGTTGCCGACGCCTGGAATGTAGGTGCCGGCAAGGTTCTCGAACACGCCGACCAGGAAGCCGCCGATCACGGCGCCGAGCGGCGAGCTAAGGCCGCCGAGCACCGCCGAGGCAAAGCCGTAGATCAGGACGCCGCCCATCATGTTCGGCTCCAGGAACACCACGGGCGCGATCAGCATGCCGGCGATCGCGCCGATGGCGGCGGCCATGCCCCAGCCGAGCGCGATCATCCATGAGGTGTTGATGCCGACCAGCCGCGCCGATTCAGGCAGCGAGGCAGCCGCCCGCATCGCAAGGCCAATGCGGGTGAACTGGAAGAAGAAATAGAGCCCGGCGAGCAGCAGCAGGGTGACGCCGACCATGCCGGCCTGGTGGGTCGAGATCAGCTGGCTGCCAAGGAACGGCGAGGAGCCGAACGGCGTCGGATATTGCTTGATGGTGAAATCCCAGATCAGGCCGGCGACCGAGTTGACGATCGCAAACAGGGCGATGAAGCCGGCGACGTTGGTCAGGACCGGCGCCTTCGCCAAGGGCTTGAACAGCAGCCGCTCGATCAGGATGCCGCCGGCGAAGGAAAGGATGACGGTGAGGATGAAGGCCCACCAATAGGGCACGCCCCATTGCATCATCTGCCAGGACATGAAGGTCGAGAACATCGCCATTTCGCCTTGCGCGAAATTGAGATGGTCGATCGCCTGGTAGATCATCACGACGGCGAGCGCCATGCAGGCGTAGATCGCGCCGGTGGCGATGCCGGCCAGGACTTGGTTGGCAAAAAGCTCCATGGTCCTCGCTCCCTCAGTAACCCAGATAGGATTTACGGACGTCTTCGTTGTTGGCGACGTCCTTGGCGTTGCCGGACATCACGATGCGTCCGGTTTCGATCACATAGGCCTGGTCGGCGAGCTCGAGGGCGAGCTGCGCATTCTGCTCGACCACCAGGATGGTGACCTTGTCCTCGCGGTTGATCTTGCCGAGAATGCGGAACAGGTCGCGGACCACCAGCGGCGCCAGGCCGAACGACGGCTCGTCCAGCAGCATCAGCCGCGGCCGCAGCATCAGCGCGCGCGCGACCGCGAGCATCTGCTGCTCGCCGCCCGACAGCGTGCCGGCCTGCTGGGTATGGCGCTGCTTGAGCACCGGGAAGTGGTCGTACATGCGCTCGATGTCGGCGACGATGTTCTTCTTGTCGCCGCGCGTGATGGCGCCAAGCTGCAGGTTCTCCTCCACCGTCATGTTGGTGAAGGTGCCGCGCCCCTGCGGCACATGGGCGATGCCGAGGCGGACCACGTTCTCGGTCGAACGATTACCGATCGGCTTGCCCTCGAATTCGATCGCGCCGGTCGAGCGCACCATGTTGCAGATCGCCCGCAGCGTGGTGGTCTTGCCGGCGCCGTTGGCCCCGAGCAGCGTGGTGAGCGAACCTTCGTTCAGCGAGAAGCTGAGGCCGTGAAGCGCCTGAACCTGGCCGTAATAGGCGCGCAGATCCTTGACGTTGAGCATCATCGTCATTGGTCCTTGCTCCCGAGATAGGCCTTGATGACGTCGGGATCGGCCTGGACCTGGCTAGGGGTTCCCTCGGCGAGCTTGCGGCCGAAATTGAGCGCGACGACATGGTCGGCGGTCGACATCACCATGCCCATGTGGTGCTCGACCAGGAGCACGGTGATCTTGCGCTCGTCGCGGATCTTGCGGACGAGGTCGCCGAGCACATAGACCTCTTCATGGTTGAGGCCGCCGGCCGGCTCGTCCAGCAAGAGGATCTTCGGATCGGCCGCGAGCGCCCGCGCCAGTTCAACGCGCTTCTGGGTGCCGAACGGCAGGCCCGAAACGATGCTGTGCGCGACGTCCTCGAGGTCGAGATAGGCCAGGATCTCGTGCACCTTCTTGTTGACCGAAGCCTCGCTGCGCCTGATCCAGGCGAGCTTGAGCGAGTCGCTGATGATGTCGCTGGAGGTGCGCGCGTGGGTGCCGACGCGGACATTGTCGAGCACCGAGAGATTGGGAAACAGCGCGACGTTCTGGAAGGTGCGACCGATGCCGATCTCGGCGATCTTGTGCGGCGGGCGGCTGAGGATGCTCGCGCCTTCCATCAGGATGTCGCCGGAGCTCGGCTGATAGAGCCGGGAGAGGCAATTGAAGAGCGTCGTCTTGCCGGCGCCGTTCGGTCCGATCAGTCCCAGGATCTGGCCCTGATGCATGTCGAAGGAGACGCCGTTCAACGCGACGATGCCGCCGAACACGACGCTGACGTCGCGAACCGCGAGCAGTGGCGCATGACCCTGCGCGAGTTGTGCCTGCGTCATCTCGTCTCGCCCGCCCGCTTGAGAGGGCGGAGAGCGCCGCGCGAGCGATCGCGCCGGCGATGAAGAAGGCTGTCAGATGCCCTCGGCCACACGTGCAACTTTCCCTCCTAGTCTCGACTTTTTGCTTTCAACTTTTCTGGATTGCGGCGCTACCCCACCAAGCGCCTGCTCGATGTTCCTTACCATCGCGACAAGGCGAGGTCCAATATCGTCGAGCAACCGGTCTTCCGTAAAGCGGAATGCCGGCGCGCCGCAGTTGAATGCATACGGACCGGTTCCGTCATTGAGCTGCAATGCCACGCCGACAGCGTGAACATCGTCCTGCCATTCACCAGCAGAAATTGCAAAGCCACGCTTCGCTACCAATTCGCCCGAGCGCTCGATGCCATCGCGCATCTTCGGCCAGCGGCTGCCATAGTGGTCGCGAAGCTCACGCAGCAAAGCGGTACGCTCATCGTCCGGCAGCGCCCAGATGTAGGCGCGCCCCATCGCGGTGGTCGCTATTGGTATCCGCGAACCGACATCGAGCTGAACGCCGAGCGTCAGTCCGTTCCGACTTTGCCCGAAATAGATCATGCTGAGCCGATCGCGCCCGCCGACCGCGACCGCACCGCCGGTCGCACGCATCACGTCCTCGCGATAGGGTTCGGACAAATGCCGGACACCGAGATTGGCGAGCGCGGCATAACCCAGCGCCATGGCAGAGGGCGTGAGCTGGTACTTCTCGAAACGCGGGACGGGTGTAAGGTAACCAAGCTTGGTCAACGTATAGGTCAGCCGCGAAACGGTTGGCTTCGGCAAATTGGTGCGGGCCGCAATCTCCTGATTGCCGAGAAGCCCGTCATTGGGACGGAATGCGCGCAGGACTTCCAATCCACGGGAAAGCGCGACCACAAAATTGCGGTCGGTCGCCGCCTTCTTTCCTGAACGTTTCATTCCCCGCCACTTTGTCGATCTCGTTGACAACGGACGTGCTTCAAAATAACCCTCCGTGTCAAGATGTGGAATTTAATTTCGCAGTGCGAAATTAGCTACTAAACGCAAGAACCGCAACAACGCCTTGCAAAAGAACACACCGCAAAAGAACACAGCATCCAAGGAGAGCCTCGTGAGCGAAGTCGTAAAACTCGAGCGGCATGACATCATTGGCATCGTCACGGTTAACAATCCTCCGGTCAACGCGCTGAGTGCCGCAGTGCGCGGCGGCATCCTGGAATGCATCAAGAGCGCGATTGCCGATGCCGAAGTGAAGGCGATCGTGCTGACCTGCGCCGGCCGCACCTTCATCGCCGGTGCCGACATCACCGAATTCGGCAAGCCGCCGAAGCCGCCCGGCCTCAACGAGGTGCTGGAGGCGATGGAGAATTCACCGAAGCCGATCGTTGCCGCGATCCACGGCACCGCGCTCGGCGGCGGCCTCGAAGTCGCTCTGGCATGCCACTATCGCGTGGCCACCAAGGACGCCCGGCTCGGCTTGCCTGAAGTGAAGCTCGGCCTGTTGCCCGGCGCCGGCGGCACCCAGCGGCTGCCGCGCGCGGTCGGACCGGAGCTTGCGGTCAAGATGATCGTCGGCGGCGATCCGATCGGCGCCGCGGAAGCGCTGAAGAACGGCTTGATCGAAGAGATCGTCGAGGGACCGGCCGCCGGCGGCGAAGCCTTCGCACTCAAGGTGCTGGCGGAGAAGCGCCCATTGCGCAAGTTGCGCGACGACGACTCCAAGCTCGCCGCGGCCAAGGCCGACCGTTCGATCTTCACCAATGCGGTCGCCGCGCTGACCAAGCGCGCACGCGGCCTGGAAGCGCCGTTCGCCGCAGCCGACGCGGTCGGCGCCGCGATCGACCTGCCCTTCGATGAAGGCCTGAAGAAGGAGCGCGAGACCTTCCTGAAACTGGTGGCGAGCGACCAGTCCAAAGCGCAGCGCTATGCCTTCTTCGCCGAGCGCGAGGCCGCGAAGATCGCAGGCGTGGCTGATGGCACCAAGCCGCGCAACGTCGCGCGCGTCGCCATCATCGGCGCCGGCACCATGGGCGGCGGCATCGCGATGTCGTTTGCCAATGCCGGCATCCCCGTGACGCTGATCGAGACCGGTGAGGAACAGCTCAAGCGCGGCCTCGGCGTGATGCAGAAGAACTATGAAGCGACCGCTGCGCGCGGCGGCATCCCGGCGGATGCACCCGCCAAGCGGATGGCGCTGATATCAGGCGTGGTCGGCCTGGAAAACGTCAAGGATGCTGACCTCGTCATCGAGGCGGTGTTCGAGACCATGGCGGTCAAGAAGGAAGTGTTCGGCAAGCTCGATCAATATGCCAAGCCGGGCGCCGTGCTGGCCTCCAACACGTCCTACTTGAACATCGACGAGATCGCCAAGGAGACCAAGCGGCCGCAGGACGTGCTGGGCATGCACTTCTTCTCGCCCGCGAACGTCATGAAGCTGTGCGAGATCGTGCGCGCCGAGAAGACCGCGCCCGACGCGCTGGTCACGGCGGTTTCGATTGCGCGCAAGATTGCGAAAGTTCCGGCCGTGGTCGGCGTCTGCGACGGCTTCGTCGGCAACCGCATGCTGGCCCAGCGCGGCAAGCAGGCGGAAAAGCTGTTGTTCGAGGGCGCGCTGCCGCAGCAGGTCGACGCTGTCGTTACGAAATTCGGCATGCCGATGGGGCCGTTCGCGATGGGCGACCTCGCCGGCCTCGACATCGGCTGGCGCTCGCGCAAGGACCGCGGCATCAAGTCGGAGATCGCCGACGCGCTGTGCGAAGCCGGCCGCTTCGGCCAGAAAACGGGCAAGGGCTATTACAAATATGAGGCGGGCTCGCGGGCGCCCCTGCCCGATCCGGAAGTCGAGAAGCTGATCGACGAGACGCTGGCGCGCCTCGGCCGCAAGAAGCGCGTCGTCAGCGACGACGAGATCCTCGAGCGCATGATGTACCCGATGATCAATGAGGGCGCGCGCATCCTGGAGGAAGGCATCGCGGCGCGGCCTTCCGACATCGACGTGGTCTGGCTCTACGGCTATGGCTGGCCGATCTACCGCGGCGGCCCGATGTTCTGGGCCGACACCGTGGGCCTCAAGCACATCGCCGATCGGCTCTCCTTCTATGCCAAGGAGACCAACGATCCCTCGCTGGAGCCGGCGCCGCTGCTCAAGCGCCTTGCCGACGAAGGCAAGACGTTTGCTTCGCTCGCCGCGCCGTCGAAGGCGGCTTGATGATCGGCTGTTGCCACTTGTCATTCCGGGACACGCGCAAGCGTGGACCCGGAATCCATTTCTCCGCCTGCACATGTGGCCCGATGGATTCCGGGTTCGTCCTTCGGACGCCCCGGAATGACGGCCGCTAGGTTTTTGCGCTGAGCATCATGACCCATCCCGGCGAACAGTTTTATCCGAAGGGCGTGCGTTGGGACGATCCGATCGCGCGCGGCACGTTGCCTGATTTGCTCTCCACGGCCGCGGCGGCCTACGGCCCGCGGACGGTGATCGAATTCCGCGACCGGCCGATCAGCTATGCGGAGCTGGAAGCGCTGGTCGAAACCGCGGCTTCCGCGTTCCTGCGGGCCGGCTACGGCAAGAACACCTCGGTGGCGCTGTTCCTCGGCAACACGCCCGACCATCCCATCAACTTCTTCGGCGCGCTGAAGGCGGGTGCCCGCGTCGTGCATCTGTCGCCGCTCGACGGCGAGATCGCGCTCTCGCACAAGCTCTCGGATTCCGGCGCACGCATCCTTATCACCAGCAACCTCTCGGCGCTGCTGCCGACTGCGCTGAAGTTCCTCGACAAGGGCCTGCTCGACGGGCTGATCGTCTGCGAGGACGATCATTGGGGCAAGATCGGCACCCCGCAGACGGCGCTACCTGACAATCCCGCCATCATCACCTACCGCCAGTTCATCGACGGCGCGACCAGGCCGGCCAAATGGCCTGAGGTCAGCGCCGACGACGTCGCGCTGCTGCAATATACCGGCGGCACCACCGGCCTGCCGAAGGGCGCGATGCTGAGCCACGGCAATCTGACCGCGGCGGTGTCGATCTATGAGGTCTGGGGCAAGGCGGCCCGCGCGGAGCGCAATGCGATCGAGCGCGTGATCTGCGTGCTGCCGCTGTTCCACATCTATGCGCTGACGGTCGTGCTGCTGTCCTCGATCCGACTCGGCCATCTGATCTCGCTGCACCAGCGTTTCGACGTCCAGGCCGTGATGCGCGACATCGAGGTCAAGCGCGCCACCGTGTTCCCGGGCGTGCCCACGATGTGGATTGCAATCGCCGCCCTGCCCGATCTCGACAAGCGCGACTTGTCCTCGCTGGTGAGCTGTGGTTCCGGCGGCGCGCCGCTGCCGGTGGAAGTCGCCAAGATCTTCGAGCGCCGGGTCGGCATGAAGCTGCGCAGCGGCTGGGGCATGACCGAGACCTGCTCGCCGGGCACCGGCCACGTCAAGGAAGGGCCGGACAAGCCGGGCTCGATCGGCCTGATGCTGCCGGGCATCGAACTCGACGTGGTCTCGCTGGATGATCCGAAGCAGGTCCTGCCCGTCGGCGAAGTCGGCGAAATCCGCATTCGCGGCCCGAATGTGACAAAGGGTTACTGGAACCGGCCCAAGGAAACCGCCGAAGCGTTTGTCGGCGACCGCTTCCTCACCGGCGACATCGGCTACATGGACGCGGACGGCTATTTCTATCTGGTCGACCGCAAGAAGGACATGATCATCTCCGGCGGCTTCAATGTCTATCCGCAGATGATCGAGCAGGCGATCTATACGCATCCGTCAGTGCAGGAAGTGATCGTGATCGGCATCCCCGACGACTACCGTGGCGAGGCTGCGAAAGCCTTCATCAAGCTGCGCGACGGCGCGGCGCCGTTCACGATCGACGATCTGCGCGTCTTCCTCACCGGCAAGCTCGGCAAGCATGAACTGCCGGCCGCACTCGAATTCGTCGAGGAATTGCCGCGAACGTCGGTCGGAAAACTCTCCCGTCACGAACTGCGCCAGCAGACGACCACTCCGGGCGGCGCAGCCAAACAACAACCAGAAACCGCAACAGGAGGTCGTTCATGACCGACGCCGTTATCGTCTCCACCGCCCGCACGCCGATCGGCAAGGCCTATCGCGGCGCGCTCAACGTCACCGAAGGCGCAACCCTGCTTGGACACGCCATCGGCGAGGCAGTCGCCCGCGCCAAGATCGACCCGAAGGAGGTCGAGGACGTCGTGATGGGCGCAGCCCTGCAGCAGGGCGCAACCGGCGGCAATATCGCGCGCAAGGCGCTGCTCCGCGCCGGCCTTCCCGTCACCGTCGCCGGCACCACCATCGACCGGCAATGCGCCTCGGGCCTGCAGGCGATCGCGCTTGCCGCGCGCTCGGTGCTGTTCGACGGCGTCGAGATCGCGGTCGGCGGCGGCGGTGAATCGATCAGCCTGGTGCAGAACGACAAGATCAATACGTTTCACGCCCAGGACCCGGCGCTGTTGAAGATCAAGGGCGAGGTCTACATGCCCATGATCGACACCGCCGAAGTGGTCGCCAAGCGCTACAACATCTCGCGCGAAAAGCAGGACGAATATTCGCTCGAGAGCCAGCGCCGCACCGCGGCCGCCCAGCAGGGCGGCAAGTTCAAGGACGAGCTGGCGCCGATCACCACCCAGATGGCGGTGACCGACAAGGCGACCGGCGCGGTATCGTTCAAGGAGGTGACGCTGTCGCAGGATGAGGGTCCGCGGCCCGACACCACGGCCGAAGGCCTTGCCGGCCTGAAGCCGGTGCGCGGCGAAGGTTTTACCATCACCGCCGGCAACGCCAGCCAGCTTTCCGACGGCGCCAGCGCAACGGTGATCATGAGCGACAAGGAAGCGGCCAAGCGCGGCCTGAAGCCGCTCGGCATCTTCCGCGGTTTCGTTTCCGCCGGCTGCGAGCCCGACGAGATGGGAATCGGGCCGGTCTTCGCCGTGCCGCGCCTGCTCAAGCGCCATGGCCTGAAGGTCGAGGACATCGACCTCTGGGAGCTCAACGAGGCCTTCGCGGTGCAGGTGCTCTATTGCCGCGACAAGCTCGGCATCGATCCCGATAAGCTCAACGTCAATGGCGGCGCGATCGCGGTCGGCCACCCCTACGGCATGTCGGGCGCGCGGCTCACGGGCCACGCCCTGATCGAAGGCCGCCGCCGCAAGGCGAAGTATGCTGTGGTGACCATGTGCGTCGGTGGCGGCATGGGTGCGGCCGGTTTGTTCGAGGTGGTGCACTAAGCCTGCCGTCCCGGCGAAGGCCGGGACCCATACCGCGTGATCTCGCTTTGGGGCCTCGCTGGTAGATAGCTTAAGTCCACTACAAAGGCCGGGGGTTATGGGTCCCCGCCTTCGCGGGGACGACGAACGAGAAACACAAAGCAGAAATAGTTCATTTGCTCACAAGGAGGATCCGATGGATCTCGCTTTCACCAAGGAAGAAGTGGCGTTTCGCGAGGAAGTGCGGGCGTTCTTCAGGGACAATGTGCCGCCGGACACGCGGAGGAAGATGCAGGAGGGCCGCCATCTCTCCAAGGACGAGATGGTCACCTGGTGGCGCATCCTGAACAAGAAGGGCTGGGGCGTATCGCACTGGCCGAAGGAATATGGCGGCACCGGCTGGACGTCCGTGCAGCACTACATCTTCAACGAGGAACTGCAGTCCTATCCGGCGCCGCAGCCGCTCGCCTTCGGCGTCAGCATGGTCGGCCCGGTCATCTACACCTTCGGCAACGAGGCGCAGAAGAAGCAGTATTTGCCGCGCATCGCCAATGTCGACGACTGGTGGTGCCAGGGCTTCTCGGAGCCGGGCTCGGGTTCGGACCTCGCCTCGCTCCGCACCAAGGCCGAGCGCAAGGGCGACAAGTGGATCATCAACGGCCAGAAGACCTGGACCACGCTGGCGCAGCATGCCGACATGATCTTCTGCCTGTGCCGCACCGATCCTAGCGCCAAGAAGCAGATGGGCATCTCCTTCATCGTCTTTAGCATGAAGTCGAAGGGGGTCACGGTTCGGCCGATCCAGACCATCGACGGCGGCCATGAGGTCAACGAAGTGTTCTTCGACAATGTCGAGGTCCCGATCGAGAACCTGATCGGCGAGGAGAACAAGGGCTGGGATTACGCCAAGTTCCTGCTCGGCAACGAGCGCACCGGCATTGCGCGGGTCGGCGTCTCCAAGGAGCGGCTGCGCCGCATCAAGGAGCTCGCCTCCAAGGTCGAATCCGGCGGCCGGCCGGTGATCCAGGATCCCGCGTTCCGCGAGAGACTGTCAGCCTGCGAGATCGAGCTGAAGGCCCTGGAACTGACGCAGCTTCGCGTCGTCGCCGACGAAGGCAAGCATGGCAAGGGCAAGCCCAACCCGGCTTCGTCGGTGCTCAAGATCAAGGGCTCGGAAATCCAGCAAACCACGACGGAACTTCTGATGGAAGTGATCGGCCCGTTTGCCGCGCCCTATGACGTGCATGGCGACGACGGCTCGAACGAGGCCATGGATTGGACCGCCCAGATCGCGCCGAGCTACTTCAACAACCGCAAGGTCTCGATCTACGGCGGCTCCAACGAGATCCAGCGCAACATCATCGCCAAGGCGGTGCTGGGGCTTTGAGTTGACGGCTCTTGCCGTCACACACACTGGCGTCATGGCCGGGCTTGACCCGGCCATCCACGCGGTGGTGCAGACAGAGCAAGAGCGTGGATGCCCGGGACAAGCCCGGGCATGACGGAGAATTTCCGATAATCCTGAGAGAGCAAGAACATGGATTTTGATTTGTCCGAGGAGCAGCGGCTTCTCAAGGAAAGCATCGACGGCCTGCTGACGGATTCCTACGATTTCGAGCAGCGCAAGAAATACATGAAGGAGAAGGGCGGCTGGAGCAAAGCCGTCTGGAGCAAGCTCGCCGAGCAGGGCCTGCTCGGCCTGCCCTTCACTGAGGCCGATGGCGGGTTCGGCGCCGGCGGCGTCGAGACCATGATCGTGATGGAAGCGCTCGGCAAGGCGCTCGTGCTCGAGCCTTATCTGGCGACCGTGGTGATCGGCGGCGGTTTCCTGCGCCATGGCGGCTCCGCCGAGCAGAAGGCCGCGCACATTCCCGGCATCATCGACGGCAGCAAGACGCTCGCATTCGCGCAGCTCGAGAAGAACTCGCGTTACGACCTGTTCGACGTCACCACCACCGCCAAGAAGAAGGGCGCCGGCTGGGTGATCGACGGCGAGAAGTTCGTCGTCCTCAATGGCGAGAACGCCGACACGCTGATCGTGACCGCGCGCACCAAGGGCGAGCGGCGCGACAGAAGCGGCATCGGCGTGTTCCTGGTGCCCGCCAATGCCAAGGGCATCAGCAAGAAGGGCTATCCGACCCAGGACGGCCTGCACGCCGCCGACATCAGCTTCACCGGCGTCGAAGTCGGCAGCGATGCCGCGATCGGCAATCCCGAGGATGCGCTTGATCTGATCGAGCGCGTGGTCGACGAAGCCCGCGTCGCGCTGTGCGCAGAAGCGGTCGGCGCGATGGATGAATCGCTCAAGGAGACCGTCGAGTACATCAAGACGCGCAAGCAGTTCGGCGTCGCGATCGGCTCGTTCCAGAGCCTGCAGCACCGCGCCTCCGACATGTTCGTCGCGGCCGAGCAGGCCCGCTCGATGTCGATGTTCGCGACCATGGCTGGCGACTTCGAGGATGCCAAGGAGCGCGCCAACGCGATTGCGGCGGCCAAGGTGCAGATCGGCAAGTCGCTGAAGTTCGTCGGCCAGCAGTCGATTCAGCTCCATGGCGGCATCGGCATGACGATGGAAGCCAAGATCGGCCACTACTTCAAGCGCCTGACCATGATCGAGAACACCTTTGGCGACACCGAGTATCACCTGCGCCGCGTCGCTGACGCGGGTGGGTTGATCTAGCTGCTCGCCATTGCGAGCCCGTAAGCCGCATAATGGTCGTCATGCCCGGGCTTGTCCCGGGCATCCACGTCTTGGCGGCGAAGGAAGAGCGTAGATGGCCGGGTCAAGCCCGGCCATGACGGTGTGGGAAAATGCGAACAAAACAGAAGAGGGAATAACATAACAATGAAGAACACCCCATTCGATCTCACCGGAAAAGTTGCCGTCATCACCGGCTCGAGCCGCGGCATCGGCCGCGCGTCCGCTGAACTGCTGGCAAAGCTCGGCGCCAAGGTGGTGATCTCCTCGCGCAAGGCCGACGCCTGCCAGGAAGTGGCCGACGGCATCAACAGTAACGGCGGCGACGCGCATGTGATCCCCTGCAACATCTCGCGCCGCGAGGAAGTTGAGGCGCTGATCTCGGGCGCGACCAAGCATTACGGCAAGATCGACATCCTCGTCTGCAACGCGGCGGTGAACCCCTATTACGGCCCGCTGCTCGACATCAAGGACGAGGCGTTCGACAAGATCATGGGCTCCAACGTCAAGAGCAACATCTGGCTCTGCGCGCTCGCAATCCCGCAGATGGCCGAGCGCGGCAGTGGCTCGGTCGTAATCATCTCGTCCATCGGCGGATTGCGCGGCTCGACCGTGATCGGCGCCTACGGCATCTCGAAGGCGGCCGACTTCGCGCTCTGCCGCAGCCTGGCCGGCGAATGGGGACCGAAAGGCGTGCGCGTCAATTGCGTCGCGCCGGGGCTGGTCAAGACCGATTTCGCCCGCGCGCTCTGGGAAGACGCGGAGCTTTTGAAACGGCGCACCGCCACCACCCCGCTCCGCCGCATCGGCGAGCCCGACGAGATCGCCGGCGCGGTCGCCTACCTCGCCTCCGACGCCTCCACCTTCATGACCGGCCAGACCATCGTCATCGACGGCGGCGTCACCACGGCAGCGGTGTAGCTTCGTCTCCCTCTCCCCGTTCTTCACGGGGAGAGGGATGGGGTGAGGGGCTGCCTCCACAAATTCTGAACACCGTGAATGCGGCGCGTCCCCTCACCCGGCGCTGCGCGCCGACCTCTCCCCGCGAGAGCGGGGCGAGGTCGAGCGGGCGGCATATTGACCTTCCCGCGCCAATCCGCTCCCTTGGCGCAAACCATCACCTCCGGGAAGGAGCGCCATGTCCTTTGTGCTGGCCATCGATCAGGGCACCACGTCCTCGCGCGCCATTGTCTTCCGCAGCGATATCTCCATCGCGGCGGTGGCGCAGCAGGAGTTTCCGCAGCATTTCCCGGCCTCCGGCTGGGTCGAGCATGAGCCGGAGGACATCTGGACCTCGACCATCGCCACCTGCCGCAATGCGCTGGAGAAGGCCGATCTCAAAGCGAAAGACATCGCCGCGATCGGCATTACGAACCAGCGCGAGACCACTGTCGTGTGGGACCGCGCCACGGGCCAGGCCGTGCACCGCGCCATCGTCTGGCAGGACCGTCGCACCGCAGATTTCTGCGCCAGACTGAAGGCCGAAGGCCACGAGCCCGTGATCTCGGCCAAGACCGGATTGATCATCGACCCTTATTTCTCGGGGACAAAAGTCGCCTGGATCCTCGACGGCGTGCCCGGCGCGCGAGAGCGCGCCGAGCGCGGCGAGCTGCTGTTCGGCACCGTTGATTGCTATCTGCTCTGGCGGCTCACCGGCGGCAAGGTGCACGCAACCGACGCCACCAACGCCTCGCGCACCCTGCTGTTCAACATCCACACCGGCGAATGGGACGACGAGCTCTTGAAAATCCTCGGCGTGCCCCGCTCGATGCTGCCAGAGGTGAAGGACTCGTCGGCGAAATTCGGCGACAGCGTGCCCGACCTGTTCGGCGGCAGCATCGCCATCGCAGGCATCGCCGGCGACCAGCAAGCTGCGACCATCGGGCAGGCCTGTTTCGAGCCCGGCATGATCAAGTCGACCTATGGCACCGGCTGCTTTGCACTGCTCAACACCGGCACCACGCCGGTGAAGTCGAAGAACAAGCTGCTGACCACGATAGCCTACCAGCTCGGCGGCAAACGCACCTACGCGCTGGAAGGCTCGATCTTCGTCGCCGGAAGCGCAGTGCAATGGCTGCGCGACGGGCTCGGTATCATCAAGCAGGCCGCCGAGACCGGGCCGCTCGCCGACAAATCCGACTCGATGCAGAGCGTCTATCTGGTGCCGGCCTTTGTCGGCATGGGCGCGCCCTACTGGAATCCGCGCGTGCGCGGCGCGCTGTTCGGCCTCACCCGCAACACCGGGCCGGCCGAGCTCGCACATGCCGCGCTGGAAAGCGTCTGCTACCAGACCTACGACCTCTGGGCCGCGATGCGCGCCGACTGGCCTGACGCCACCGCAGCCAACATCGTGCTCCGCGTCGACGGCGGCATGACCGCGTCCGACTGGACCATGCAGCGATTGGCCGATCTGCTCGACGCCCCGGTCGACCGCCCGATGATCCAGGAGACCACGGCACTGGGCGCCGCCTATCTCGCCGGCCTGCAGGCGGGCGTCTATCCCGAGCCGACCAAATTCGCCGACAACTGGCGATTGGAGCACCGCTTCAAGCCGGCGATGAGCCAGGCGACGCGGGAGCGGAAGCTGGCGGGCTGGGCGCGCGCGGTGAAGGGTGTGCTCGCGAGCGACGAGGGAGAGTGATACGCTGTTGATCGCCAGCGCCACATTCTCCGTCATGCCCGGGCAAAAGCGCGAAGCGCGTCTTCGCGCAGATATCCCGAGCATCCACGTCTTGGCGGCAACGAAGAACGTGGATGGCCGGGACAAGCCCGGCCATGACGAATGGAGAGATCGCTAATTCGCCATCATCCGCTGCGGCAACCACGTCGCGAGCAGCGGAAAGGCGATCAGGATCACGAGGCGGATCAGGTCGGTGACGACGAAGGGGATCACGCCCTTGAAGATCGTGGAGAAAGACACGTCCTTCACCACGCTCTTGATCACGAACACGTTCATTCCAACAGGCGGATGGATCAGGCCGAGCTCGACGGTCATCACGATGATCACGCCGAACCAGATCGGATCGAAGCCGAGATGCATGATGACCGGGAAGATGATCGGCACGGTCAGGATGATCATCGCCATAGCGTCCATCAGGCAGCCGAGCACGAGATACATCACCATGATGACGGCAAGGATGCCGTAGCTGCCGAGCCCGAGGCCGGTGAGGAATTCGGTGACTTTTTGCGGGGTCTGCGTCACCGTCAGGAAATAGCCGAAGATCAGCGCGCCGATCAGCACGGTGAACACCGCGGCCGCGGTGCGCGTCGCCTGCAGCAGCGAATTGAGGATCTTCTCCTTGTCCAACCGTCCGGTGAGAATGCCGATCAGGAATGCGCCGGTGGCGCCGACGCCGCCGGCTTCCGTCGGCGTGAAGCGCGGCAGGAACGGCAGGCCGTAGAGGCCGCCGATGACAAAGATGAAGAGCAGCACCGGCGCCCAGATGTCGCGCAGGCCGGCGAAGCGCTCGCGCCAGGAAATCCGCTTCCCCGTCGGCAGGAAGCCGGGCCTGATATAGCCGATCAACGCGATGGTGATCATATACATGGTCATCGCGAGCAGGCCCGGGATGATGCCGGCGATGAAGAGTTTACCGATGTCCTGCTCAGTGATGATGCCGTAGACCGCAAGCACCGTCGACGGCGGCAGCATCGCGCCGAGCGTGCCGCCCGCCGCGATCACGCCGGTGGCGAAGGATTGCGGATAGCCGAAACGGCGCATCTCCGGATACGCCACGGCGGAGAAAGTCGCGGCGGTTGCCACCGACGAGCCGCAGATCGCGGCGAAGCCGCCGCAGGCGGCGACGGTGGCGATGCCGAGCCCGCCGCGAAGATGGCCGACAAAGCCATTGGCGGCGCGGAACAATTCGCGGCTCATGCCGGAATTGCTGACGAAGGTCCCCATCAGAAGGAACATCGGGATCACGCCGAAAGTGTAGTCGGTCACCGTCCGCATCGAGGTCTGGCCGACCAGCTTCAGCGCCGGCGTGGCGCCAACCAGATAGCTGAAACCGCAGACGCCCACGAGGCCCATCGCCATGCCGACCGGCACGCGGAGCAGCATCAGCGCGAACAGCGCGACAAAGCCGATGATGGCGACGGCGTCGGTGCTCATCGGCGCTTACTCCGTCGCCTTGATCTTGGGATCGTGCATCTCCTCGGGGTGGAAGATCAGCCGATAGGTGCGGATCGCGATCAAGAGCACCGCGGAAACGTCGCCGATCCAGGCGAGCGCAAAGAAAGGCCAGGTCGGCATGTGCAGGTCGAAGGTCAGGACATTGTCGTTGTAGGTGCCGCGCACCTTGTCGAACAACGTCCAGGTCTGCACGGAGACCACGAACAGCAGCACGAGCGTCGCGAACACGTCGATGACGCGCTGGTATCTCGGCCCGACATTGGCCCAGACCAGATCGACGGTGATGTGGGTGCCGCGATAGGACGTCGCGGCGATGCCCCAGAAAATGAGGATGCCGAGCAGCATCCGCCCGATGTCGAAGGAATCGGGAATCGAGTAGCTCAGCGTGTTTCGCAGGAGCACCGCCAGGAAGATATTGGCGGCGACGATGCCGACGAATCCGGCCGCGATCCATTCGATGGTGTCGATGAAACGGTCCATGTAAGCGCGTTTCATGAGTGGAGCGTCCTATGCTGTGCGATCAGTTGATTAAGGCGGTCCGGCGGCGCAGTTCACCTCGCCCCTTCGGGGAGAGGTCGGCGCGAAGCGCCGGGTGGGTAGTGTGCGGAAGGTTCTGCAAAAGCCTGAGAGGCTGGAGCGGTCATGGTAAGTCCGGTGATTGCGAAGATCAC
>NZ_JBVBEF010000075.1:0-38251 GCF_055456055.1 Bradyrhizobium sp. LeoB3
ATCGCGTCCTGATCGAGCGCGACCGTCTCCAGCGCGGGCCGCAACAGATCGAGATCCGATACCGGCAGTGTTGCCAGGAGACAGTTAGGCATTCCGCCCGGACGCGTCACTGCAGATGGCCCGCGGTGAGGCGCTTCATTCCGGGCGGTGCGAAGCGGCGGCTTTAACATATCTTAGATCTGCTGTCGCTACTCGCGCTGAGATCCAACTCACTTGCAAATTCGGATATTCCAACTGGATGTCGGCTCAAGCGTGAGTCCTCATCGACACGAACGGATCAATCTTAGGGGCTTGCGCCGCGACATGAGCACGGCGAGTAAGGGAAGGAAGAGAGTCAGTGCAAACGGCAGTCTCGATGCAGTTGCAGCGCGAAAGTACGCAAGCCGCAAAAGGTGCTCTTCTCCACCCGCGCTGCGTAGCACCGATCTTCGGTTCCACCCATGTCGAATATGAAGGTGAGCTGGCCTTTGGCGCATTCCGCGTGTCATACAATTGTTATAATTGGACCGGTGCGTCGATAGACAGGGGCGGCCGAACAGTGCTGACGGGTGGTGGACTAGCCCGCTCCCGGCATTGGCACGATGGCGTTCTGATCGCCAAGTGGTAACAGATTTAGCGGCTTCCGGTTATAGGCCCTTGGCTGCCATCAACGACCGCCGAAGAGTAGGTCAGCTACCGGGTGGAAAGCGGTCCAAAATGCGCTGGCCCGCCAATTGCGAATCTGACCCACAAGAGACATGGATTGCTTGAAGTGCTGCGTACCAGCCGAGGATACGCGAGCCAGTTGCTTGTGCGGTCACCGTTAGCTGCCGACGCTTTGAGCCTGTTGCGCTTTGAGCCTGTTGCCGTTCCCTGACTCTTGACGCCCGGTTGACAGTCGCGCCTATGGCAAGGCGCAGCAGGCAAAGGCTTTGCGCACGCAAAGCCCGCCGCCCGGAAGTCTTCCGCCTCCGGGCTTTTTTTACTGTCTTGCGATCGCTAGCTTCGGTGTTCCACGAGACCTGGCGCTATTGCGTCTTTACGGTCCCGTTCGCGTTGAAGTCGTTCTTCCGATCATACCCGGAGTCGCGCAGATTTTTCATATACTGCGCGTGGTCCTTGCTGCTCACACCGCTCGGAGCCATGGCGTAGGAATTAGCCGGGTAATAGCCATAGGAATTAGCGGGCCGGAATGGTGCCGTTGCAATCGCGCCTGCGGTATTGACTGCGCCAGCGGCGACGGCCCCGGCCGTTCCAATCGCCGCGCCGGCTGCATCGGCCGGCCAGAAGCCTGAACGCGCATAACCCGGACCATAATAGCCGTTGTTGTAAGCGTTGTAAGCGCGGTTGGTCATGGCTTCGCTTTGGGCGGCCCTAGTCGCGCCGTAGGCGGAACCATAGTGAGGCCGGTGGCTATTCCGGTAGCTTTGATGAGTCCATGCCGAAGCGGCAGAAGTGGAGACAGTGAGGATAGCAAGCCCAACAAGAATGCTTTTCTTCATGCTCAGCTCCTCTGAAGCGACGCATCATTCGCGCTAAACCGCGTCAGATAAATTTCGTTCCGAGCGCTCTATAAAGTTTAGGTCCGGCTTGGTGCCTATTTGATTCTCATGCCGGGGTTTTAGGGCCCAAATGCTCGGACCCGCCGTTCCCTCGGCAGGATGACGATTGAGGCCACCCCAGTGTCGGCCTCCTCAGCGCGTCGCCGCGATGTCGCCTACTGGCCCATCGCGACATATTGCGATGCCGCACGAACTTGGTCGTCATAGGGGCAAAGCGGACGTAGTCTTCGTGCATCACGCGGACGGTTTTATGGGTACAAGGCCATGACAGCGCGCCATCGACGATGAATAAGCTGCACGACGGCCAGATCAACCACCACATCGGTCTCCAGCACGTCGCAGCGAGCCTGGCCAGGCAGGCGCTGGCCAAAATCGATGCGCACGACCACCGCATCGTGATGGAGCTTGGCAAGTTCGCGGCATCCGCGATGGAGCGAATTCCGGTCCAGCACCGCGACGCGGCGATCAAGACCATCGGCCAGATCAACGCCGAGGCTTATGCCGAGCTGATGGAAAGCCTGTGGCGGGAGCTGTTGGCGGTGGCGGAATACGAGGTCGAGTTCTGCACAAAGCTTCTGGGTGAGAGCGGCATTGAAGCGAAGGCGGTGTTCAATCCGGACGCCTTGAAGGCGAGGCGCTTTATTCGCGGCCAGACCGTGCATCAGGCGTTCGAGAGCCAGCGCGACAACAAGTTCAGGTTCTTGCGCAAGGTGATCGTCGCGGAGGCCGAGCCGATGGCCTTGATCCGGAAAGTGCGCGGCACCGAGGCGCGGTGCTTTAAGGACGGCGCACTGGCGATGGCGCGTCATGCGACCGCCCATCTGGTGCGCTCGGCGGTCAATCACACCGCCAATGCGTCAAGGATGATGCTGTGGCGCGAACTCGATTGATGGTGACAGCGACGCTGGATTCCGACACCTGCGTCGAATGCGGTGCGCGCGACGGCACTTTCGTCGAGGCCGAGGATGATGGGCCGCCGTTCCACAACGGCTGCCGCTGCGCTCTTTTGTTTCTGTTGCCGGGCGAAAAGCCGTATCGGCAGACCTTCCGGCAATGGCTGAAAGCGCAGGACGCCGCGACCCAGGATAAGCTGCTCGGCAAGTCCAAGGGCAAGCTGTATCGCGCCGGCAAGGTCAGCGTATCCGGCTTCGTCGATGTCCGCGGCAACGAACTCACCCTTGAACAGCTCAAGCGCAGGGAGCGGCGCAACTCGACATGACGATCAGGATAGAATCCGACGGCACTCAGCACGGCACCAAGGTCATGGTGGGCGATGCCGACATCTCTCCGATCGTCACCTCGATCACGTGGGCGCATGGCGGCGGCGACAGGCCGGTGGCCACCGTTCGCCTTGGCATTCTCGATACCGCAAGCCTAGGGGCCGGTCCGGTCAAGTACATCGCCGCCGATGGCCGCAAGATCATCTCGATCGCCTTCGAGGACGGCCTGTCTTTGATCTCCACCTTTGATCCGCGCGATGTCGGCGCGGTCAAGGTTGAGAAGGATCACATCGAACTGCTCGCGCCGGGACCGCTCAGGCTGGACGAGGCCGCCGCGATGGCATTGTCGCGACGGCTGTATGCCGCTGCAACGGAGCTTGCGATCCGCAACGACGAGAACCTGTCGAAGTAGGAGTGGTTATGGCCTGCAAGAAGCAAGTCAAGTCGGCTGCCACCGTCGTGATCCGCGACGCCCGGGACATGACCGAGCGCGGCCGCAAAGAGGTGGCGCAGTGGCTGCGTCGGCAGGCCCGCTTCCTCGAGAAGCACGCCGATCAATTGTCGCGCCGCTACCGCGCCCGGTATCTGTACCGCTGAAGGGAGGCCCATACGATGGCATTGCTAGGAAAGCCGCGCGAGCGGCGCAGGCGGCGACAGGATGGGCAGGGGAGCGGTGTCTGGCCTGCAGCTCGGTTCGAACTGCTCTATGGCGAGGACGAACAGGACCATGCCGCGCCGCCCCCATCTGCTCCTTCGCGTCCCTTGCTGACCCTCAATTCCCGCTGGGTGGCCGAGGGCGACAGCATCACCGCTGGCTCCAATGGTCCGCAGTGGGCCACCTATGCCGACATCCGCTCGCGTGGCCGCTTCTTCCGCCCGCTCGGCTGGAATCAGGCGGCTGGCGGACAGACTGCGGCGCAGATGGCGACGCAGATTGCTCAGGTCACCGCGCTGAACCCGAAGGTCGTCACGTTCCTGGGCGGCACCAACGATCTTGGCAGCACCTCGGATACGCCCGCGACCATCTACAGCAACATCCGCAATTGCGTGAAAGGCTACCTCGACGGCGGCGCTCAGTACGTCATCGTCTCGCGGGTACTGCCGCGCAATGACACCACATGGGCGAACCTCGGCACACAGCCCCAGCGCGAGGCCGATCGGAAGGCGCTGAATACGCTGATCCAGGGTCTGCCCAGCGATTTGTCGGCTTACAGTGGCCGCGTGGTTATCGCGCCGAGCCTTGAGGCCACATGGAATCCGGCAACCGATACCATCGAAGGCCTGCATCCGAATTACATCGGTGCGATCAAGCTCGGCAACTCGTTCGCGACCGCGCTCAACAGCATCAGCGACACCTCGCTGTTCTCGGATCTGTATCTGGACTCCAGCAACGCGCTGCTCGCGGCCGACAACCCGCAGCTCGCCGGCACGACCGGCACCCTGACCAGCGCGACCGGTGAGGTCGCCACCGGCTGGACTGTGTCGCAGAACGACACCATGACCGTAGCTGCCTCCAAGACCACCATGGGCGCTGCCGCTGCGCAGCGCATCCAGGTCTCTGGCGCCAATGGCACTGCCGGCCGCGTGGTCAACTTCTCCAATCCGTGCCAGATCGCCGGCGCGGTTGGTGACAGCTTTGAGGCCTGCATCGAATTCATCCTGGCGGCCGGCTCGCAGAACCTGCGTGGCGTCACGCTCGGTTGCGGCGCCACAGGCCTCACGCCGCTCCCCAGTTCGCCTCCGCTCTACGATGGTGCGCCGCTTCTCACCGGCACCTTGCGCACGCCTGTGATCGCCACCTTGGCGGCCGCGGTGACCTCGGTGACCGTGCAGGCAACCCTCACATTCGCTGGCGGTAACGTGGCTGCCGACGTCACCTGGTCTCGCCCGTACTTCCGCAAGGTGCCGGCCGCTCAGTAGGAGGAAAGGGGGAGGGAAATCTCCTTCTTCCACGCAAATGTTGGCCGGATAGAATCTGTCCTCGTTGTTTTCTTCGAGGACCACATGACCCATCCGGCGATCTTGAGACAAGAGGCGGCGCAGGTTTATCGGGCGCTACGATTGCGGCCACTCACGATCAGCAGCATCGTGTTGATGACGCGCCTGCACGAGATCAAGGTGATGCGGGCCTTGGTCAGGCTGTTGGAGGATGAGAGCATCACTTCCATCCATGGACTGTATATCGCCAGCCGCGAGGAGCCGGCCTGGCAGGTCCACTGAAACCACCGCCTTATCCCAATAAATCAAGCCGCCTTCGGGCGGCTTTTTCTTTGAATTGCGTCCTGCCCAATCGGGGCCGGGCGAACGAAGCGGCATGTCCGCAAAAAGCAAAGTCCGTCAATGACGGCACCGGCAATGCCGGACAACGGAGACCACCATGGCACTTAAGGCACTTCTGGAAACCCTCGACGATGTCGCAGAGGCGTTCCACTCGGAATACAAGCAGGTCAAGGTCAAGGGACCAGACGGTCAGGAGAAGGAGATGTTCGCGCTCGACATCGTCGAGCCACAGGCCCATCCCGACGTGCTCGCTCTGAAGACCGCGTTCGATCGGGTCAAGAACGACAAGCAGCGCCTCAACACCGAATTGACCGAGGCGCGCAAGCGACTCGAGAAAATTCCCGAAGATTTCGACCCTGACGAATATCAGCGCCTACTCGACGAAGAAGCCGAGCGCCAGAAGGACCCGAATTACAAGAAGACCGATGACGAGAAGCTGCAGGCAGCCCGCAATATGTACGAACAGCGCATCAAGACGCTGGAGACCAAGGCCGCGAACGATCTCAAGTCGAAGGACGAAATCCTCGCCAAGAAGGACAAGTTCATCAACGCCCTCCTGGTCGATGACGGCCTGACCCAGGCGCTGGTCGCTGCCGGTGTCGACAAGGCCTACCTCAAGGCGGCCAAGGCGATGCTCCGCGACAGCGTCAAGGTCAAGAACGAGGGCGACAAGTATGAGGCCGTGGTCGAAACCGATCTCGGCGAGCAGGACATTCCGAAGTTCGTCATGAAGTGGGTGCAGTCGGACGAGGGCAAGGCCTTCGTGACCAAGCCCTCGGGCGGCGGTGCCAATGGCAACGATTCACGCACTCTCGGCGACAACCCTTGGGACACCAAGGGCGGCAAGGTGAAGCCGAACCTCACCAAACAGCAAGAGCTGATCCGAACCAACCCGGAAAAGGCACGGCAGCTGGCGCAAGCCGCTGGCGTGACCCCGGCCTGGTAAGCCCCAAGCCAACGGCAAGGCGAGCCGATTTTTCCCTCAAGAAAGAAAGGACAATCCGATGGCGGTTACTCGCCTTACCGATGTCATCTATGGGCCGTTGTTTCTGCCCACCGTTATCCAGCGCATCCAGACCCTGACCACGATCCGCACCTCCGGCATTGCGTCGTCTGATCCGCAAATTCAGACGTTTGCGAACGGCCCCGGCGACATCGTGCAGCTGCCGTTCTGGAACGATCTCACCGGACCGTCCAACGTCTCCAGCGACGATCCGGCGCAGAACGCCACCCCGAACAAGCTGAACCAGGGCCAGGACATCGCCCGCAAGATTCGCCGCAACTACGGTGTCTCGGCGGCCAATCTGGTGTCCGCACTTCTGGCGGAAGATCCGCTCGACGTGGTGGCGCAGCTGATCGCCGAATACTGGGTGCGTGAGGAGCAGGTCATCCTCGGCTACCAGCTGAACGGCGTGTTCGCATCGCCCTCGATGGCCGATCACGTCCTCCCCGTCGCCTCGGAAGATGCCGCAGGAAGCGGCGTGCTGCTCGATGCCGACGTCTCCTCGAACGCCCACGCGCTTCTGGGCGATCAGGGCCAGAGCTTGGTCGCGGCGATGATGCACTCCCGCGTCTACTGGAACCTGCGTGCGCAGCGGGCGATCTACTTCAAGAAGGACCCGGTCACCGGGCTCGACTTCGAGTTCTGGGATGACAAGCGCATCATCGTCAACGACGCCTGTCCGCGCGTTCCCTGCACCACCAACGGCTACAAGTACTCCACGTATTTGTTCGCGCTTGGCGCGCTCGCCTATGCGGAGGCGACCGGTGGCGGCGGTCCGGCCATTCCGGTCGAGTTCGACTCGGCGCCCGCCGCTGGTAACGGCGAGGGCGTGCAGACCGTCTGGTATCGCAGGCATTGGGTGATGCACCCCCGCGGGGTCAAGTTCACCTCGGCCAGCATCGCCGGCGAAAGCCCCACCAACGATGAACTGGCCAACGGCGCCAACTGGTCGCGGGTCTACGATCCCAAACTGGTGCGCGTCGTCGCTGTGATCACCAACGGCTGAGGGCTGCCTGGCTGAGCCGGGCGCCCTTTCAGGTTCAACAAACAGGAGAAGTCTGATGGCCAGGAGAGCCAAGCCCCTCGATCCGCAGGCGCTGCATGAGCGTATCCGTGATGCCGAGCAGGCCTCGCGTGCCGCCGAATCCATCGCCAACGTGCTCGGCGATCGCCAGATCCCGGACGGTGCAGTCGAGCGCTCCAAGGAGAAGGGGGATCAATTGAAGAAGCTGATGGAGTTGTCGGCCGTGGTCGATCGCGCCGGCACGCCACCGCCGCTTGCCGGCGAGAGCGACGACGATGGCGACGAGGCCGAAACCGAAGAGCCGGAGCCGACCAAGGAAGAGCCGGTCAAGGAAAAGGCGGCCGAAAAGGCGCGCAAGTGACGAAAGCTGCCCGGTCTTGAACTGGGCAGGTTTCCTGTGAGAGGGCCGAGCATGGCGATCGACGAGGAACTGGCGCAATTCCGCCTGCGCTTCAAGGCAATCAGTGTCGAAATGGCCGATGATGACGAGGTCAGGATGTACATCGACGACGCCCATCGCGTGGTCGATGACGACAGCGCTTGGCGCGAAGCCGATCGTCCGATCGCCATGCTGTATCTGGCGGCCCATCTGGTGATGATGGCGCGTGCCGCCAATATCCAGGCGCAGCAGGGCGGCGTTCAGACCGGCGCGGTGACGTCCATCACGGTGGCCGATCGCACAGTGCAGTTCGACACCGCTTCCCAAGAGACGACCAGCGGCAGCGGTCTTTCGCAGACCATCTACGGTCAGCAGTACCTGATGATGCTGCGGCGCAATCCAGTCTTCATCATGAGGGCCTGATGCCGGGCTTCGATGATTATGCGCTGGTGCTGGAAAATGCGATCGATGGCTTCTACGGCGAGGACATCGAGCTTCGGCCCATGATCACCGGCAGCTACCTGTCGCAGCCGATCGCGGACTCATCGCGCGCGATCGTGCCGGCCAGGGGCGTTGTGGTCTCCAAGGGCGCCATCCTGCGGTCCGATTCCGGCTTCATCGCCAAGCGCCTTGAAGCCGATCTGCTCTTGGAGGTGCAGCCGAGCTATATGGCTGGCATCCGCGAGGGCGATCGGGTGCTGCTGAAGAAGACCGGCGGCCTGTTCGAGATTTCCTTCATCGAGCCCGCGCATTATGGCCGCCCGGTGCTGCACCTGCTCACGGTGAAAGACAACCCGTGAGCCTGATCCGCATGGTGTCGCGGATGAGTGCGGTCGCCGCCTTGATGGACCGCACCTTCGCCGAAAAGCGGGTGTACGATTCCGACAACACCCCGCTGCTCGACGCGATTCAGAACGAGCGCAAGCCGTACATCACGGTGTTCACCGACAACGACACCACGGAAGGCATCTTTGGCCGCGACGTCTATTGCGGCGACCATCGCATGTCGGTGGTGTTCGAGTTCGGCATTGCCAGTGCGGCAACGGTCAAGAACAAGGGCACCGTCCTCAACATTCCGCAGACCGATCAGGCGATGGAGGCCCTGGTCGACATTCTGGAAAGCCAGATTGTCGCCGCGGTCGTCTCCGATCCCACCTCGCCGTTCGGCGAGGTGTTTCGGCAGCTGGTCAACAAGATCATCCGCAGTCCCTCGGTGCGCGGCGGATCGCATGACCGCGGCACTCGCTGGGCGGCGCGGCAGTTGACCTTGATCTGCGACACCATTGCTGCTCCCGCCCCCGGCGTGGTGCTGGACGACGATCATCCGATCCGCTTGGCGCGGAAGGACGAATTTGCCGCGCTCGGCATGAAGGAAGCGGCCGATCTGGTCGAACGGGTCCTGAACGATACCGCTTCGCCCGACTGGCGGCAGCAGCAAGCCTGGCTGGGCCTCACCGATGCCGGCATTCGCGGCACTGGCGTTGCGCCGATGCCGGATGGCGACGAGGCGGGGCATCCCCTGACTTCGGCAGAGCCGGTGTTCGATGCCGACCTGACCTTCTTTCCGCTGCTTGAGCCGGACGATGGTTAAATGGCCATCAATATCAGGATCGACAGCGCCGACCTCGTCAAGTTCATGCAGAACACCGAGAAGGCGCCGCAAAACATCAGGGGCCTTGCGGCCAGAGCTTTGAACAAGCTCGGCGATCAGCTTCTGGATGACGTGGTCGAGGTGGTCGCGGCACAGACCGGCATGGACGATCGGGTGCTGCGCCGGGACATCGTGGTCACCAGGGCGTCGCCCGCCAACCTGTATTACTCGATCGACGCATCGGCCGCGCTGATCGAGGCGCCGGCCACGCGACCGATGCCGGGCGCCAGACGGTTCAACCGCCGTCCCGACGATTACTTTCACGCCGAGGAATTGGTCAACATCGTCACCATGGGCGACGAGGAGGTCTGCAAGATCTGCGAGGCCTTGGAGGAGGGCGGTCCCTACAAGATCGAGGAAGCACGGACCTTGCTTCCCGCCCATCCGTACTGCCGCTGCGTGGTGCAGCCCTATCGCTCACGGCGGGAATTGCCGGTGGCGTTTCGGAAGGGCCAGAGCCTCGAGCTCGCCAGCGTGACCTTGGAGCGGCTGAGGGAACGGCTCCGAAACGAGATCAAGTTCAGCTTGCGGGTGTTGTGACATGGCCGCCAATGATGCCATCGACAAGCTGATGGCCGAAATTGCCTCGCTGCGTCGCATCGTCGGCAACATGATCCGCCCGGCCACCGTGCATGAGGTCAAGGGCGACAAGATGCGCATGGTGCTGGGCCAGAATAAGAACGGGCAGGATGTGCTCGGGCCGTGGCTGGATACCATCAACCATCGTGGCGGCGCGCGTGAACGCCGCTTCTACAAGAAGGGCCAGAACCTGACGCTGTTCTGCCCCAACGGCGACATGAGCCAGGCGATCGTCGCGCCGTTTGCCCCGAACAAGAATTTCGAGCATCCGGACCACGCCAACAAGTCGGGGCAGAACGAGGAGACCTATCAGCAGGACACGATCCGCTCCAAGACCAAGCCGGATGGGCAGGAGTTCTGGATCGCGCCGGAATCGACCGACGACGATGAGCAGCAAAGCGGATCGGCCTCGACTTCGCAGCAGAAGAAGAAAAAGCAGTTCGATCCGGACAAGGATGCCTTGGTGCTGGTGCGCGCCGGCGAAATCCAGAAGGACGATGATTCCGAGGAGCACGGCTCCCAGGCTGGGCAGCAGAAGTATCAGTCCAAGCCGAAGGGCATGTACCACGTCCGGGTCAAGAAGAAGGGCGGCCAGCTCTCCGAGGACAAGCCGCAGGAAGGCCACATCCTGTTCGAGGCCTCCGACCAGATCACCTTCAAGGTCGGCAATTCGACCATCACCATGCTCGGCACCAAGATCACCCTGACGTCCGACGAGATCGTCACGGACGGCAAGACCCTGCTCGGCGACCCCGAGGCAGACAAGCTGATCTCGGGCAAGGGCACCAAGGATACCGGCGGCTACGAGGATCAAGGTCCCGTGTCGAAGAACGTCTACATCAAATTCGGGGAATAGCTGATGAGCATGAAAACCCGGCTCTACTTACGCTTCGCAGCCCGCATCAACATGGTCTTGAGGCCGCTCGGGTTGTTGCTCATGGCGACCTTCGAGGGTGATCCGCCGGAGCCCGTCGAAGTCGTCAAGCTGCATCTGCGCCGCAGCGGGCGCTTGTATCGTTACTAGTGAGGAGCACGACCATGGTGCAAAGGAAACCGGTCAACGAGTATCACGTCTACGATGACAGCCTGAAGCGGATCGCGGGCGTCGAGATCATCGAGCACGATGGGGCACGCGTGGTGCGCCTGTCCGCCGGGCAGGCTGCTTACCTGATCGACCAGGGCACCATCGGCGTGACGCCGAAGGCGCAACTGTCGGCCGCTGCAAGCAGCCTGGTCAAGCAGTTCCACGGCGCGAAGGCTTAAGCCTTGGCCAAGATCAGCGAACTGTACGATCCGCGCTACGATGCGTGGCCGGAACTGCGGCAGGAGACGCGCGTCCTGGCGCCGGTGCGCGTCGGGATCGATCGCTCGACCGGCAAGATGATCGTCGGCTGGAAGCACGTCCGGCAGAGCATGGCGATGATCTTCATGACCCGCTTTCACGAGCGGGTGCTGCGGCGCTGGGTCGGCTCATTCGTCCCGCATCTACTCGGCGAGAACGCGGTGGAGCGGACCATCACCCGTTTCTATTGGGCGATCGCCGCCTCGATCGACTTGTGGGAGCCGAACTATTCGATCACCCGCATCAGGGTCTCAAAGCGCGCAGACGGCTCGGAATTGACCTCGTCCGACGAACTTCGGACCGGCCAACTCCAGACCCGGAACGAAGGCATCTACAAGCCGCGCGGTCACTTAGGTGATCCGACCCCGGAGACCCGTCAGCCTTTCGGGCTGGTCGGCTCGGCCAGCGGCGGCTGGGAGCAGGTCTAAATGACGGCGCGCTATTCGGTCATTGACCTGTCGCAGCTCGGCACGATGTCCGTGCTCGAGACCATCGACACCGAGGCCATCATTTCGGCGCGCATGGCCCGTTTCAAGCAGGTGTGGGCCGAGAACGATCCGCCGGCCGCTGCGCAGTACGATGTCGGCGACCTCGAATTCGATCCGATCAAGATCAATCAGGAGAACTCGACCTATTTCGAGTTGATGCTGCGCGACCGGGTCAATCAGGCGGCGCGCGCCACCACCCTGGCGTTCGCCACCGGCACCGACCTCGACGCCATCGGCACGCGCTATCCGGGCGGGGTGCCACGGTTCACAGGCGAGGACGACGACCGCTACCGGCATCGCATCTGGGCGTCCCCGAATCCGCTCTCGCCCCATGGCGTTGCCGAGAGCTACGAATTCTGGGCCTTGAGCGCGCTTGGCGGCGCCTTGCGCGATGCGACCGTGGTCAAGATCAGGCCATCGCTCGTCGATGATCCGGTCGTCGTCGTCACCTGCATGTTGGAGGGCGACAATCCGGTGCCGTCCACGGTGCAGCTTTTGCAAATCCGCAGCTACATCATCGACGAGAAACGGGCAGGGACCACCGACGTGATCTCGATCCGCGCGCCGATCATGCGCGACATCGCCTATCGCATTGGCCTGTATCTGTATCCGGGGCCGGATGCGCCGACCATCGTTGCTGCGGTCAAGGACAGCCTGAACGCGCTGGTTGAGAACCTGCGCTGGCTCGGCGAGGACCACACCTTGATGCAGATCAACAAGGCGCTTGCGCTCACCGGCGTGCATAGCGCGGTAATCGAGTCCCCAACCGAGGATGTGCGGGTCGATCCTACGGGACTGGTGCGGGTGACCTCAGTCGACGTCCAATATCGGGGCCGGCGTGAGTGATGGCTTTGGGGCGCAGCTGCTCTATCGGGCGGCCACCGGCTTCGAGCGCGCCATGGCGGATGCCGATGCCGAGCGCTTGCTCGACATCAACGCCGAACTGATCATCGAGAACTGGGACCCGTACCTCGTTCAGACCAAGAACCTGCCCTTCCTTGCTTACGCCATGGGCGTGACGCTGTGGGAAGATGACTATTGGAACGAGGGGCAGAAGCGGGAATGGGTCGCCAACCAGTGGCTGTTCAAGAGCCTGCGCGGCACCGTCAGCGGCATCCGCATGGCGCTCGATGCCTCGAACTATGTGCTCGACCAGCACGTGACGCCGCCGCAGGGCTTCTATGCCTCGCCGGACCTGACCCCAGCGCAGTGGAACGCCTGGATCAAGCAGATGCCGGAGCTGCGGTTGACTTACGCGCAGCGCGAAGGCACGCGAGGGCTGGACGAATTCTTCCTCGATTGGGGATTTGCTGACCAGGACGCCTGTTCGATCGACGATGGCTTTGCGCTCCGTGGCCGCTACGCGGTGCTGCGGCATCTGGGAGCAGATACCCCACTCTCGTTCGTCGACTACCGGCCCGGCTTCAAGGATGCAGAGGCGGTCGATTACGAGCGGCTGTCGACCGCAGGCAAATCCTCGCTCGGCCTGATCGTTGAGGAAGATTATTCCGACGATGATCGTTACGTCTGTTTCGAAGAGGTCACGCCAGATCTGTACACGCTGCGCCTCGATCGCAGCTACAGCGTCGATGCTTCAGAGGTGACGCTGACGATCGTGACGCCGAGCCAGGAGCCGATCACGCCGAGCTACGAGATCAACTCTGATGTCGGCAGTGGCAACGGGATGGTGTTCACCGAGGATTATTCCGACGATCGCTATGCCGACCAGCCGGATGGCGGCGACAAGTTGCTCGCGCAGCGCATCTATCTGCTCGATCCTGCTGTTGCGGCGCCGATGACCATGGGCATCAGCTTCTCCGATGCCACCCGCGTCGGAATGCCATCCTATACCGCCGAACTCATGGTTGATCTCTTCACCAGCGAACCATTGCCGGCGCAGTTCATCGAGGAGACCGAGGTCGGTGAGGGCTTCGCCATCGACGAGGACCCCACGCATATCGATCGAGCGCTGCGCGCCATCAACGCCGGCAAGGCCTTGCGCGACACCGCGCTGGTGACGTTTGCCGTCAAACGACCGGTTGCCATGGGCGACTATCTCGCCGACACGACCGCGGCCACCGATTGGGTTGCGGATATACTGTAGGAGAACGCTGCGGAGAAACGAGTCCTTATCGACACGTGGCAGAAGGTCGTCCGCGATGACTTTCTGAAGTTCGGCACCTTTCCGCGTGACAGCTTCGACACGATCGTCGGCAAGCTCCTGATCCCCGATCGCGCCTTTGAAGGCTTCAACGTTGTCCAGTCGGGTCCGGCCGAGGTTACGGTCGGCTCTGGCCACCTGTTCAATAATGGCGCGGTGTACTTCAACGACACCGAAGGCGGGACCACGATCGACCTGCTGTCGCGCTTGCCTGCGGTCACCCGCCGCATCGTGGCCATCACGGTGTGGGGCCAGGAGATCGACTCCAAACTGGAGCCGCGCACCTTCCTGACCGATGCCGAGACCCGCGCCACGGTCGCTCGCGCGACCGCAACCGAGCACTGGCGCTGGGCCAACATCGGGCCAGTGAGCGGCGTCGAAGGGCCAGACCCACAGCCGCCGGCGGTCTCGGCTGACGTGGTGACGGTGGCTTATGTGACGCTGTCAACCACCGGCATCGAGTCCATCATTCGGGCCGATGAGAACCTGACGCCGACCTTGCGCGAAGCCGACAACCGGCTCAACGAGTATGACATCTGGCGCAAGGTCATCGGCACGCTGGTCGACACCCTGCGTTCTGACCTCTTGGCGCTGGCTGCCAAGCTGTTCGGTCTGGCGCCCTGGGAATTCGTTCGCGCGGTGACCGCCGACGTTGCCCGCATCAAGGACAAGATCAGGCTGCCGTCGACCTATACGGCATGGGCGGCGGACCATTTCCTGACCACGGACTATTCCGACACGGCGCATCCGGACTGGCTAGCCTCGATCGAGGAAGGCGTGCGCTTCCCGGCGGCGGCTGGCTTCGACGCGCAGCTTGGCTTGCTCAATCCGCTCGATTCGTTGGTGACGAACACCAATAACGTGATCCTGCCGGGCTGGGACCCCGCGATCCGCATTTCCAACGTCGGCTTCGACGACGAATGCGCGATCGCGCAATACAACTACCAGACCGTCGACATGGTGCAGAAGATGATGGCACGGCAGGTGACACGCTACGGCACCCCGTTCACGGTCTGCTCCAACAGCCAGTTCTGGCAGACCGGCACGTTCGATTACGCCAACTGGACCTTCAACCGTGGCGGCGAGGTGTTCCAGGTCGAGGGCGCGGTGACACTGGACGTCATCGGGACCGCGTGGGGCGGCTATGCCCACAACGTCATTCGCCTGCAACAGGTCTGGCAAGACACGGTGATGGAGCCGTATTGGGACCGCGTGGTCACCAACTATTCCGTCAACGGCGCGGTGATCGCCGAGACCTTTCCCAATTCGCAGGATGGCTGGCTTTGCCAGATCAACCTGTTCTTCGCGCGCGTGGCGGCGACCGGCGACGTCACGGTGCTGATCTGCCAGTTGACCAATGAGAGCCCGGACCCGAGCAAGATCATTGCGCGCTCGACCTTGCCGGCCGGCAGCCTGAAGACGGCCACCGCCGCCAATCCGGTCGGGACCCCGTTTCAGTTCCAGCCGACCTTCCTCGGCAAGGGCCGCTACGGCATCATCGTCATGACCGCCGGCAACCATTATGTGTGGCGGCTCAAGAACACCAACTACATCGCCGGCACGTTCTTCTATTCGACCGACGGCCACTGGTTTCAGGGCGACTTGACCGAAGATCTCGCCTTCGAGGCCTACTTCTGCAAGTTCCGCTCCAACCTCACCAAGGTGCAGCTCAATCCGGTGCAGCTGCAGAACGGCATCGCGGCGATCGACATCAATGCCGACACCATCGTGCCTGACGGCACCAGCCTCTGGTATGAGGTGCAGAAGGACGGGGTATGGACCGCGCTCACCGGCGAGGGACAGGCGGCCTCGCTGTTTGCCGGCTTGCCGCCGCTGCTGCCGTTCCGGGCCTGCTTCCAAGGCTCGGACTCGACCCAGCCTGCGCTCGGCGTCTCCTCCAACTCGCGCGTCACCACCTGGCGCCCGCGCTCGGACTTCCGTCACATCTCGGCGGTGCGTGGTCCGATGTCCACGATCAACAAGATCACGCTCGACGTGCGGCTGGAGTCATGGCGCGATGCGGCCGACTATGTCGCGGCCTCGAACTTCGCCAGCAACAACCACCATCATTTCCGGTGCTTCCTGCTGCATGGCGCCAACTATGCGACCATGCGGCCGGCCGATGTGGCCACCGCGGAGGTGGCGCCGGACGATCCCAACGCCGTGATCTTTCATCTGACCTACTACGGGATGGGCAACCTCACGTCCTACCGCTTCCGGATGGAGGGCGCCACAGACAACGTCCTGACGACCTATCACGTCGCCGAGCGGCTCGACGTGGCGTTCGTCTATTCCGGTTCATAATCAGCAATCGCTCATCAGGAGCACAGCAATGGCAGATTTTGTCGACGACAAATACTACAGGGTCGAACTTTTGCGAGCGGTCGACTTCGGCGGGACCATCTTCCGTCCCGAGATGTCGGGCACCGTGATGCGCGGTGGTGTCATCAATCTGTTGATGCAGGACCCGAAGAACGAAGGCGCCTTCGGCACGACCACCGAGGTCAAGGACTATGGCGCAGAAGCCGCTCAGTGAGCAGTTTGCCTTTGGTCGGGACACCCCGATCATCGGCAACTTGACCAAGCTCGTCGCGGCGATCGACGCCAGGTTCGCGGCGCTTGAGCAGATGGAGGAGAAGGTCAACGCCATGCTTGACGGCGTCGTCAGCGTGGCATTGCAGCGGATGAACGAGACCTTCACGCCACTGATCATCGAGGCGCAGCAGCGGCTCGAGCAGTTCGGTGCCGCCTTCGGGGCTATCTCGCAATCCACCCTTGACGTCTCGCTTGGCACCAAGACGCTGGTGATCGATGAAGCCCGTCGGGCCGGCTTCATCTATTCGGACTACGTGGCCTTGCGCGCGATCGAGAACGACGCGATCAGCATGCTGGGGCACGTCACGGACTACCAGCGTGATTCCGGTGAACTGTCCGTTGATGTGGTGCAAGTCCCGGAGGAGGTCGGCGTCTCCTATACCGGCTGGAAGGTCAACATCTCGGCAGCGCCCGACCTTGCGCACGCGGGCCGCACCGACAACCCGCACCATACCACGGCCGAACAGGTCGGGGCCTACACCACCGCCCAGACCGAAGCCGTGGTGGCCAATGCCGTGGCAGGCGCGCAGGAGGCGATCAACAACTACATCAACGGCCTCGGCTTCATGCGCCAGTCGCTCAACCTGAGCGATCTGGTCGACAAGGCGGCGGCGCGCGCCAATCTTGGTGCGCAAGTGGCCGGCAACTATCAGGCAGCGCTCGGTTATACGCCGGTGAACAAGGCCGGCGACATAATGTCCGGCAGCCTCACGGTCAACGGCGATCTCGCTTCGCGCCGTGCCGGCTCACCGGGCACCGGCATCTTGTATCTGGGCAACTCCGGCGCGCGCTATCTGTATTTTGACGGCGCCAACTACAGTCTCCCCGGTGCTCACGTCTACTCGGCCGCCGGGCGGTTGTTGGGCACCGGCTCTGATGCCGGCCTCGTCATCAATGGACGCCTGGCCTATGCCGCCGACACTTCCGTCAACGCCAACGGCATGAGCGAGCCGTACGGCGGCGCGGTGATGACCGGCTTCGGTTGGGTCAGCGGCGTCGCGACGCAAGCACGCTTCCGTTACATGCAGCTTCAGAATCTGGCCGGCGGCTGGTGGACGATTGGATACGCATGACGACAATCATCAATCACGGCTCATGGGAACGCTACGTCCCTGACGAGTTTCCGTCGGGCGCTCCTGCGAGCACAATGTTCTGCAAGAGAACCGATGACGGGATGGACTGGTACGCCTACACACACCCGCCGGCCACAAACTTCGCGCCGACGTCCGTCAAGGCGACGGTCTACGACAACAGGCTCGTCGCCGTGGTCCGCGATGTGTCGCTGCTGTTTCCCCAAGGGGCGACCGTCATCGAGATCACCGACGATACCGCCACGGAAGACGTGCTGGCGGTCTATGGCGGGCAGATTTACGACCCGGTGGCCAACACGTTGTCGCCACCGCCGCCGCAGGAGCCCGCGCCATTCACCAATCGCAAGCCGACGATCGTGGCGGCGGCTTTCAACATCCAGGTCGCGGATTTTGACATCCCATCGATCGACGGCCTGTTCAACATCGCCGCCGCCGTCTACCTCGACGTCGGCAGCTACATGGTGTTCTTCGTCCAGCCGCAGCCCGATGCGGCCTATTACGCCGTCATCACCGGCGATGCGCCGGCCGCGCGATTGAGCGATCAGGCGCCCGAATACTTCACCATCGAAACCAAAGACGGACCGGGCGGCAACCCGATCGATCCGGCCATCCTGTCTGTCCAGATCATGAGGATCGACCAATGACGGAGCCGACTATGGGACGACTCGTGTGTTTTTTGAATGCGCTTGGCGAGGATCGTGTGCGGGTGATCACCACCATGCCGGGCACTGCTCCCTATCTCATTCGCAATATCTTGAGCGACGGCAAGCCGTACTGGTACTGGGAGACGATCCCGCTCGGCACGGTGGTGGGTGCCGACTTCTCCAATGCGCCGCTCGGCACGGCGAACATCCAGATCAACCAGCAGAACATCAACGCGATTAGGGCAAAGCCCGAGGAAGTACTGATTTACGATCCCCCTTTGGGGTCCACGGCGCCGTCCGCCGCTTGATCGCGCGGCTTCGAGGCCTGACATGGGAAGCATTGCAACGCTCACGCAAACGCTCGAAGTCTCCGATGTCGGCGACATCGTGATCACGAGCATCGAGCAGGACGCTGACGCCGGAGACTATGTCCGGGAAATCCGCGTGTTCGGGACGGCCACGACCGGCAGCCCGCCGTCGCTGGTGACGCTGCGCCTTCGCTCGACGACCCGCCAGTCGTTGGAAGTGACGGCGCCGGCGAGCGAGTTCTGATCCAACACCCCACTCACTTTCCACGCAAGGAGACCACCACGATGGGAGATCCAGTCTTTGGCGTCGTCATCCGGCCGGTTGACGAAGAAAGCAGGCCGATCATCGGCGCCGACCTGTCCACGATCGGCATTATCGGCCCGGCCGCGGACGCGGATGCCTCGGTGTACCCACTCGACACCCCGGTGCTGGTCTACAGCAACGACACCACCAAAACCAAAAAGCTCGGCACCAAGGGCTATCTTGCGGATGGCATCACCGGCATCAATGACCAGCTTGGCGAGATGCAGTTCGCCGCCCGCGTGGTGGTGGTGCGCACCGCGGATGGCGTCGATGTCGATCCTGCCATCAAGCTGCAGAAGACCATCAACAACATCGTCGGCTCCTCGCTGGACAATACCGGCATTCATGCCTTCCTGAAGTCGGTCGGCATGCTGGGGGTGACGCCGAGGCTGATTTGCGCGCCGGGCTACACCGGCCAGTTGGCCAACTCGGTCAATACGCTCGAACTCGAGAGCGGTGGCGAGGGCTATGTTGAGGGCCAGGTCTATCCGCTCACCTTCTCGGGTGGCGGAGTCAATGCCGTGCAGGCGGTGGCAACTGCGACCGGGCAGGCCGATGGCACGCTCGGGGAGGTGATCCTGAGCCAGCCGGGCGCGTGGTATTCGACGCCGCCCGATGTGGTTGCGCCCTCGGCCGGCAAGCGCGTCACCGCGGTAGAGGTTGAGGGTGGCGGCTCGGGCTATGCGGTCAACGACATCGTCAATCTGCCCAATGGCGTATCAGTGGCGGCGACGACTGTTGACGGCACTGGTGCTATCACCGCGGCGGTCCTCGCCAACCCCGGCCTGATCGCTGCGGATGCGGCGGCGCCGGCAAACCCGGTAGCGGACGTCTCCAGCACCGGCTCCGGCCATGGGGCGACGTTCGAACTTACCTGGACCGCTTATGAGGCTGCGACGTTTACGGCGACCGTCGCGCAGGGCGCCAATCCGGTGTGCGTAGCGCTCAATTCGGTGCTCGATCAGCTGCTTGGCCACTCGGTGGTCGAGTCCAAGGGCATCTCGCAGGTTGACGACGAGAACTGGCGCGAGACCATCTCGTCAAAACGCCTGATCCCGATCTCTGGCGGCTGCAAGGTGCTCGATCCGGTGACTTCGGATGTGGTGTACCGCCCATTGGCGGCACGCATCATCGGGGTTGGAGTGCGGCGCGATCAGGAAAAGGGGGCACCGTTCCACTCCTGGGCCAACCGGCCGATCCAGGGTGTCGTCGGACCGGCCCGCGACATCACCTATGCGCTCACCGACGACGCCAACGAGGCGCAACAGCTGCTCAAGAACAACATCGGCGTCATGGTGCGTGGTGAACTCGGCAATGAGTTTGCGATCGCCACGGGCGGTTTCATCTTCATCGGCACCGACAATGCCGGCGAGGACGAGTTGTGGCGGTTCTACAACATGGTTCGCGGCCGCGATTACATCCACCTCTCGCTGCTGCGTTCGATGCGGTACTACCTCGGCCGCTTCAACATCACGATCCAGACCGTGCAGGCGGTCATGAACGGCATGAAGATGCTGCTGCGTGATCTCGCCGCAGACGGCCACATTCTTGGCTATACGGTCAACTTTTCCGCCGCCAAGAACTCGGCCGACGAGATTCGCATGGGCCATCTCACCGTCGGCTTCAAGGCGGAAGAGGCTGCGCCTCTGCGCAAGCTGACCATCGAATCGGCGCGCTACCGCGAGGCGGTGGACGCGATGATCGCCGAGCTTGCCGCCCAGATGCAGCTGCAGGGCTGACCGAAACATCAGAAGCATTAAGGAGAACCCAGCATGTACGTGTATACGATGGAGTCGGTCAATCTGGTCTGCGGCGACAACGACGCCGGTCAGAACCAGCCCGGCACCGCGACCTTTCTCACCTTGCGGCAACTCAAGTTGCCGAACCTGGAGGAGAACTATGTCGAGCACGTCGCCGGCGGCGCGATCGCGGCGATCGAGGTGTTCACCCACATCAACCGCCTGGAGGCGACCTTCACGCTGGCCGGCTGGCAGCCGCGCGTCATGGGGCTCTTGGCGCGCGGCAACGCCTCGCGTCAGGCCCAGCGCTATACCGCTCATGGCGTGATCCGCGAGCAGCGCACCGGCAAGCCGATGAAGGCGACGGGAATTCTGTGGGGGCGGCTCGGCGCCGTGAACCCGACCGCTTTCCGCCGCGGCGACCTGATGGAGCACGAGTTCTCGATCAAGGGCATCACCCATTATGAGTTGTGGATGGAGGAGAACGCATCGGCCGACGGCTCGCAGAGTTCCGTCACCCAGCTGTACTACTGGGATTTCTTCGAGAACGTGTTGATCGTCGACGGCTACAACGTGTTTGCCCAGGAGAACGCGATGATGGGCATCACCACTGATCTGACGGGTCAGGCCGAAGCCGGTTAATGACCGTGATCGACCGGACGGGCGGGCGCAGGATTTTCCTGTTGCTGCCCTTTAAGCATGAGGGCAAGTGGATCAGGTCGATCTATCTGCGCCCGATGGCGTGGGGTCATGCCCTGAAATGGCAGGACGGAGATTACGCCAGCGCGATGGATTTGCTGTTCGACATTGTCGAGCAGCCGACTGAGGTCGTCAGACAAATCCGCTACCCCGATGTCGACCGGGTGATGAACCAGTTCTTCGAGATGCTGCCGACGGACATCCGCGACCAGATCGCCGCCGGCCAGATCCCGCAGAAAGTGGTGCCGCATGAGCACGATCCGGAAGAGTCGGCGGCACCCGAACCAGAACTCGAGCCCGAGTTGCCGTTTGACGAGCCCTACGATCCGTACCGGATGCCGACCAAGGAAGAGATCGAGGCGGACATGAAGGCGCATCCGGTGCCGCCTGAATTGCAGCAGCCGTTCCCGCCGAAGCAATCGGACAGTCAAGGCAACGGTCTCGGTTTTGAGGTCAACTGATGGCTGACAATGAGACCAAGATCGTCCTTCAGGGCGAGGACCGCACCGGGCCGGCGTTCAAGTCTGCCGCGCGCAACGCCAGCGAGCTGGAGCGGGCGCTTCGCCAGACGCAGGCCGCGCAAGGCAGGTACGGGAAAGAGTTCCCGACGATCGCGGAAATGCAGCGCCGCGCCGATCAGGCACGCAGGATCGCCAACCAAACCAGAGAGCAGACCCGCGAGCAGGAGCGCTACAACCGCGCCCTGGACCGAACCTCGTTTTCGCTGCGCGGCATGGCCTCGCGCTACACCGCGATGGGGTTTGCCGCGCGTGCGGCGTATCAGGGCGTGATTGATTTCGCCAAGAACGAGGAGCAGCTGCGCGTCATCCAGGCGCGAACCGGCGCCCTGGCTGCCGATATGGCGAGGCTAAAGGCAACGATCCGCGATGCCTCGCAGGAGTTCGGTGTGTCGCAAGAGCAGGTTGGCAAGACCTTCGAAGCGATCCGCGATGCCGGCTATATGAGCGAGGAGCAGGCGCGGGCGCTGGCCCCGGCCGTCACCTCAATGGCCCGGCAGTTCGGCGTGGCCGGCGATGCGCTGGGCAAGAGCCTTGGCGAGTTCATGCAGGGGCTTAAGATTGCGCCGAATCAGGGCGAGCAGGCGCTGAACATCATCGGCCGAGCTGCCAAGGAATTGCGGCTCGATCTCGATCAGCTTGGCCGCTCGGCCCCCGAACTCGGTCACCAGATGGCCGACCTTGGCGTCACCGGCGCGGAGGGCTTGAGCAAGATCCTGTCCACGATCGGCCTGTTGCGCGAGAAAGGCTTTGGCGACACCGCGCAGGCGGCGCGGACGCTGGTGCAGTCCATGCAGGAGATTCATCGCGGCGGCGGCGTCGCCGGGGCGCTTGGTCTGGACGAAGAACAATGGTCCGGCATGATGAACCGCAACATCGCGACCGGCGGCAACTTCTTCGATTTCTACATCTCGCGCATTGCTGAGGCGCGCAAGCGCGGCACCGAATGGGGCAAGCTGTTCTCCGATCCGCAGCAGCAGAAGTTCTGGAAGATGATGCTGGACTCCTCGGGCCGCTACAGGGAGCTGCAGGCCAGGGTGCGCGACGGGATGAACGACTTCTCCAATCGCTTTGTGGGCTCGGCCAATGATGCCCAGCTGGCGTTGGACCGGCTGACGACCTCGTTCGATGAACTGAAAAGGACATTCGCCTCTCTCGCTGCCAGCGGGGGAGGTTTGAGCTTTCTGCGGGATGTGTCGGCCGAGCTGAAGAACATGAGCGACAGCCTTGGCAAGGCGCAGGACCTCATCGACCGGATCAACCGCGGCGAGACCTCGCTGTGGGGCGCGGTCAAGGAAATCGTTGGCGGCATGCACTTCCCGACGCCGCAGTCGGTTGCGCAAGGCCTGATCAACGGCCCTCGTGGCATCATGGGCAATCCGAACTGGCAAGGTCCTCCAGTGCCGCCCGGTTTTACGCCGCCGACCTCGGTCCCGCCGCAACGCGCGACCGGCGGTCCGGTCAACCGCGGCCAGACCTATCAGGTCGGCGAGCACGGTATTGAACTGTTCACCCCGTCCAGTTCGGGGCAGATCACGCCGCTGGATGCCGTCTCCACTACGCGCACCTTGAGCGATGTCGAACTCAACACCGAACGCTCGCTCGCGGTCCTGACCCAGATCCGCGACATGATGCGCAAGCAGGAGCAGGAGAATGAGGGCAGAGGCGGCGGTGGTGGCGGGGCCGGTCTGACTGGCGGCTACGGCGGCGGTGGTGGTCCCGGTTCGCGGCCGGGCGGCGGCTATAACCCGCCGGATGGCGGCATCACGGGCGGCGTGCGTGGGGGCGAGAGCGTTGGCGGGCAGGTGCCGCGCGCACTACGGCCTCGCGGCGCCGGTGGCAGCAGCGGCGGTGGCAGCGATCTCGGGACCAGCGGCGATGTCGGAGGTGACGTCGGCGGTAATGCCAGCCTGGCCGAGCAGCGTGCGCCGCTCTGGGCCGAAGTCGAGCGCGATCCCGCCACCAAGCACTTGATGTACCAGATGATGGCTACCGAGGGCGGCGGCTCCGCGACCGTCGAGTCGCTGTTCAACCGCGTCGCCATGATCAGGAAGAAGGTTCCTGGCTACAGCATCAGGGACGAACTGCGCAGCGGCTTCTATGGCCCGATCAATACCGGCAAGGCGCAGCGCAACGCCATCACGCCGGCGATGCGCCAGCGCTATGACCGGGAGATCGCAAGGGTTCTCGGCGGCAGCAACATCATCCAGGGCCGCACCGATCAGGGGACCTATGGCGATCCAAACGCGAACGGTCCGGGCCGCGTGTTCTTCCCCGGCATGAGCCGGAGCGAAATCTACAATTTCTGGAAAGGATCGCGCCGCGGACGGCAGTTCACCTATCAGGACTCCGCGCGCTTCGCCGAAGAGCAGAATGCGAGGGCGCGTGCCAGCGACGGCTTGAACCAGCCGGCGCTGACCCAGCGTCCGGAGATGCCGACCGAACCCCCGGCTGAACTGAATGCCGATTTGCAGAAGATCAAGGATCAGCGCGCCGAACTCGAGAAGCCGATCACCATTCGCGCCCAGCTGGACCGCGGCCAGGACAACCAGTTCCGCCGCGCCTCGATGCGCCGCGAGGTCAATCGCGAGGTCCGGGAGGCCGCGTATAATTCCTACAACGACATCGGTGCCGCATGAACACGACGCTGTATCAGTTCGGCCTGATCCAGTGGCAGGTCTGGCCGTTCAACGTCTCCGAGGTCATGCACTCGACCGCGACGGACTGGTCGCGCAAGGAGATTGCAGGCGCTCCGATCTTCCGCGAGTGGGTCGGCGAGGGCGACGAGGAAATCGAGATGCGCGGCCGGGTGTTCCCGCACTTCTTTGCCACCATCGGCCTGAAGCAGGGTTCTGGCATGGGCCATCTTGATGTGCTCGACGAGATGCGCCGCTACGGCAAGTCCAACATCCTGATGCGCGGCGACGGCCTCAATCTCGGCTGGTACGTGATCGAGCATCTGTCCCGCGGTCATTCGTCGCTCGATCGCTACGGCATCGGTCGGCAGATCGAGTTCGAGGCGCGTTTTCAACGGGTGCCGGTGCCGTCGGCCGATACGTTCTATCGCGACACCACCTTCTTTGCGACGAACTAAATGGCGGTGACATCCTACGAACTGGTGACAGTGACGGCAGATTTCGTCACCGCCGACCTTCTGGTGTGGCGGCGCTACAAGACGCCGGCTTACGGAATCGTTGAAAAGCTGCTCGATGCCAACCCGCATCTGGCGAGGCTGCACAAGCAATCGCCCTTCCTGCCGGCCGGCACGCAGGTGCGCATCCCGATCGACACCGACATTCTGCGCGGGCGTCCGCAGCCGCAGCAGATTCGCAACGTGACGCCGATCATCTGAAAGCATCGATCTTAAGGGACGACTCATGCCGCAGCAGTGGCAGCCGGCGGTCGCGCCGACCTATCGCCGCAGGGCCAACGTCAAGATCGTGATCGCCGGCAAGGACATCACGGATGCGATGGCGCCGTACCTGATCTCGGTGCAGGTGCTGCTGAAGGATTGGGGTCCGGACACCGCGAACATCGAACTCGACGACCGCAACGCGGAGTTGCCGATCCCGCGCGACGACGAGCCGGTGAAAATCTACATGGGTTGGGCCGGCAGCGGTCCGTCCTTGCCGCTCAACCAGCATGTCGAGCGCATCTATAAGCTCATCATTCCCGACCAGTATGTCGACGGCTCGCCAATCAAGGAATTGCCCTATCAGGCCTCGGGCTATCAGATGGTGTTCGGCGGCATCGTCAAGTCGGTTGAGAGCGGCTTTGCGCGCGCCGGCGGCGGCCGCAGGCTGTGGGTCGAGTGCATCTCCTACAACGAGAAGGGAGACGCCAAGGCGCCATCCCTGATGACGGTCGGGCAGGGGGATTCGCCTGACGGCGACGGCCAGGACGTCAGCCTCAAGGACTTCCTCGGCAACGTCATGCAGAAAAACGGGCTGACGCTGTACGCCTACGGCGTCGATGACATCAAGCGCAAGTTCTGGATTCAGGACAATGAGAGCCCGATGTCGCTCGGTCAGAGGATCGCCACCGAACTGGGGCTCAGCTTCAAGATCATCGGCAACAGCGCGCTGATCGGCCCGCGCGAGCTACTGCCGAACGGCGATCTTGCCCCCACCGTGGAGGCGGTCTGGGGCGTCAATCTGATCTCGTGGCGCATCAAGCCTTTCTCCGGCCGCCCGCAATGGGCCGGCGCCAAGCAGCGCTTCTTCGACATCTGGAACGGGATGTGGAAGTCGGTCACCAAAAGCATTGGCGGATCTGTGCCGTTCGGCACCGCCACCGCTGTTGCGATGATGCACGGTGCAGCACCCAATGAGCAGGCCGGTCGGCAGTACAATGAAGGGATGGCCGCCGACAGCCAGGAGAGCCGCGGCACCGGATGGGTCATCATCAACGGTGAGCCGGCGGCCCAACCCAACGGCAATGTCGTGATCTCGGGGGCGCGGCCCGGCGTCGATGGCCGCTACGCGATCTCGGAAGCCGAGCACAACTACACCCGTGGTGGCGGCTACACCACGCGCTGCAATATCAAACGTCCGCAGTTGATCAGCGACGATTACTGGTCGTGGAGCAGCAAGACCCCGGAGCAGATGATCGAGCAGCAGCTTCGCGACTTCCCGTCCGAATTGTGGGGCGACATGACCCCGGTCGAGCCGCAGTTTCCGCCAGAGGTCAGCAACCCTCCGACCTCGCCCTAGCCGCTTTCCTCAAAAACCCAAAACCGAACGTCGTTCACGCGGGAGCACCGTCGATGAAAACAGCCATCTTTGTCTTCCTGACGATCGTTGCGCTTCTGATCGTCTATCGCATGGTGAAATACTACTACCTTGCCGAGGGCTCGGTGTGGGATCGCCTGCTCGCCACCGCCAAGTATAGCGCCACCGTGCTCTGGAGCATGATCGTCGCGCTCGGCGCCTCGATCCTCGCTGGCATTTCCTATCTCGCTGACGCGCTCAACCTTCCGGACGTCAAAGCCTGGGTGACCATGCTGCCGGCGGAGTGGGTCGGGTTCGTGGTCGCTGCGATCATGGGGCTGACCGTGGTGTCGCGTCTGAGAAGCCTTCCCAACCAGCCCAATCCCGGAAAGGGGGCTTGAGCGATGGCGGAGAAATTTCGCAGCCTAACAGGCGGCTACTTCTCGGCCAATCCGGACGACAAGTCGCTGCCGGTGACCATCCGGTTCAACAATCCCGGTGCGATCAACGGCGCATCGTGGCAGCACTCCTATCCCGGCTATATTGGCGAGAAGGAGACCACGCCCGGCAACCGCTCGACCATCGTAGCCTCGCCCGAGGAGGGGGTGGCGATGTGGTGGGAGCTGATGCGACGCTATCGCTCCTCGAACGTTGTCACCATGGCGCAGATCATCAACCGCTATGGTGGCGGGCAGGATTATTCGAAGTATCTCGCGCAGGTCGGTGTCTGGACCACGCTGCCGACATCGACCGAGATCAAGCTGTACGGCGATGACGACGTTCTCCTGAACTTCGCCAAGGCGATGTTCCGCTATGAGGCGGGACGTGCGCTGCCGTGGTGAGCAGATCCGGTTCGGTTTTAATCTGGCGCGCAACCACGCTGCCGGCAAACTGGAAGCCGCCCCAGCACCGGCGACCATCCCCCCGCCAACCTCGCATCCTTCCGTGCTGCAGACGATTCTGTCGGCCATCGGCTCCTACTTCGTTCCAAAAGCTGCGGCCGCAGCCGAGCCGCCGTTGAAGCTCACGCGGGTTATCAAGCTCGGCTCCAGCGGCGATGACGTCAAAGCGGTGCAGCGGCGGCTCATTGCGCTGGGTTACAACGATGTCGTGATTGACGGCATCTTTGGCTTGGTCTGTCAGGCGGCGGTGAGGAAGTTTCAGACCGCCTGCAACCTCGATCCGGACGGTGAGGTCGGCGACCTGATGGTGATGGAGTTGAACAAGGGCAAGCGGCTCGGCACCGTTGACCCGCCCCTCAACCAGCCGCCCGCCACCGCGACCAAGCCAGTGTGGTACGCGCAGGCCGAGAAGTGGATCGGCTGGCACGAGACCGGCGAGAACCGTGGACTCGAGACCTTCATCAAGGGCGCGCATTGCGGTCAGGAGGGCGATCCGTGGTGCGCGATCTTCGCCAACTACTGCCTGGAGACCTCCGGCTTCAAGGGGACGAAGTCGGCTGCCGCGCGGAGTTTCGAGATCCATCCCGAGTTCACCAAGCTCAAGCTCCCGGCCTTGGGCTGCATCGTGACGATGTGGCGCGGCTCCAAGAGTTCAGGTCAGGGGCACGTGTTCCTGTACGACGGCGAGAACTCAAGCGGCGTGCGCGGTATTGGCGCCAACGAGGACGATCAGGTCAAACGGTCGGTCCATGATCGCAGCCGCATCGTCGGCTACTATTGGCCGAAGGCAGCTCCAGCGCCGAAGGAGGCGGTGATTGCGGTCGGCGACAATGCCGGGCGGGCGACTTCCGAGGTCTGACCATGTTCAACGACATCATCACCAGCATCGAGGAGCGCTTCACCGCGCCCTTCGAGTGGCTGTTCGATCCTTTGGTCTACTGGTTCGGCATCGCGGTGCTGATCCTGATCGCGTGCATCGTCATCAGCTACTTCGCTCCGTTCAAATGGGTCAGGGCGGCGCTCGGCGGGGTGCTCGTGATCGTCGGCGCCTTCCTGGCCGGTGGGGTCGAGATGCACAAGATCATGAACAGGAAGCTGCAGGAGGAGAAGGAGAAGCAGCGCGAAGCCGAAGCCAGGGCAAAAGACGGTGGTGGGTGGTTTAAGTGGTGACAAGCAGGAAAAGAACGATCAAGCGCGTGCTGTTCGCGATCTGGAACACGGCGGCGCTGATCGCGCTCTCTTTTGATGCCGGCTATCTCATTCTCCTCGCCTTTGCCGGCAGCGGCCCGGTTTGGGTGGCATCCAATCTTCGTGTCGGCTCGACGCGCGTGCCGGTTCACGGCAGCATCACCTATACGATCGATATAGAGGCGCGGGAAAGCTGCCCCGGCCAGGTGGTCCAGGTGATGGTCCTGCTCGACAGCGATCCGCCAGCAACCGTGACCTTCCGCCGTCCGGTGGTGCTTCCCGGCGTTTCGCGAGACGACGTTGCCGTAAGCATTCAGCTGCCCGATGCTGTGCATCCGGGTCGTTGGCGCTTCACCGCCAGCATCGAGAGCAACTGCGCGACCCGCCAGCAGCTTGATGACCTCGCAACGTTCGACGTGGAGGTCTATTGATGGGTTTTTGGGTACAGCTCGCCGATGCGCTCGGCGCAGACCGCTACAGTCAGCATGCGATCTGCCTGACCAACGATCCGGTGATTGTTTTTCTGTCGGTCTCGGCCGACCTCGTGACCGCCGGATCCTACTTCGCCATCGGCTTGTCGCTGCTCTACTACCGGACGCGCGCCGTTGAGTTCTCGGCGCTGGCACGGGGACTGTATGGTGCCTTCATCTTTTTGTGCGGTCTGTCTCATGCCTCGGAGGTGTTGACCATGTTCAGCGGCGTCTACAGGCTCGACGTGGCGATCTCGGCAGCCATGGCGATCGTCTCTGCTCTGACAGCGGTGCTGACATTGGGAGAAGCCCGCGGCACCTCACTGTCGGAATCAGAAACTTGATTGCATTTTATATCGACAAGCCGACCCTATTCATGGTGGCAGCCGTGATCACGATTGCGGCCATCAGCGCTGTGCTGGTGGTTCGCTATGCGCAATCGAGCCTCGTATATCAGATCAAAGGCGACATCGACACCGAGGTGCGGGTTCGCCGGTCTCGTCTGCACGAGGAGCATGAGCAGTCCATGAAGGACTCGAAGGTGGGTCGCCACCGCAATAACCCGCCCGAGACCAGCAATAATGGATACTTCTAATGCCCTGTCCTCACTCGGGACGGCCGTAGCCACGGTTACCGTCACGATCATTTCGGGGGCGTTCATGTACTTCGCCGGCCGGCCCAAGGCGAGGGCGGATGTGCAGGCGATGTTGAACGATGGCTTCAACAAGCGGATCACCGACCTGCAGGACGAGCGCAACCAGTTGCGCGAGATCATCAAGCAACAGGGTGAGCACATCACCTTGCTGGAGGGCGACGTGCGCAATCTGCAGCAGGCGAACGATAGCCTGAAGCACTTCATCGAGGCGCACGGGCTGACACCGCCTCGCGGCAGGATCAGATCATCATATTAGAAGGGTCTCAGAACAGCCCTTTGTCGAGGCACCCCGAAAGGGACCTTTCACCCCGTGGGTCCAATGGGCCGGCGGGGTCTTTTTTGCGTTTTTGGGCTGTGTACCCATAAATGATCATGTCGGCTTACCCCCGAAGAGCGGCGCAAAGGCGGACATGCAAATATTGACGAGTTGGGCCAGGGTGACATTCGCGAAATGAAAGAGGCCGCCAAATGAGGCGGCCTCGGTACATGGACGCGAACTGTTATCTTCAACCCGAGACTGCCGCAGTACTCGGCGCTCCAGCGGACGCCATTTGTGGGACATACGACGCGTTGCCGGAATTTGGGGCCGTTCCGAGCTATTGCATCATTCGCTGACGGAAAGATCGCGCTACTGCTCTGAGGCCGATCTCCTGGACTTCCCCTGCATGAAGGCTTGCATCTCGTCCTGCGTCACTTGGCCGTCCTTGTTGCTATCCATCGCTTTGAAAATTCTCTCATGAGCCGCCTGAAACTCCTGCAATGAGATTTGCCCGTCGCCGTCATCCATCAGAGCGAATATCATTCGGAACATCATCGGAGATCCCATGCGGCTGCCCATCATGCCGCCGCCCATCATGCCGCCACCCATCATTCCGCGGCCCATCATGCCGCGACCCATCATGCCGCCACACATCATACCGCCTTGCCCCATACCACCTTGCCCGTCGTACCGACCGCTTCCTGATCCATGCTAGGGGATTGAGCCTGTTCGTCTGGTTGGGGCTGTGCCATCGCACCGACGGCGCTATATGCCAGCACGAGAGCAGATATCGTGACTCCCAAAACGCGAACTGTTTTCTTCATGAGAGTTTCCTCGTTTGGTGCCAAAGCGGATTGCCTCGGCGACGGTGAATGCAGTTCTTTCGAGTGCGTTCCGTCATAATCCAGTGAGAATGGTTCGGCACCCGCCTCGCTGGAAAACGGTAAGCGCGGCGGTGACCGAATATGTCTCGAAGGGCCAAGAAGTTCCGCTCGCCATCGGAAAGCTCAGCAGCGCCCTTCGATCGTCTTGCTGATCTCCTCGGGTGCCGCGAAAATCACCTCCGCTCGATCGCCCATCATTCCGGCAGGTACGAGAGCCGGCGCACCGCTCTGCGGCCCGTCTTTGCTGGAATCTGTCTTGAAACGAAGGTTGCGCTCCCAGAACGCACGCGTCTTGCCATCGCCAGTGGCGACACGAAATGTATCATGGCAATAAGTGATCGCCTTCACCTGCATGTTGGGCGTCAGACTTTTCAGATTGGGCACCTGTCCTGCGCCGCCCATCATTCCACCCCCGCCGCCCATCATCCCTCCCATGCCCCCATCGGGGCCTGCGCGGTCTGCTGTGGCGCGCCCGGCCGGGTTGCCTCCTTCAGGAATGCCAGCAAATTCGTGCGAGCGCGTTCATCCTTGATTCCGTTGAACGGCATGTCGTTGTCAGGCACCATCCGGTCGGGGTCAGTCAACCAGCCGTCGAGCGAGCGGTCGTCCCAGATGATACCTGAGGATTTCAAAGCATCGGAGTAGCGCTCAAAACTCGGCAGGCTGCCGGCCGGGCGGCCCCAGAGGGTGGCGAGGCTCGGTCCAGTCATATTGTGGCCGGGTTCGAGGGAGTGGCACGGCGCACACGCTCTGAACAATTGCTGGCCCTGGGATATGTCGGCGGTTTGCGCCATCGCAGGTGAACCAAAAACGATTGCCGCGAACGCCATTATCGCGTGGCTTTTCATGAGTTACCTCCCTGGTTCGCAGTCCCATCGTTCGGCGCAATTGGAGGCATGCCGGCTCGGAAGTACCATCTCAAAGTGGACGCGCGCTGCCCGAGTAGACGAAGACCATCGGGCGCGGTCCCCTCAAATAACCTGTTTCCAGCCTGTCGACGAGAAAGCCGGCCGATCGCAACAGATCGTCGGGCTTGCGATTGAGGTGACAGCCGCCAGCGAGACGCTTCCAGAGCGGCGTGAGCCGGTCCTGCCATCGCGCGACCGCAGCTTCCGGCGCGCGGCCGTGCTCCGCAAAGAGCAGTTGGCCGCCGGGTTTCAGCACGCGGCGCGCCTCCGCCAGCGTCGCGATGGGATCGCTGACGCTGCAAAGGGTGAATGTCACGGCGACGGTATCGATGCTCTTGCTTTCAAGCGGCATAGCCTCACCGCTGGCGCACACGAGCTCGACGGGAGCCTCAGCATCGCGGGCGCGTTCGCTCGCGAACTTCAATAGCTCCGGTGAAGGATCGATGCCGTACACGCGGCTGACCGCCGACTCCGACATCGCGCACCTCTGTGCCGCTTCAGCTATGCTCAGCCCTTCAAGTTTTACAGCCTCGATCGCGCATTGCATTTTCTTGGGTAACCGGGTCAGCAATTGCCTGACGTCGAAGCTGTTCTCGGCGCTGACCTGGTCGTCATATGCCATGATCTCGTCGGCTTCATCGATCGGTACGTTAGCGAGTGACGCTCGCGTTCGTCGCAGGAAATCGATCAGTTTGTAGCGCGCGATCGCATGCACCCAGGGCGTCAACGGCTCCGAACGTATGTCGTTGGTTATGGATCGCCAACACAGCTTCTTGAACGAGATCCTCTGCTTCAGATGCACCTTTTCCGATATGCGCGAGCCTGCGCTTGTAATAGGCTCGTAAATGTTTACTCAAGCGCTCAAGCAGCGTGCGGTATGAAGCGGCATCGCCAGACTGGCTTGCAAGCATAAGTGCTTTTAGCTCTAGCTCCCCGGTCGTCATACTTGCCTTACGCTATTTCGGACATTTACCCGATTTGGTTACATGTCACGTAGCCATCGAAGCAAAAAAATCCGAACTTGCAGAAGTCGGGACCTGTCTCGCGGCAGGTCGACTGCCGCTTTGGGTCTCTTTTAGGTCCAGTCTACCCCTCAGAGCCGACATGCAGGCGACAGGCTGATTTCGTCGCGAAGGGCCATCAGCAGCCATGGGCATCTCTCAGATTGATCGCCTTCACGCTTAGTCACGCATTGCGCCCGGCCGCCTCGCGAAACCATTTCGCGCTGAGCATCGGCGGCGCCTCTGCGTTTTGAAGTCCACCTGCACCATGCCGAAGCGTCGCAGTAACCGTTGATCCCACTCGAAATTGTCCATCGCTCCACATGAAGTTGTCTTTCAGCGGAATGCCTTCGGCGACGGTGCGAGAACTCGCGCATCAGAACGGCCCGCCCTCGGGCGGCGCCGGCCGGTCCTCCGGCCAAGTTGGCCTCCCATCCTTGGAAAGTAGCCCCTGCAGGGGGAATTGCATTCGGAGCGGGAAGGACCACAGAAGCGTCGGTGGCAGGCGATAATTGTGGTACCGTCCGAACTCGACCGTTCGCGGGATATGCCAAGTTTCTCGGCAGGGTTCCATAAGACAAGTCTAGCGCCGGTCGTTGCGCGATCGACCAGACCAACAGTCCTCTCGTCGGAGGTCAGGGCTCATGAGTCCCGTCACCATCACCCTGCTCACGCTCCTGGGCGTCGTGCTGCTGCTCGCGCTCTGGCTGATGGCCATCTACAACGGACTGGTGGTCGCCGGGAACCGCTTCAAGAACGCCTTCGCCCAGATCGACGTGCAGCTCAAACGCCGCTACGAGCTGATTCCGAACCTGGTCGAAGCCGTCAAGGGCTACATGGCCCACGAGAGGGAGACGCTCGACGCCGTCATCAAGGCCCGCAATAGTGCGATGGCGGCCGAGCAGAAAGTCGCCGCCAACCCCAGCGACCCGGCGGCCATGAGGGAGCTTAACCAGGCCGAGGCCGAGCTGGGCGGCATCCTGGGCCGGCTCTTTGCCCTGTCCGAGGCGTACCCGGATCTCAAGGCCAACCAGAACATGCTCGCCCTGCAGGAGGAGCTGAGCTCGACCGAGAACAAGATCGCCTTTGCCCGGCAAGCGTTCAACGACGCCGGCGCCACCTACAACATCCGGCGCGAGGTCTTCCCGGCCAACACGGTGGCCGGCATGTTCGGCTTCGAGGAGGCGGCGCTGCTCGAAACTCCAGAGACCGAGCGCGCAGCGCCCAAGGTGTCGTTCTAACCCGAAACAAGCACCGCTCCATGCGTCCCATGCTTCCGTTTCCATGCTCCCAAAGCCGCCTCTGACCATGGCCACCAATTTCTTTCAGCAGCAGGATTCGGCCCGACGCAAGACCTTCCGGCTGGTGGTCTATTTCGTCCTGGCCATCCTGATTCTGATCGCCCTGGTGTACGGGCTGTTGCTGGCGCTCAGCATGTCTGGCGCCCCAGAGCCGGTGTCCTGGTGGCAGCCGGATCTGCTCCTGCTCGCGGCGCCGGGGGTGGGCCTTGTGGTCGGCGGTGCCAGCGCGTTCAAAGTGGTCCAGCTCGCTTCCGGTGGCCAGGCCGTCGCCCTGATGCTGGGCGGTGAGGAGGTGCCCGGCACGACCACCGACCTGCGCGAGAAGCGGCTGCTCAACGTCGTCGAGGAGATGGCGCTGGCCGCGGGCGTGCCGGTGCCTCCCGTCTATGTTCTCAAGGAGCCCGGCATCAATGCCTTCGCGGCCGGCTACGCGCCGGGCGATGCCGTGGTCGCCGTCTCCCAGGGCTGCCTCAACTATTTAACCCGCGACGAGCTGCAGGGCGTGGTGGCCCACGAGTTCAGCCACGTCCTCAACGGCGACATGCGGCTCAACATCCGGCTGATCGGCCTGATCTTCGGGATCATGGCGTTGTCCATCATGGGCCGCTTGCTCATGTTCACGTCCGGACGCTCTTCGGGAAGGAATGATTCCCGTGCCGGCCTGATGCTGCTGGGCCTGGGCGTGTTTGTGCTGGGCCTGGTGGGAGCGTTCTTCGGTCGGCTGATCATGGCGGCGGTTTCCCGGCAGCGCGAGTACCTGGCCGACGCCAGCGCCGTCCAGTTCACGCGTAACCCCGATGGCATTGGCGGGGCGCTCAAGAAGATCGGTGGACTGGCCGAGGGGTCGCGCATCGACAACCCCCAGGCCGCCGAGGCCGGCCACATGTTTTTCGCCAACGCCTTCGCCGGCGAGGGATTCACCGGACTGCTGGCCACCCACCCGCCGCTCGTCGAACGCATCCGCCGGCTCGATCCCCAGTTCAACGGCCAATTCCCGGAGGTGCGGCCGGTCAGTGTCGATCGGGAAGAGCTCGAAGGCGCCCGCCGCGACCGTGTCCCGCCATTCGCCGGGATGCCGAGGTTACCGGGGCTGCCGCAGGTGCCGTTGCCGGTCTTGGGGTTCGCCGACGAAGCCGCGTCCCGGGTCGGCCAGGTCGATCCGGAAGAAATTAGCTGCGCGAAGGCGCTGCAAAACAGCATGCCCGACGTGCTCCGGGTCGCCGCCCAGGAGCCATTCAGTGCCCGCGCCCTAGTCTACGCCCTTCTCCTGGACCCGCGGGCGGATCTGCGGGACCTCCAGCTGACCCGGCTGAAGGCCGGGCCTGAGCCGCAGGACTTGGCCGAAACCTTGCGGCTGGTCGCGCCTGTCCAGGCCCTGCCGGACACGCACCGGCTGCCCCTCCTGGACTTGGCCATGCCAGCTCTGCGGCAGATGTCGCCACCCCAGCACCGGGCTTTCCGCGCCCAGGTCGAGATGCTCATGATCGCCGACCAGCGGCTGAGCCAGTTCGAGTACGCCCTCCGCTGTGTGCTGCATCGCCATCTCGACGCCCAGTTCCTGGCGCCGCGTCAGACGCGTCCAGTGCACAGCTCGCCGCAAAAACTGGCGCACCCGGTGGCGACGGTGTTGGCGCTATTGGCCTGGGAAGGCCAGTCGGACCCCGACCAGGCCGCCCGGGCTTTCGATATGGGCATGCGCAGCTACATTGGCGGCGACCACACCCACCGCTTGCCGCCCCGTGAGAAATGCTCTCTCGCCGAGTTCGATGCGGCGCTGCAAACGCTCAATCAATCCGTCCCGGCCATCAAGCGCCGGATCGTCGTCGCCTGCACGTCCTGCATCCTGGCGAACAAGCAGATCATCGTCCGCGGAGCGGAGCTGCTCCGCGCCATATGCGACACGCTGGACTGCCCGCTACCGCCGCTCGTCGTTGGGGAAGTGCAAGGACGATGAACGACAAAGCGCATCCTCGCCGTAGCCTGAGATGTCGAGTGCGACTGGGTGTGTTCCGGTTCGCGCCTCAAAGCAAGGCGTTTGTGAGTACACGCCCTAGGTCGACCGGAATAATCCTCTTCAAGGAGCGTCCCGATGCCTGACGTAAGGGAAAAGCAACGCGAAGCCCGCCGGAAGATCATTCGCCAATGGGCGAAGCTTCCGAAGGATAAACGGCAGTCTATGGAGGGGACTTCTGAATTCGCCAGGACCGGCCGCTCAACAGAACGAGAACGCATTCGTCCGCAGTCGTCGCGATCCGTGTCAGAAGATCATGGGATGGCTATTGCCGCGTGCTCATCTCTGAACGACTGAGTCCTCTGCACATCCTTCGAAGGCGACACCGAAAACGGCAAAGTCATCGAATGTCCTGCCGTGTCCGAACCCGCGGCACGGCCGTCACAAAGCGACGAGATAACTGTGAAGCTGAAAGCAACCATCATCGTCGCCGCGCTGCTAGCTGCAACGGCTGCACATGCCGAGACGATCGATCTGAAATGCTGGGCGCGGGGCCTTACGGGTGGCGAGCGCAACTCGGTCTACATAAACGGGGAACAGGTCATCGTTAATCTGGACGAGGGGACGATGCACTCTCGGACATTCGGAAGCAATTTGGCCGTCCACGTCACGGATACGCACTTGTTCTTTGAGACGGCCCTTACGCTCGGCAACATTTGGCAACATCTGTTCGACCCGACCGCTGTCTGGCAGGGTTTCATCAACCGCGTCGACGGCAGGCTTAAGGCGCATAAACGCGACGGTACTATCATCAGCGGGCACTGCCAGCTGGTCGGCTGAACCCGCCCATGTCGCAGATGGGTCAAAATGGGAAAAACTCGGCGCGAGAAAATCTGGTCCGCTAATGCCCCTGCTAAGCGGACCTCAACTACAGGTGAACCACTTCGCTGATGGGCCATGAACAGACGGCACACTCGCGAATAAAAACAAAAAAGGCCGCCATAAGCGGCCTTATTTCAATCTATGTAAGTCTATCGAAAATCAGCTACGGCTACGGCGGCGACGCACGAGCCAATAAGCGCCATAGCCTACTCCGATCACAAGCGCGGGGATCCCGGCGCCTAGAAGCGGGGCAGGAGCGCCTTGTGCGTGTTTTTCATTGCCGTTGCCGTTGCCGTTGCCAACGCCCCCATTGGGGATACCACCTTGATCGGCCAAGGCCGGTGACAAAATAAGCATCGAAAGGGCGACCGACGCTACTATGGCTTTCATTCGATTGCTCCCAATTTAAATGGTGATGCATTTAAATATTAAACCAAAATTAAATGCCACTCAATCCTAAGTTCGCCTCCTTGATGAGTTCCTTAGGATTCATTGAACTTAATTTAGTCACGTCGAGGCAGCGTAGTTACCGCCCTGCCTAACGTTCAACGCTGCCGGGTAGATCACGTTACCTGACTGCGTTCGCGGTCTCGTCCATATCTGCCAAGGCGCTGACATTCACCCCGACGTTCGCTTGATCTGGACGCTCTGCGGCAAGGACGCGGCCGCCCATCGCGCCAGTGGATCGGCCAGCCGTCGATCGTGCGGAAACTGCTGGACGGCTCCGGCTCCGACCAGATGCGTTCGTCGGGATCGTAGGGCATCGACGTTGACGATATCGATCGGCATTCATCGTCTCCGGATCGGCAGGTTCAACTCGCGGGCCTTGTGTTCGACGTCGTCGACGTTGCCTGATCGGCAGAGGAACCCCGCGGCTTCTTCTATCGTGCTGCCGTTCTCGAGCGACGCCTTGAGATCGTCTATAGCGGTCTCGGTCCACTCTGCGTCGTCGTAGATATCGGCCCTGCGCCGAGCGTAGCGCTCCTGCCATCTGCTCACGGCCTCGTTGACCTTTCTACGGTCCTGTTGGTCTTCCTCCGAAAGCTGCATGACAGGGTTATAGATCGAAGCTGGAATTGACAGGTCGCTTTCCGGAGGCTTGCTTGCCCATTCCCAGAATTGTTCGAATGCGTCCTTGGTCATGAGAATGAATCCCTTACGCGTTCAAAATTACGCATTCAAAAGCTCGCGCGGTTCCGGTCCCTCACCTTGATCCAGTCACAACCGCCGGCGCAGTAGGGGCGTTCCTTGTGCTGGGAGACTAGGCGCTCAAGGCCCATCTCACAGGCCGCCAGAAACAGCTCGGGGCCGATCTCTCCCTCCTTAAAACGCGAGGCTGGCCAAGTCCCAAATCACGACGCCAAGCACTAGACCGAGCAGGCGATCAGGCATCAGCCGACCAACGATTCCAGGGCCATGGCCCGATGCATCCGGCGCCCACCCCTGTGACTGCGCCTAAGCGCAGCCCTCAATGACGTGAACTGTGGGGCCTCTGACGACCGGAGGAATGCGCCGTTTCTCGGGTTCTTGACCGTCATTCCGGATCATCCCGCGCTGGTGCGCCTGTTCCAGCGT
>NZ_JBVBEF010000076.1:0-37623 GCF_055456055.1 Bradyrhizobium sp. LeoB3
CGTCAGCGCTGATGCCAGCAGCCCGCCGAGTTAGTGAAACTCTAGGCGCTTTCAACACGTTCAGAATGTCCGTTCCGAGGTCATTCGCGTCGTTCTGACCACACGTTGGCCGTTTCCAGTCTGCCCCCAATTGCTGACAAGTGGGTCGACGCTGGGTTTCGTCGGTCTCTCTGACATGGGAGCGGCCCGGTTTGGTAAGGAGCATGCTTTTCCCAGATGAGGCTTGGCTCTCACCAAATCCCCGGGATGAGCCGCCATCGGACCCGCGCGGCGTAATCCGAATAGCCCGCAAGCTCTGCCTGAAGAATTCGATCCTCCGTGATGGTGCGATAGAGCAGAAACGGCAGGCTGAAGATCACAACGAGCGCGGTCGCGAGCCACGATCCGAGTGCGGGTCCGCTCGCCACTATAATCAGAATCCCGGCGGTGTATCCGGGATGGCGGACGAAGGCGTAGGGTCCCGTGGTGACGACGTGCTGGCCGCGGTCGGTCTGGATGCGAATGACCGACGAGAAAAACCGGTTCACGCGCATCGCCCATAGTGCCAGGGCGTAACCGGACCCGACCGTCAACAGGCAAAGGCCTTGCAGCCAGCCGGGCACGTCGTCGCTCCAATGCAAACGGCCACGGTCGAGCCCGGCAACGATCCAATGCATGAACAGAACGAGCGAGAAGACCCTGAGCGCGAGCGGCGGCTTCTTGCCGCCTGGCCGCATCCGTTCGCGCAGGAGGTCCGGATCGAGCGCCGCGAACGAAACGATCATGACGGCGGCGAAGATTGCGAGATACGCCCAAAAGCCTGGGATGGCGACCGTGCCGGCTGCTGCGAACAATGCGGCGGCCGCCGCGACCACGAACAAGCCTGCCGTGAGGTAAGCCGAGACTGGCATCCGCTGCTTTACCATGTCAGAGGAAGCGAAGTGGTGCCACACATGACCCTAGATCCACCGCCGTGGGAGCCTGCACTTGTGAGTCGGCAGGGTTTCCCGCCCCTGACGATGCGATCGACATACGAAGCCAAACACGCGCCGGCTTCGGTGGCCGATTTTGTTACCGACATTAGGCCGTCGGACTCCCTGGCCCTGAGGGCATGGCCAGGATCAACCGCGCGACCTGCTCCGGCTCATCCAGTTGGACGAAGTGTCGAGCACCCGGGATCAGGAATAGTTCGGAGCCCGGGAGGAACTCGTGGAAGGTCCGGGCGACGCCGCTGTTCAGGGAAGGATCGGCGTCGCCGAATATGATCCGGACCGGGCGCCTGAACTCTTTCAGCCTGGGGATCATTTGTGCGCGCGATCGGACCATGGGCAGTAAGTCCTCGTTCAGGCGAAAGAAGGCAGGGCGGGCGCTGGGCGTGGCGTCGAACTGTTGATACAGCAGCGGCACAAACTCCCGTCTGACCTCCGCGTCTCGGATGAACCTCCCAACCTGCCACCAGTACATCCGGCGGAAGAGCCAGTTCCCGAACATCCGCGACACAGGCCTCGCGACGCTTCTGATCACCGGCGTGGAGAAGAGCCAGATCGCCTCTGGCCGCCGCAGCGTCGGCATTTCGCAGTAGTACGTGTTCAACAACACCAGGCCGGCTACGCGCTCAGGCCGGGCCAGTGCCCAATCGATGGCCGGAGGGCCCGAGGCGTCGTGCGCGACGAGGACGACTTGCCCGAGCCCCAGCTGGGTGATGACGGCATCGAGGTCACCAACTTGATTGTCGGTGGTGTAAGGGTAGCCGGACGGCTTATCCGAACTGCCCCACCCGAGAAAGTCAAATAGCACGACCCGGCGCGGCGGCGAGAGGTAGGGAGACAGACGGTCGTAGAGGTGTACGTTGTCCGGGAATCCGTGCATGAGAATGATCGCCGGTTCCGCCCCGGGGTGATCTCGGACGTAGATCCGGTGGTGGTGCCGCTGAACAAAAGTTTCTTGGTAGGCCATCATTCCCTCGGGGACCGAGCGCCGCGCCGCCGACAAGCCTGATGAATTCGCGTCGTTTCATCAGATCACCTCGCCGTAGGCGAGGAGGTCCTGAGGTGGGCGCGGTCGGCGCCTCCGACCGAAAGGATAGCACATCTGTGTAAGGCGGGGAGACTGCTGCGCTGCGGTTAGGACCGCTTGGGCCCAAAAGGCCGAAATTGGCTCTCGGCGCGGCCGAACGAGTTTTACGTTCAAGGCGCCGGCGCTCCAAATATCCTTCTGATGACTTCGTCGCCATGAGACTCGAAACACCGGCCATGGCTGAGCATAATACTTGCTGCTGCGAAGAGAACGAGCGACGCCGCCCCCAGACAGAAGAACGCGAGCGACATCAACTAGCCAAAGCGGCCCAACTGGTATTCGCCGATCAGATGGGGCGCGTTGAACTCTGGCTCCACCACATGAAGCACGGTGAGAATCGCCAGGAACGCGACGCACAAGCCAATCGCTAAAGTTGCCTTCGTGCGCGTCTCCTCACGCCATGGTCCGTACAACCCGATAAAGCGGTGCCTTGAGTGCGAGATTCCGGCGTCCAGCCAATCGCGCTGAACCTCGTCCGTAGCGCCGCAGGCTAGGGGATCTGCGCCAACCGCAACCACGCGCGCGATTGGGGGTCGTCACTTCAGGAACAGTCCGGCAACATTCATTAGGATGCCGATCGTCGGGATGTTCCATACGAGCGAACGAGCTAACGGCAAGTCGGCCGTGTACAGGATTGCGTAGGCGATGCGACCCCAAAAGTAGAAGTGGGCTCCCCACACGGTGAGCCAGCTGTGCGTGTTCGTCACGGTGACAACGAGAATTGCGGCGGCAAAGAACGGAAAGGTCTCAAGATAGTTTCGCAGTGCTCGTTCGGCCCTTCCGGCAGTGCCGGTGAGCGGCGCCACGCCCTGTTCCCTCGAGCTGGCAGTCCACCAATAGCCTCGTTGCCAGCTCTGCAAGTGCGACACGATGATGATGTGCACGATGCCGAGGACTACACTTGCAGCCAGCAGGGTCAGTTCGATAGTCATATTCGAAAGCCGAACTCCGCGCTTTAGGGAACCAACCGCTAGCAATCTACGCCTTCGAGTCGCCCAGGCTTCGCTGTGGAATCGCTTGTGAGTCAAAACGCGACATGCCCGCGGTGAGCATCCAACATACGTTATGACCTCACAAGCGGACCTCGGCCCGATCTGACGAAAACCGTGGTAGATTGCGGCCAGCTGGGGGCTGGAAAGGAAGCTCTCATGCCCGGTCCGCCGCCTGAACATCCACGTCTCCGCCTGCTCAAGGGCAACCCCGGCAAGCGTCCGGCGCGCTCGCCGCCCCAGCCTGCACGCGCTGAGGAATGTCCATCGCCGCCACGGCATCTGAACGCCTACGCAAAGAAGGAATGGCAGCACGTCGCGCCCGAGCTGCATCGACTGAACTTGTTGACCGTCCTCGACGTCGGCCCGCTCGCGGCCTACTGCAGCGCCGCCGCCCTGCTGCGACAGGCCGAGGAGGTCATCGAGCAAATGGCGAAGCGGGACCCGCGTGGCCACGCGCTGACGATCGAGGGTAGCGCAGGCAGTCAGGTCACGAACCCGCTTTTGCGCATTGCGAGCCAAGCGATGAACGACATGCAACGCATTGGGGCTCAGTTCGGCCTGACGCCGTCCGGGCGACTGCGGCTCAGCGGCATTACGCCGCCGCCACCGCCGTCGAAGTTCGACGGGCTGCTCGGCTGAGACTGTCGGGGATCGAGCTTCCGGGCTCGCCGGGCTTGTCCATCGCGCTCGCACCTGGACTGCTCGAAGAGCGGACGGAGTTTGACGGCAGCGCCCTCGCAGCTTTTCTCCATGATCGCCGTCAAGAGATAACTCTCGGGCGGAGCCTTGCGACCTCAACGTCTGCTATCGTTTCGGCCAAACATGCTTCCAGCATTCGACTAAGAAATTCCCGATCGCCATGGCCAGTAACGGATCAGCGGATGTCTAGATGCGGCGAGGCGGTCCCGCATGCTCGACGACGTGCCGCCGAAGTTCGAGGAAAGGCTTGAATATGGTGCGTTCAGAAGCAGGCCCTTGCGACACCCATGAAAGACGCGCAGCTGGGTCCACAGGGCATGGGTGGCTGTGTCAGGTGTGATGCGGTTTCGCCCTTGAAGCCCAAGGTGCCAGCTCGATCGCCGCCGCGACAAGCTGCGCTCGCGATTGAGCCCCGAGTTTGTTGACGAGCCTTTGGCGTTGCTCATTGATCTGCCGTTCGGTGCCGCCGATTTGCGCTGCGATGGCGCGATCCGTCATCCCTTTGGCCAAGCGCCTCAAAAGCCTCTTTTCGCGCGGGCTCAATTCTAGCACGCGCTCACTCCATCCGCTCCGATCATCATAAACACATAAATGCTGTAGCGCTTCATCCCGCCGCCCGGAAAAGATTACCACCTTTTCCCGAAAAGCGGCAGTTTCTAGGTGCGTATGTTCGTGAAGGCTCAGTGCTCCTTCCGCGTTTCGCGGCCATCAACGAGAACCAGTGCTATAAGAAAGGGGCTGGTTTTTGTTTGCGTCGGCTGAGGGACGGGACAATGCCAATTAATCGATTGTTGAAAGACAAGCGCACGCCGCAAGAGCTTTTGAACAAAGGCCTTCAATCACGCTCTAAACTTGCTGGGCGTGATTGATCGTAACGACCCGTTCTGCGATATGCTTGCTCGCAAGATTATGGAGGTCCTGCACAGATGATTGGCTCCGCGAAAAGCCGTGCCAGAACTGCAACAGGGGAGTTTCTTTCGGGAAGAAATGGCAGTGTTACTGCCTCGGTATTTTGTCGCGGTCCAGCGCGTCGCCTGCACTTTGACCGCGAGTGCATCCGCGCGGCCTCCGGCCTTCCGTCCATGCTCAGGTTGGAAGCCGCCTCCCCATTGGCGCCCAAGGTGCGAGTCGGGTTGCCGCTTCAACAAGCTGCGCTTGCGACCGAACTTTAAGTTTGTCGATCAGTCGTTGGCGCTGTGCAGCAATCTGGAATTCGGTGCCGCCCATTTCCGCTGCGATTTTTCTATTCGTTTTCCCTTTAGCCAATCGCCTCAGGAGCCTCTTTTCGCGCGCGCTCAAACTCACGATCCACTCGCTTGCCGGTTCGCATTGCGATGCGGCGTCTTCTTCGTTCGCGTGCAACTAGATCGACCCCATTTCCGTACTGGAATCCCCCAAAGGCGGTCCGGGCTACGTTGAAAAAAGTGCGATGACCACCATTAAATCAGCGAGAAATACCGATAAGAACAAAATAGCTTTGAATGTGATATCGCTATCGCTATGCCTTTCGAGGCGCGACTGGAAACCCAGTAGCGTCCTTCGCGATCGCATTCGAGCGACGGCGACGGTCACATGGGCACCACTGATCGGCGGAGTTTGACGGCGAATAAACGTATGCATTCCCGGCCCAAATCTGCGGCAACAAGCTAATTCCATTTTTCGGAGTTCGAAAGTGCAGTTCGTGCCATCCGAAGCCGCAGCGAGCACCGGCAGCGCCTTTGACTACCAGGCTCGCGCTAAGAGACCGCTGCTCCGCAGAACTTCCGAGTCCCGTTCGGATATCGTGCTGAAAGCGGTGCTACTTACCGCATCGTGATATTGACATCCGCGTAGCTGCCGAAAGCTCGACACCTAACGCCCCTTGAGTTCTGCAACCGCAGACGGCTGACACCGGCCGCCACAGCCGCTCCACCCCCGTGGCAGCGCAATCGCTCGCAAACTCCTCTGGCTTGCTCAGGTTTAGAACAGTGCCAACGAGTTTGTTGGTCAATATCCCCGCTGTGGCTCCCCAACTGACGCTAGAACCGTCGAATGGATATCTTTTTCCACGAAAGATCAGGACGCCTTTCCGAACCCTATCCCTGCGACAAAAGCCGCTTTTCCGAAGGTTATTCGGACAGAGTGTGCACGCCCATATCACTGTCCGTGAGGAAAGTCGTGATTCTCAGCATTGTGGTTATGGTCGTGCTCGCCATCTGATTTGGATCAATGAGTGTGGTCCGCCGGCGCGCAGCCTGTGATGATCGGAGATGCGAACGGGCACCCAACGATGCGTGTTCCGGAAATGATCCGTGACCGGCAGTGGATATCCGCTTGTTGGTCTGAGCGCTGGCTTGGACCGGCCTGATAAGCATCGTCGCATCTCCGAAGATCATTTCTTGCGACAGGATGAGGGATAGCGATGAGAAGAGATCGGACAGGATTGACGTTGGCGGCTGTTTTGGGATTTTGGGGGCTGACCGGCCTTGCGACTCCGACCTTCGCCGAAACTGGCGCGGTGAGCGTTGTCTTCACGAAGGGCGGGTTCATAGTCGGCGTTGGCGGCGGCCAGGGCGTGTTGATGTTTCGCGGCAAGAAGTATCCATTTACGGTGTCGGGTATGAGCGTGGGCTTCACGATCGGCGCATCGACAACGAAGTTCGTGGGCAGGGCGCTGAACCTGCGCAGCCCGGGAGACCTTGCAGGCAGCTATGCCGCGGGTGGCGCAGGTGGCGCCATCGCAGCCGGCGCCGGCGGCGTACAGCTGCAGAATGCCAACGGGGTTATCCTGCAGCTTAGCGGCCCCAAGATCGGCACCGAAGTGTCGGCGGCCGTGGGCGGCGTCACCATCACGATGCAATGACAACAAGCAAGCAGAGACCGGTCGCGCTCCCCCTACAACGCGAGGAGACCCATGGTTCAAGAGCAGCGTATTTCCGAAATTGTCCGAACCCCTGCAACACCGTATCGACGAAGAAGTAGGTCACCTTAACTGAAGCCCGGATCGAACCGGAGGAGCGTTGCGTTGACGGAGTATGTTCGTCACGGGGCGCTGCGCTAAACACTGGGCCCCGAAAACCAGTCCACTTTGTCGCGAAACGTTCAAAAGGAAACCCCGCCGTAGGAAGCGCGGGGTTCCGTGGGCGCCAGAGTCGTTCGACCGGAAGCGCAGATTCGACGATTACAGACCGATTTCGCTCCCACTGACGCACGCGCCGCATCTTTAAGATCTGACCTAAAGCGATTCGTTGTGAGGCGGAACAACCTTTGTTCATTCCTCTTAGGGGCGGACTCGTGATGTCGCAAACGGCGGCTAGTTAGCCAGCGAGAGACTAATCCGGGTCACAACCGCATCCCACTGACGCTCTTCCGCGGCAGGATAATTGATCAACACGCAGTTCATACTTCCATTGGCCCGGTTGCAACGGTTATACCAGACCCGGTCGTTACGAATGCTGGACACCGCGAAAAAGCGTGGTGTCACCCTTTTGTACTGGATGCCAGCAGGCGGTCGCTTCTTTGCGAGAAAAGTGGCAGGTGAGTCGTTCTCAGGATTGCGAATGGACTGCACAGTCAAATTTGCTCGGTGGTCCTTCGTAAAGAAGCGCCGCCCCGTTCCGCCTTCTGGCGGTCCTGCGTCTTCGGTGAAAATTGTCACCGGGATATCGACGTTGGTCCCGGTGCTCGGGATCACGTATTTTCGCCATTCGGTGTTTGCCGCGGAGGCGAGCGCTGGAACGAGGCAGAAAACCAAGGCAACGAGTAGTCGGGGCGCGACCACGTAAGCACCGATTCCAGCGCCTTTACCAGCCCCTTCGGCGCGATCATCCACGCCGTCGGCATCACGATCTATCTTTCTATCGGCGCTGTACCAGTTGTCCGAATTATTGGCGACAATGCTGATCTCGGAGTGCGGCACGCCTGCCGCCTCCAGGCTGGCAACTACCCGTTGCGCATCGGCGTAGCTGTCATAGAGGCGCGAAATTGTAACAGTCATGTCAAGGTACCTTCTTTACTTAGCTGAGTTCACGTTGCCCTGAAAATCCACGCTGACATTGGTCGGCGAACCACCTTTGTTAGCTTTGGCGCGCCATACGCCGTCGTCATCCCTTTTCAAGGCGGTAACATTCGAGTAGCCCGCTTCCTCGATCCTCGACTTTGCTTGGCCCTCGGTGAAGCTATTGCCGCCAGCGACGGGGGCGTTCGAATCGTTTTGACCTGAGCTGTTAATGGCGCTGTTGTTCGGGCCAGACCGGGCGGGAGGATTTTGCCCCATCGCCGGGCTCGCCGAGCGCACCACAGTACTTAACAATACAAGTAAGCTACGTTTCATTGTTGTTCGCCTCATTGAAAGATGTAGACAACAACTGAGCGTCGAATGAGTGTTCCTATTTTTCCCGGTCGACGTTGTCGCATCAGCGACGGCAGCGAGCCGCAAGGGCCTCAGCTTAGCGCCTCTTGAGCTGAGCCCTCTTATTTCGACGTTCCCGGCATGTAAGCGCGCTGTGAATCCTACACGCTCCCAGACCACGCGGCCGCGATCAGGTGGCGGAAGCAGCGCTCACCTCACCCGCAAGCAACTTATGTCTGCGCTCAGGGGCGGAGCCGGCGTTCACCACCGACTGGTAATGCGAGACGTAGTCTACGGCCATCCGTCCTGCCGTGAAACGTTCCTCGAACCGCTCGCGCACGCGCCTGCGATCGAGGTCCCCCAACCGCCGCACGGCTTGAACAGCCTGCTCCTCGTCGTCGACCACAAAACCGGTGACGCCTTCTTCGATCACCTCGGGGACCGATCCGGAGCGAAACGCGATGACGGGCGTGCCGCATGCCATCGCTTCGATCATGACCAGGCCGAACGGTTCGGGCCAATCGATGGGAAAGAGCAGCGCAGCGGCTCCCGCCAGAAACGGTTGCTTGGCCTCGTCGTTCACTTCACCGACGAGCCTGACCCGCGTGCCGTCGATTTGCGGTTCGAGCCGCTCCTTAACGTAGCGCCTTTCGCCGCGAGGCAGCTTGGCCGCGATGCGAAGCTGCATCCCGGCGGCGCGCGCGATGCGGATTGCGCTTTCTGGTCCTTTTTCGGCAGTGAGGCGCCCCAGGAAGGCGAGATAGGACCCTCGTCCGTACGAAGGGCGGAATAGGTCGGCGGGAAGACCGTGATGAACCGTACCGCGCCAATTCACCCTCGGCAGGGGCAGACGTTGATTGTCGGATATCGAGACGAAAGGGGCGTCGGAAAACTGACGGACCACATCCGACAACCCAGGCAGATCGAGCCGTCCGTGCATCGTGGTGATGAAGGGCACGCCGAGGCGGCTGAGCAGCGGCAGATGTAGCCAATCGATGTGCGAGTGCACGACCTCGAAATCTTCGGCCCGCTGCGCGATCGCCTCGAGCAGAGCGGTGCAGGCGGCCGCGGGATCGGCGGCAGGCCGGCTGAGACGGAGCGCGCGCGGCCAGACCGGATGCAGATTCCCGCGCGTGCGAGAATCCCCGCTGGCGAACAAGGTCACTTCGTGGCCGAGGCTGACGAGTTCGTCGACCAGCCACGCGACCACCCTTTCTGTCCCGCCATAAAGCTTGGGAGGAACGCTTTCGGCCAAGGGCGCGATCTGGGCAATGCGCATGTCAGCTCGTCCGGACCTTTGCTCCTTGGCGACCGTGCGAGAACAAGCAAGACGTACCGAGCGTTCCAACGGCGTTGCTGATTTTTCCCGCAGCTGCAGGTCGGTTTTCCCCAGTTGGCGCAGTGGATTTTCGGGGCGTGAGCCGCGAACTGGTGAGTGTGGCTTAAGGTCGAGTTCTAAAAAGCAACAGCGCCGCGTTGACGGACTATATTCGTCACGGGGCGCTGCGCTAACTACTGGGCCCTGAAATCCCCAGTGCACTTCTGACTCGGGATGTCGAAAAAGGTTCAAAAGAAAACCCCGCCATGGGAAGCGCGGGGTTTTCCGAGGGCGCCAGAGGGTGTTTGAGCGAAAGCACAGATTCGACCACCGACCAATTCCGTTCCTACTGACGTACGCGCCGCATCTTCCTTTAAGATCTGACCTACAGAGATTCGTTGCGAGGCGGAGCAACCGATGTTCGTTCCTCTAGGGGCCAACTCGTGATGTCGCAGCGACACCGCGGCGTCTCGCCGAGTTGATCGGCTGCCGGCTCCATCATGCTCTAGGCCGCTTCCAACATCTTCTCTTGCTCTGCTTCTAAATTGATCACCGAGGTTGCCAGCTCCGTCAGCGCGTGGTCGGTCGCCTCTTCCTCCTCAAGGGTGGCCTGCAGCAGCTGCACGGCATCCGACATGCCGAGTTCTTCCGCCCAGGTGCGCAGCGTTCCGTACCGGGAGATTTCGTAGTGCTCGACCGCCTGGGCTGCGGACAGCAGGCCGGCATCGAGTGCGGGCATTCCCTTGAAGTCGCGCATGATCTCGGCGCCTTCATCGGTGATGCCAATGATGGCCTCGCATGGTTTGCCGCGGGCCGGCTTGCCAAGCAAGCGGAAGATCTTATCCAGCCGCTTCACCTGTCCCTGGGTCTCGCGAAGATGTTTGGTGAACTCGCTCGCGAGTTCTCTCGATTGCGCGGCTTTGGCCATCTTCGGCAATGTCTTGATGATCTTATTCTCGGCAAAATAGATGTCCTTGAGCGTCTCGTGGAAGAGATCGCTCAGCTTCTTCCGGGGTTGTCGCGTCCGCCGGGACGTCGCTCGCTTTTTCTGCGCACGCTTGGCCATAAGTCCCTCCAGGGTAAGAGATGCATCAGGAGGACGCGGTCCTCCTCGGCCGATCAACTTGCCGAGAGTTTGAAGGTTCCTCTAGGTGTACCCGGGCGACACGGCTCGTCGCTTTGCCAGCCCGGCGCGGCGGTCCCTTGAAAATGGTCACGCTAACGTCGGTGCGAGGGCAAGGCGAAGGGCAACCGCCGAGAGCGGGCTTAAGGCTCTTCATCGCCTCCGCCAATGCGACCAGCGCAGTCCGTCCCAAGCAGGTCCTTGAAGACCACATCAGGATGTCCTTCCTCGGCGAATTGTGCGGCCTTCTCGAGGGCCTGGCGGGCGGTTTCGACGATGACGCTGAACGCGCCCGGACCCTGCCGCGAATAAACATGGTAAGGCATGGTTCAGCTCTGAGCGCCATGGAATGCACCGCGCGACGGCAGGCCGTGCCGAATAACCGGGACGCCCGTCGCCGTCACTCCGTAGCGCGGACGAACTGACCGCTAGGCCGCTACCTCTACGTTGAGACTCCGCTCAAGGTCTCCCTCGGTCGGCTCGGCCTCGCAATGCATTGTTTCGGTTTCCCTCATCAATGCCACTCCGTTCTAGGCCGCAGCTCGCCGCTCGGTCGGGCGCAGGCGCATGGGCTTCCCGCCAGGCGGATTGCGGGGCCGCCATCTAGCGCGCACCAGGCTTCAAGGATGTCATCGATGTGGACGGGCGCCTTGATGGCCTCCGGCGCCCGTAGGGCGGGGTTGCCTCCAGTTCTGAAATGCGCTGGGATGTGGCCGCGCGGATCACCGCGCGGCCGGGGTTGATCTGCGAAGATCAGATGGATCAGGCTGCCTTGGCCTCGATCTGTGCGACGTTATTGATCGGGATACGGCGCGGCTTCATGGCCTCGGGAATTTCTCGCTGAAAATCGATGATCAGAAGGCCATTTTCGAAGCGGGCACCCTTGACCTCAACATGGTCGGCCAAGGTGAACTGCCGCTTGAACGAGCGCGCCGAGATGCCGCGATGCAGAAACGTCTTTTCTTCCTTCTCGCCCTTGCGGCCTTCGAGCGTCAACACGTTCTGCTCGACCGTGAGCGAGACTTCATCTGGCATGAACCCGGCAAGCGCCACCGAGATCTGGAAGCGATTTTCGTCGAGCCGTTCGATGTTGTAAGGGGGGTAGCTCTCTTCAGCGGTCCGCTGGACCTCGTCGAGAGCGTCAAAAAGGCGGTCGAAGCCGATGGTCGACCTCCAGAGCGGCGTCCAATCATACCTCATAGCCAAATCCTCCTAAGAGCAACGTGGTTACGAGCCGGCACCGGACACCTGCCGGTGCCCGCCTCTTAGTTCGGGGCCCGATAGGCGCCCCGAAACCGCTACCTGCGGCGCCCAAAAAAATCTGCAACGGAAGAAAAAGTTTCAAGGGGGCGACAAAAATTCTTGTGTATCACAAGCCAGGTCGAACCCGGCATTGTCCAGGTCTGGCGCCCAGCGGGAATTCGACGATTCATGTTCGCCGAGTGGCAGCGCGGCCATCCCAGCAGTTGGGCGCTAAATCACTGCAGGTTCCAAGAAGCGAGGTCAGTTCGTCGCGCCCAAAACGCGAAGGCCTTCGCTTTTATGCGACCGCCTGCACCAATCAGTAGCGGCAGGTATTCCGGTGGCCACGTGGCTTCCAGATCACCAACCTACGGCCCGTCCGCACTGGCATCCGCCCCGACGTAAAACTCGGCGGGGCCGAGTATGCTAGATCAACAGCCCTGATTCCGCCTGGTGGGGCCCCGGTGGGTACTTACGGCGCCACCGGGCCGCCTTCAACGACGGCTTCTCCACATCATTCAAGTGAATGACCGCGCTGATCCACGCGTGACTGTCGGCGTTACCGCACCAACTTGACCCGCAAAAAACGCGGCCAAAGCGCCCAGCAAAAGAGCCAGAGCACCGAATAGAGCCCCGCGCGATACCGTCTTGGCTGTTGTATCCGCCGCTTGCTGTGCTTGTAGTTTGGTCTTGGCAATCATTTCTCGATACTGCTGTTGGTACTGTGCAACCTGAGCCTTGGCCTCATCGAGGGAAATATTCTGCGCCTTGGCCAAAGCATCAGCAGCCTTATCCGTCGCAGCGGCCTGTTGTGCGGGGTCTCCTGAGAGCGCCGCACGAACGGCTGTTGCTGCGGCTTCTCGAAGTGCTGCGGGATCCTGGCCGCCCGAGGCACTGCGAATCTTGTTCTCGATAATCGCCATCGGATCGCTCATGTTGTTTAAGGAAGGCGCTGCGGTCTGGACCGCAGTCTGCAAGGACCCGCCGACGGCTTTACCAGCTCCTCCAAGTGCTGACGATGCCGTGCTCAGGGTGCCGCCAATCAGACCCGAGGCTGCCGACGAGAGCAGGTACACGACGATGAGGGTGGAAACCGCCCACGCAATCAGACCGTGATAGGCGGTTGTCGTTTGCGATGCCTTTCCTGAAAGCCGCCCAGCGATGTAGCCGCCAATCGCGGCCGCAACTATTCCGGAGAGGACCCACCAGATGCCAGCTCCAATGGAAAGTGATCCGGCGCTCGGTGTATCTCCCGCCGCGACGTCGACGGTCGAGAGCCTACGCCGATTCCAATCATGTTGAGGATCATCTGCATCGCGAGAGCAATCGTGGCACCGGCGAAGACGGCACCCCAACAGATCTGATTCAGCATGATTGTGCGGACCTCGTCGGCGGGAGCGACTGCACTCGCCTGGGGAGGAGGTGGTCGTCTGATCGACTCACGTCCGGGGAATAAGTCATTCTGTGCGCCTTCTACAAATCGGAACTTTGGTTCCGTAACCTTCTGTTTTCGGCGATGTTCCTACACGTGGGGGATTGCTGCCGCGGCCAGCTGACGCGGGCGCCAGCATTTCTATTGTCGAATTTCAACTTGCCCGGGTGCATTAGCTCGATGCGGGGAAGGTGCGAGCCAAACGGCCCGAGTCGCCACTGGGGCCGCCAACCTGGTGGGTTTTGCTCCGGCCGCGCCTTTTGAGGGAGCGATACGACCGGAAGCCAAGATTCGACGAATATCGAACGATTTCGTTGCTGGTTTTACCTCGACGGTGGAGCGCCCGCGCGTGACGCGCTCTCGCGCGGCTGCTCAGTGCGGGCGCTTACTCTCGCAGTCGGCTCTCAACACTGCAGGGCGCTGAAACGGGTCAGCTCGCTGCTCGTCTGAATACTTGTCATAGTGGTCCACAATCGCGGCCCACGCATCTTAGTCCACTGACGAAGAGGCATGACTGACAAACCCGATGAAGGAGGTCGCCGCTCCCACGCGATGCGCCAAAAGACGTCGAACAAGAAGGGCTTCGCCGTGGCGCCGGCTCGGGCGATGGCCGTCTCGAGAAGACCGGGAAGCCTGGCGACAACGCCAAGGCGAAGAAATGACCTTGGCGGCTGACCTTTCGCGGGACAGGGGAGAGCGGCTCAAGTGAACATCATCACCGACATCAAGCTGGCCAAACGCGTCAAGGCCAGACTGGACGAGCTGGCGGTCGACGCCATCACGTCCGGCAATCTCGCAGATTGGGATCAATATCACCGCGGGATCGGCTACCGCAAAGCGCTCGCCGACGTGCGCTCGCCGATCAGTGAGACGCTGGAAGACATCGCTGTTTCTAGTTGACCCGTCCGGCGGCCGCTGGGAAGCCGGGCGGCTTGGCCGCAAATGCCGACTTCTCCGATTAGGAACAGACTCAAAGCCAGAGAGTTTCGACGTACCACCTTCTCGAGGAGCCGCAGATGAGCCGCGGAATGCCATCCATGACTGCACTTTTGGGACTGCTCGCCATTGCCGGGTATCAGAACCGAGACAAGTTGGCGGAGCTGCTCAAAGGCATAGGCGCTGAGTCTCCAAACGCGACGGGCACTCAGCAACCGCTCGGTGGGTTACTTGGCAATCTCACTGGCATGCTCGGTGGGTCAGGAGTGGGTGGACTGCTCAGCGGCGGAATCGGCGAGCTACTGGAGAAGTTCAACCAAAATGGCCAGGGCGAAGTGGCTCAGTCCTGGGTGAACCCGGGTCCCAATAAAGAGATCTCGGCGCCGCAGCTGAAGCAAGCGATCGGCTCTGACGTATTGGAGAAACTTGAACAGCAGACCGGGCTTTCTCAAGAGGAGATCCTTGCGAGGCTGTCCCGCGAACTGCCCGCAGCAGTCGACAAGTACACGCCGGATGGACGTTTGCCGGCCGCATAGTTCCGCTGCCGTCATCGCTTACTTTAGTAGAGGTACCAAAATGAGTATCCTTTGGACAATTATCATTGGCTTCATCGCTGGGGTGATAGCCAAATTCATTATGCCGGGCGATAATGAGCCCTCCGGCTTCATCCTCACAAGCATCCTCGGCATCGTCGGTGCTTTCGTCGCGACTTACCTTGGGCAAGCTCTGGGATGGTATCATCCCGGAGAGGGCGCAGGACTCATCGGTGCTGTTGTGGGTGCGATAATCGTGCTGTTTGCGTACGGGCTCATCGCTGGCCGACAACGGCGCACAATCTGAAGAACTGCCCGAGTATGAAGCACATCCGCGGGTCGACTTTGCGCTAACAGCTGCCGCTCCGCTGGATGTCTCCCATGCGATGGCGTGATAACGTCACGAGCGGAGGCGAATTAATCTAGCTCGTCATCCTTCGATACGATCGCCTCAAAGCGCTCCGGCTCGTATGTTGTTTCTGCTCAAGGCTGCTGAATTTTTGTTGCGATGACGGAGGCTGAACAGTACAGAAAAACAGCCGACGACGAAGGGCGAGGCCGGAAGGCGATTTAACTGTGTCCGTGCTCTCCTCTAGAACCTTCGCGCTGATCATCAAAGCCCTCTGCCCCAATTGGTCGGCTTGAGAGCGAGCGCACGCCGCGGCGTTGATCCTCGTGGCCGCGCCGGGGCGCTAGCGCCAGAACGCACAATCGCGTTGATTGTCGTCTCCACAATGTCGGGATTGTCCTCCATCACAGGCGTTCTCTTCAAGAGGTCGTTGTCACACTTCGCCGGCATCAGTGGCCGCCAACCCGTTTTATCGAAGTTGGTTCGGTATCCCCTTCGGCTATCGCGGTGCCGCATCCCGGTCGCTCGCGTTGCATAGTGCGGGCACGGAACCCCGGACCGTGGCGCTGGTTCTCCCGGTGCCGATGGCGCAGCAAGGAAGAGTAGGCAATGCGGCGATACAGAACATTCAATGCCCTGACGATGCTGACAGTGGAAGCAAACCGCGTAATTGGGCTGAGAATGATGAAGCTTATGCTGGGCGGCAGAACCGCACGGCGCGAAGCTGAACTCATGATCAGCGAAAAGATAGATGCTGCTATCAAAGCCAGTGCAAGGGTAATGACTGGCGCTTCGGCCGATGAAATAGTTCGTCGGTACCGACGGCGGGTCGCGGCAAATGCAAAGCGGCTAAGTAAACGCCGACGAAAGTAGCTTTGGCTACGCATGGCTCGCAGGCGGCCTAGATCGGCGAGCAAGCTGGCGTCGTCAGCTTGTTGTGATGAATTATCAAGGCACGAAATGGGCAGGCAAATGACCAACCACCATACATGGTGCTCGGTATGCTCTCCTGGGATTGACATCATGGCTGCGCTTGCCCGGTAAAGTCGCAAAAAAATGAGGACCTAACCGGGAGTCAGGCCCTTGAAGAAGTCGTCGTTTGCGCGCGACGACTCTAATCCTAGAGTGCGTGCCCGCAAGTCACGCATAAGAGTGACCAAGTGTGACAGCTTTCCAGGATTCGCGCCTCCCACGCCAGGCAAGCCGCGCTAGGCGGCAGGTCGGTCCGTATTTTGAGCCATGCGCTTTGCGGCGTCGTCGACCTTGAGCGACATGATGTTGACCATCCGGCGGCTGCTCTCCACCGCATTCTGAACAGTTTCACGCATGATATCACTCTGCAGGGCGGCGACGTCTTGAGGAGTTCGGCAGGCCCAGAATTGGCTCATGCGGTTTATCGTATTCTCCATCTGGTGCCGAACGAAGGCGAAATACTCTCGATACATTTCGCTCATCGCTTGGGCAGCCGCGCTGGTGGATTGCAGTGTGGCTGCGGTGTTGCGCGCCGACCGTTCAGTTGCCTGTTGCACGTCACCCGACAAGTCGAATGTGCGATTGAACTGATCGGTAGAGCGACCTATTGCGGCCGTCGTCATCTCCAATCCGCACCGCATGGCGTTCTGTAGCGTCTCGGCATTTTGCCGGAGCAGATCGGCGCTGACCCGGGTCACCTCCTGGCCCGCGTCAATCGCAGTTTCTGCGATGCGCTTGGTCTGCTCAGCTGCCCTTTCTTCGGTGCGTCGCACTTTTTCGCCGACAGATTGGGCAGTCTGGCTTGCCTTATCCTCGTGATCTGGAGTTGCCATCTTCATTGCCTCCATCGCTTTCTGCTTGGGTTTAGTTTCCTCGTTCGACTTCTTGTTGTGTTTCATTGCCCTTCTCAAGTTCTTGGATGGATGATTCGCTTTGGATCGGTGCTTTCGACCCTGCGCCTCGCGGGCCAGGTGCAAACAAACGCCGGCGCTCTAGGGCCGTTCCTAGCGGCGCTGAGCTTTTGGGATGTTCGATGCTGTGCAGGAATTAGTGGGACAAGTTCGGTTCGTCGGGTGCGTAACACGTGCCAAGCCCCGCGTGGGCTCTCCGGCCGGGGCGGAGAAATACATCAGAGGTAGCGCTCGCTATCCATGCCCGCCGTGGCCGCCGAACGCGTTGGAGGGCTCGATGAATCGATTCTGCTCACGTTATCCTGCAGCTCCAGGTCTGCGCGCGCTTCGCCAACAACCGAGCGCCTTGTTCGATCCGAGGCGTCTGTACTGGGGCGGGCCGCAAAGCTGAAATCGGAAGCCGAGAAAAGACGGCCGCGGCGTCGATCGTGGGATAGCGCCGGGGCATCGCTACCTCCCGGCTGACCATTGGGCTGACGGGCTTGGATGATCAGCGTGAGAGGTCGCGCGCCGAGCCGCACGCGTAAAATAGCTCTTGGCAGATGCGGCAAGGGACCCATGTATCGTCATCTGTGATCTTTATTCGGTCGTCGCGCTGGGGATCGTAGTCGCCGATATCGACCTTGTGCGTGCTCATTGTAGCCTCCCACGTGTCATTGCCTGAGAAGCGGAGGGGGTGCCAGCGACGTCTAATTCGCCTTACGTGACGGTCCGGCTGCTTGGCAGGCGGGCCGCCTTGTTCCCTGACAGACCAAATTGGGTTCGAATGTCCGGACAAGGGCCTAGAACTTCAAAGTCGTTCTTAGGCCGAACACGGTCGCGTTCTTGAGAACCTTTCCCGCCAAGGGGCCCGACGGATCGGTCGCACCGCCGCCCGGATGGATGAGATATTGGAAGTTGGGCTGCACGGTCCATCCGTCGCGGACTTGATATTGATAGACGGCGGTGAATAGACCCTCGAAGCTTCGCGTTGGCCAAGTCGGGTCGACGACTGCTCGATAGTCTGCATCAAGGGCTTGCGCGCGCTTGGAGACGTGAGCGTAGCCGGCGGCGATCCCAAACTTGTCGTCCGGACGGGCCTCGCTGAGGCCGATGAATTCGATGCCCGCGTCCGCGTAGAGGTCGATCAGGTTGCGATCCGCAGGCGCTCCGGCCAAGCGAGCAAATAGCCCGATGCCGCGGTCGTCGCTGTGAGGCACACGGTATATCTGCTGTTCGAAGACCGCCCATCCTCCGACGTCGCCGGACAGAAGCAGGGGTGCGCCGCTGCTCGCAGGCGAGGCGAGGGAAACGCCGTTAGACGAGAGACGCTGGTCGGCAAAGGATCCGAAATGCCGCCAACCACCGAATTTGATCTGGCCGGTAAGATTGGGGTCGCCCTTCCTGTTGTTCCAGGCGTATTGGATCTGACCAAGCAGAAGAGGCGGATCGTTGACGCGGAAATTGATGCCGTAGCGATCGCGCTCCTGCGCATCGCCGGCGCCCGGGCCCGCCTGGTTGCCGTCGAAGAGGCCGCCCAGGATGGATAACTGATCGGTGACGTTGACTAATAGCCTGGCGCCCATCGCCGCCAGCGGCGGCGATGGGCCGCCGCTGGGCAGATCGACCGACGTAATTGCTGGCCAGCCCAAGGAGGAGTTGGTGAAGACATCCGTGTACTTGGTGTTGAAGAACTCGCTGTCCGCCGCAAGCTGGCCAAACTTCAGCGAAGCCTTTTTCTCTCCCCATTGCTTCTCGAAGTAAGCTTCGTAGAGCCTGGTGGAAGGCAGCGCTTCGATGCCGCTGACGACGAAGAAGTTCTGCAAGTTGCTGCGCGACAGCCCCTCACCGTGGATCTGAAACATGTTCGCGTGAAACGTAAGCTTATCGATGCCGACGAGCTTCTGCAGATCGACATCCATCGCCAGGTTCAACCGCCCTTCATAGATCGCCCCCTGCTTCAGGCCGCCAGACACATTGCCGAGCACTTCGCCGATGTAAGTCGCTGCGAACTTTATTCCGTATTTCTGCAACGGATTCGGCAAAAGCCCGAGCGTCTTCTCCTCGACCGTGCTCTCTCCCGTATCCGGATCGGCGGGCTTGTCGTCGTCGGTCTTCTTGTCCTCCTGGGCGACCGCGTGGGTCGCTGCAAGCAGCCCGATCGTGAGGATCGTGCACGCGATGCGCCGGCTGCTCTTGTTGGATCGGGCCAACGAAACGCACTCCTCCCAGGAACCTCGATTGGCGCATGACCATCGTCTTAATTCAAGCTCCTCGCTGAACCCGCGGTCAACAAAGACAACCAGCCTCTGTGTTCAGTTGTCTACATTCGGAACCTTCACTGCAGTCGGCAAGCGGGAGCACATCCGTGGGATCGAACTATTTCCAACCTCCGACATTGAACGAACGATGACTTGGAGCACCGATGTCCAATTTCGTGACGCTGTTGGTCGAGGATGACGTTCTGCAGCGGGCGGTCCTGGCCGACCTTCTGAAGGACGAAGGGTTCGAAGTCGTGGAGTGTACCACCGCGGAAGCGGCCGAATTGATCGTCGCAGCGTCCGGAACCGAGCTACAAGCGCTCATCACCGATCAGAACCTCGCCGGAGCGATGTCCGGCGTCGAGCTGGCGGAGTATACGCGGGGACGCTATCCGCACTTGAATATCATCGTCATGTCAGGTCAGAACGTACAAGGCCTTCCCGCCAATACGACGTTTCTCCACAAGCCGTTTTCACCTGGGCGGCTGCTCGAGGCCGTCCGAGATTAGGGCCCTCATTCGCGACCTTTGCCTTAATCGAGAGGCATAGTGCGAAACGTAAACCGTGTCTCTTCCGCAGTCGAGCTGACCGTCAGTTCGCCGCCGGAGACGGCCTTGCAGCGGCCGGTGCGCAGCACGAACGCCAAATCCTCGGCTGCGAGATTGCCGCCGATCGGTGAATGATGTCCAACACCCGCGCCAAAGATTTGCGCGCGATCGAAATTCACGATGTAGCGTCTGCCCGGATCGTTGGAGCGACGCAGATGCTCCAGAAACTGGTCTTCACTGAGATCGCGCAAGACCGTGACTTTCCGGCTCGTATTGGCCCGGGCGACCTCGGCCAGCTCATCGAGCGTAAGGCCCAGAATGCATACCCTCGTCCAGCACCGGCCCGTGCCAGCAATACCTTAGTCCTCCGTGCTTGCCGCCTCGCCAAGCGACCTGTATGCATTCGCAACAGCGGCAGGTCCGCAACGAGAACCATTAGACTGCCAGCTAAAGAAACTGTGGAATGTGGCTGCCACTGGCAGGTGCCACGCGCGCTCTATAAGCTCCGGTGTACGTGTTACCGAGGACGCTATGGCTTCTGGTGGCACGCGTGACTGGCCGACGACCAGAGCCCCGGCACCCAGCAGACCCGCAGTGACAACCAAGCTGATGATACTGACGTAGTGCCATCGCTTCACGGTGCGCTGTATCGCTGCGCCCGGCAAACGCAGCGCTGGCGGCTCCGATGCGCAAACCTGGATGCGAACTCGGATTGCGCCCGACCATTGCATGCGTGCTCGCCTTCCCACGGCCGGCGGTGGTTCTCGCAAACCCAGCCGGTGTCTTGGCAGCGCGCGCACGGCATCAGGCGAACAACTCCGCTCCTTCGGGTGTGATCTTCACGTAGGTGCCGCTCTTGTGCAGCCAAAGCCAGCCGCGCTTGATCGAACATCCTCACCCGCATGCCGTCGCGATGGACAATCAAGCGGTATCCATCATGGTTGGTCTCGTGAAGTCAATCTCGGCCGGCGGAAGGTAGTGCCATGGCGTCGGAGTATGGCACGAACAACCGCTGGCCATGTACTTCAATCGGGAGGGCGGCCTCGGCGAACGAAGACCGGACCAGCGAGTTTGTCCGCCGCAGCTCGAAGCGCGCCGGCCTGTTTCATCGCTTCTATCCGATCCGGCCCGGGCGGCATGGCTCGCGCTTTTTCAAGGGCTATTGTCGCTTGGGCATCCAGCTCAGCCGCCGACTGCTCATTTATGACACCGTCTTTCTTCATTGAAGATCAGCCTGCCTTTCGACGTGGTGCTTTCGGAATGCGACGTCGTCGACGTAGTGCAAACGCCCTTCTACGAGGCAGAATCACTCATCAGCCTGTTGCCCAGAGCAGCAGAGCGCCGGCCGCCAGGCCGACCAACGCGACCCAGAATGTCGGCTCTTTCAGGATGTCCAGATTTACCATTGCCGGTTTCGACTCGGGTGGCCGGCAATCTAGCATAGACTACGGGATTGCGAGTCCTCACATGCGCAGCGGCAGAAAGCTAGCGGACGACGCCGAGAGGCCAGAAGCGCAGTAAACCTACGCTCAAGGTTTAGGAACGAGCCGCGAGTCTTTCAGTTGCCCGAGAGCTTTGGCTATGCTCTCACGGCCGGGGTCGCCCAACAGCCGATTTCACCCGGTTTCTGGTAATGGCCACATGGTGCATCAAACGGCGACAAACTCGGTCACGTCAGCGAAAGACGAAGTTTCTAGAGCGATAGCGTCGGAACCGACCCGAACTATAAGGGGCGAGCAGCGGGCCGCTTTGCCGGCGTAGCGAGGAGCTGTGATAAGGCAGTCTTTCAAAGCGCGAACACCAGAAGAGCTGATTGCCCTGCTGAGCGCTGTGGCAACCGCTATCCTTGCTGCAATGATTGTGATGGTACTGTATTTCGGTCGCGAGATTATCATCCCGATAGCGTTGGCCGTTTTGCTCAGCTTCGTGTTGGCGCCTCTGGTAGGACTGCTCCAGAGCGTGCGTATTCCGCGTGGCTTGGCCGTTGTTAGCGTTGTCATTATCGCCTTCGCATTCATATTTGCGATGGGCAGTCTGCTTGCCACCCAACTAGCCCAGCTGGCCGGCGATTTGCCGAGATATCAGTCCACGATCAGCGAGAAGATCCAATCATTTCGCAACACCACCGCCGGTCGGGGCACGCTTGAGCGCGCATCCGGCATGTTGAAGGATCTGAGCAAGGAGCTGGACAAGCCCAAGGAGGCCGCGAGCGCGCTGGGAGCGGGCGCAGGTGCGAAAGGGACGTCGCCCAAACCCGTTCCGGTGGAAGTCCTCCAGCCCGATCCAGGTGCGTTGGAGAGTTTGCAAAGCCTTATATCACCACTCCTTCATCCGCTTGCGACGACGGGCATCATCGTCATTTTCGTCATCTTCATTTTGCTTCAGCGCGAGGATCTGCGTAATCGTTTGATCCGACTGGCTGGCTCTCATGACCTGCAGCGTACGACGGCCGCCCTTGATGACGCAGCGAGCCGCCTCAGCCGGCTTTTCCTAATTCAACTCCTTCTCAACGGAAGCTTCGGCATCGTTATCGGGCTGGGTCTTTGGCTGATCGGGGTTCCCAGCGCGATCCTGTGGGGGATTCTGGCAGCAGTGTTGCGTTTCGTACCTTATATTGGGGCATTTATCGCTGCGGCTTTTCCTCTCACTCTGGCGGTCGCCGTTGATCCAACCTGGTCCATGCTGCTGTGGACAGTCGCGCTGTTTCTGGTGGTTGAGCCCGTCGTTGGGCATGTAGTGGAACCGTTGGTCTATGGACACAGCACGGGTCTCTCACCGGTCGCTGTCGTAGCATCCGCAACGTTTTGGACGGCGCTCTGGGGCCCGATCGGCCTTGTCCTGGCGACCCCCCTCACGGTGTGCCTGGTTGTGCTGGGACGCCATGTCGAACGCCTGGAGTTCCTTGACGTCATGTTCGGAGATCGACCCGCACTCTCTCCGCCCGAGATATTTTATCAGCGGATGCTTGCTGGCGACCCTACCGAAGCGTCCGAGAAGGCCGAGGAGTTTTTGAAGGAGCGATCCCTTAGCTCCTATTATGACGAGGTCGCTTTGAAAGGATTGCAGTTGGCTCAAGCCGATGCCGACCGAGGCGCCCTCGATCCTGAGCGTCTGATTAAGATTAGAGATGCCGTCAGCGAGTTTGCCAACAACATTTCGGAACTGGATGACCGCCCCCCACCAAAGATCAACCCGACCACCGATGTGGAAGCTACGTCTGCGGTTGAGACCGTGGCTGAAGATGCGCCCTATGAAAATCTGGCGGTTCTCCGCAAACAAGATCTATCCCCTGAATGGCAAGGCGATTATCCCGTCCTCTGCTTGGCCGGACGCAGTCCGATCGATGAAGCTGCTGCGATCATGCTGGGTCAACTTTCGACCGCGCATGGCTTACCGGCCCGCGTCGAGGGGGCCGAAGCTTTGTCGACCGCCAATATCTTCCGGCTGGAGACCGCCGGTGTAGCGATCGTCTGTCTAGTATACATGGATGCAAGTGGCCCCGCTCATATGCGTTACTCGGTGCGACGGCTTCGTCGTAAATTGCCAAAGGCTACGATCATTTTAGGTTGCTGGATGAAGGACATGGACCCAGCGGCGTTGGAAGCCCTTCGGGAAGGGGCGAAAGCTGACTTGGCGGCTGCAAGCCTGGGCGGGGCGCTTAAACTCTGCATCGAGGCGACAGGTTTGAAAGATCTGTCGACAACACCTGACGGTCAGGTTTCAAATACCACGGCGGCTTAGAAGGCAGTCGATCGGACTTGCCCTCCCGACATGCGCTCATCAGCCCAGTATTGCTTGGTGCCTTCTGACGCGTATCCAACCGGTTGGCGTTTCACGCCTATCTGCAACAGATGGCTCAGGAAGGGCTTGATCGAACGCAAGCGCCATTCGGTGGGCCACGTGACTCATTTGTACTTCGCTGCTCGTGCTACGAAGACCGGTGGCGGCGCGATCCCGGGCAGGGCCACTACATGGCCCACCAGCTGCTTTGCTGAATAACTCGCAAGATTGGGATACTGATCGTGTGGTGCGATATTGGCTTGAGCCTGATCACCAGTTCAATGTTTGCTCATGGTGGAGGCAGTTCTCGCTCGGGCGTCGGCCTTCCCCGCCCAAAAGCGAAACTGCTGCCGAAAAAAAGCATGACGACGCTCAAAGAAATTAATTTTTTCAGCGAGCTTGCAGCGTGCCAGCGCCTTCGGGCAAAGACCCCGCACCCAACCAAGAAAGAGCTGCAAGAGGCGTTGACATTGAAGCCCGCCTCAGCAGGAATGACCAAGCTCGACATTTGTTGAGCTATGGAATGCTATTTGGGAGGCTGCAGACCGGGTAAGGTCCGCCACTCGTTGATGTGCGCGCAGTGTCGGCGATGCGGCCACCGTGACGGCTCCCGCGTCAGAGATTGGCGACCGGTGCCGAAAATGCAGGTTAGGCGTTTCCCGCCTGCTTGCAGGAGGCGAAGACCGGGGAGAAGAGTTTGGCCATATCGTATTCTCCGCGTCGGAACGGAAGCCCTCAGCCTGTTGCGTCATGAAGGCGATATCGACCTCTTCATCACCGCGCCGATTGCAAAAAAGCCCTAGCCCGAAAACGGCTGGGGCTTTTGCATTTGGAATTTGCTGGGACCGGGCGCTCACCAGATCGCTGGATTTTCGCGGCAACGGTTTGGTGGCCTTCCCGGGAAACCTGCTTATGAGTTGGACGCGCCCGTCGCTTCTGCGATGACATGGTTACAGCATCGAGGTACGCACCATGCCTGAGATGTTAACGTGGTTCGTATCAACTCAGATGACAGCCCCGGTCAGCAAGAAAGCACCGCCGAGCACGGCCAGCACAAGTCCAGGTCAATTTGATTTGATTTCGAAGCCGCTACCCGGTCTTTCAGGTTCCAGCGTGTCACGCCCAGAGCGAAGCGGCCTTCCACCGCTTAATCGGCCTCGCCAGATTGGCTGAAGCGCCATCTGGAGCACGCCGCTGAACACAAGGAGCACACCAAGCCATATGAGGGTCATGCTCGCCTCCTCACCGTGAGCGTCGAGGGGTTGCTTCGCCGAGAACCGTCTTCCATTTGACGTCTAACCGGGAGCTTTTTCATTCAGGGAATGACCTGGACGCCATCGGATGCGGCAGCGCGCCGCAGGTGGGCTGCGGAATCACGCTCTCCGAAGCTCAAGCTATGCCAATCCCAGAGTATCCTGCTTAGTCTTCGTCCGGCTCGCGCACGACCGGCGGTTCGTCCGTTCGATTCTCTTCGTCGTCTTGCTCTTGGTCCTCGTCCTCGTCGTCGTCATCAGGATCTCGGGGCGGCATCGTGTTGCTGTGGATGACCCAACTCGGACTCCGCCTAACCATTCGCGAATTTACGCGGCACGTTGCTTGTCTGACTGTTCCTCGACAGTGGTCGCGGTTTCTTCCAGCCCCTTTTCGTAATTGCCGGCGAACCTCTCGATGCTGTTGGCCCACATCCTCAGCATTGAGACCTGGAAGTGCATGATTGGCTTCAAGGCATTCATGCCGATTGCTGTCGCTGCGGGGATGCGCCTTTGTGGGTCGCGCGCGAAATGGCTTGCGTTAGAGGTCTTGTCTGCCATGCTATTCGCTCCGTCTGCTCTGGTGTAATGATCCAAAAACTAAGTGTCGGCTTGCGCACGTCGTGATTCTAAGCACTCGGCCAAAGCTTGATCTGCCGCGAGTCTCGCACCTCGGTCGTCATGCAATTCGTCCAGTTTTTTCAAGTAAGCAACTGCCGCGATTTGCAAGAGATCGAAATTATATTCGCCGGTATCACGAAGATTGGTGACATAGCGATAGAGGGCGGAACGTCTGCTATCGTTCTCGCTGATACTGCTGTGGAGCAGCAAGTAGTTCCGCCAAGCGAACGCACACGCGCCTTCTGTGGCCTGAGAAGTCATGGGCACCTCCCAAAAGCCAGAGAAAGACTGACGGGCCGTTTCGTTCCGCGAACTCCTCAGGTGTAATGCTGTTCCATAGCTGCGCCGCAAGGTGGTTGCGCGCGGGCGATGTCGGTGTAACCGTCGGCGACATCCATGCGCAATCGGTCATTGGGGTTGGCTGCTCCCTAGGGAACAGCGCCGGGCCGCGAATAGGCGCCGGTCGCCTGTCGAGAGGCCGCTTGCTCGAATGACCGTGCGTGTGTTCCTTGGAAAACGAGACTGCCGAAAGTGCGCGACTTCCGGTTCTGGCCCCCGAGCCGAACACCGCGCAAGCCGTTGCCCTTTCGGTCGTCAAGAATGGACGGGACTTGGTCCGCTCGGGGTTTCGACCGCGACGGTCCTGCGATACAGCACGCAGCCAAATCGCCAAATCCCGATGGGCGCAAGCTCGACGAATGCGCAGCTAATTTTCGGTCTCTTCGCAACGGGCCCGGTACATTTGGCCGCTATTCGGTGCCTTCCGGCATCGATGCTTTGGGCTTTCGCGAGCCGCCGGGTGCGACTGGCTGTTTGGCGAGAGCGGCGCCCTTCGATTTCTGCGGAGACTTCACGTGCGCAGACGGAGGCGGGCTGACCGGGACCGGCACCACTCCGACACCAATGGCATACGGGCGCCATCGACCTGTGACGTGCTGCAAAAAAATATCGAAAGTGATCCGCGGCGAACTGTCGAATTCTCCTTTCACCCGAAGATAACCCTGCGGCGTGAATGTCGGCAGTTGGGCAAATCGGGGCTGGGCGACGGCCACGATTGAGAAGTCGGTACCCTGTTGGCGGATCGGCCTGAAGCTCTCCTCGAGGCGTTCGGGCGTATTGAGACCTTGAGCATCCGGGGCTGAAAGATCGCGCAGAACCGTATAATTCCCGGAGAGATTTGCGTCGTTCACTGCCAGCAGGACGTTGCGCACGAGCGAAATCAGTTGTTCCGCGCTCGGGAACGGCGGCTTGTCCGGGTTCGCATTTGCCACCGGAGCGCTCTGCACCGGGATTGGAGGAAATGGCTGCGGTATTGCTGGCCTTTCCTGGACCGGAACCGCGACACCTCCCGACGGAGGTCCGGCCTGGGCACGGGCTCCCGGTGCTTCAATCAGTGCTGTAGTGACGGCCAGCGTGGCGAAGAAAACACATCTGAGCAACAAACATCCCCTGCAAGTGGAGTGATCGGTGCGTGGCTGCCAAGTTACCATCCGGCCGACATACCGATGCGGCCGCCCGCTCCACCCCTTCCGCTCAGATCGAGTGCCACGCCGCCATTGACGGTGAAAGTTTGGTTGATACGGGCTACACCCTGAAAGGCGACCGCCTGCGAGCCATTGAAGAAGCCCAAATTCGCGTGCACTGCGAATCTCTGATGCTCCGGCAGATAGACGCCGCCGAGTGCCATCGCCATCGCGACACCACCGTCGAGACGTCTGAGGTCTTGATCAATGCGGGCGACCTGCTGATTTAGATTATTGAGGTTATTGAAGATCGATCCGCCATCTGAGGCGAGATTTCCGCTTGCATCGGTTGTAACGACCTGTAGGGGCCCGCTTTGAGCAGCCCTGCTGGCGGCCGACGTGATGCCGGGAGCGGTGTAGGTGTTGGACGCCGTGCCGATAACCACCTGATTGTCACGCGTTGCTACGGCCCCATTGCCGATGGCCGTCGCATTGTTGAACGAGCCTGTGGAGGCGCCCTGGCCGATCGCCGTCGAGCCCACGCCAAGCGCTTGCGAACCTTGTCCGAGCGCCACGGAGTTCGTGCCCGCAGAAGCATTGGTCCCCAACGCGACGGAGTTCGTCCCGTTTGCCGCGGCGTTCACGCCGCAACCCAACGATGACGCCGCCGCCGATGCGCCACTATTGCTCGGGGTCACCGAGTTGACGACGGGGGTAGTTGTTGGCGTCACGGCCGTCAGTATGGGCGCAGTTGTAACGTTAAGTCCGTTGACGAATTGAGCATTAGTGGGCGTGATACTCGTAACAGCGCTAGCGGTGGCCGGCGTGAAGGTCGCACTGGTCAAAAACGTACCCGATGTCGCATCTACGTTCGTCACCACTTGCTGCGTCGTTGGCGTGCCGCTCACCATCGGCACGGTCAGGAGGGGCCCGAGTATGGGGGCAGCCCTTGTGGGGTTTAGGAGTTCAACTTGTCCGCCATTTGCCGCGGTAGGTGTGCCACCAGGAAAGAGAAATTGAGCCCCGGCGTTGTCGTTGTCGGCCGGGTTAAATGCGACGGTCAGGAGGTTGTTCGGCAGGCCTGGGGTGGGCGTGATGCCAGTGACTATTCCGGTGGTCGAAGTCACACTCGTTACTGCCGCCGCGTTGGCCGTAGTGAAAGTCGTTGCGCTGGTCAAGAACGGCACTGCCCCAGGATTGGCCGTCACATTTGTCAAAGCGGCAGCCATCGTCGGCGTTACGGACGTCACCACCTGTTCGCCGGGCGTCCCGCTGATTCCGCTTACGACATCGGCGAAGGTCGCGGTCGTTCCCGTGACGCATGTCGCTGCCGAAGCCGAGGACGACAGCGCAGCGTTGAGGCTGCCCACGCTGAGCGCTGCGAGGAGGGTTTGGTTCGGGCCCGACGCCAAGATCGCTAACAACCACGTCGTCGCTTGGCGCGGCACCACTGACGGACTCATGGGACCCCCAGAGATCAGTAGAGATCTAAACTTGCATGCTTAGGTTGCACAGTCTTTGGCAAAAATGCAGAAATTGTTTGTTTGAATGGCGCCACACTGATCCCCTTTTTGTGGCCTTCTTGTGTTGTTTTGTGAGAGTGCAACTTAGCGACTATCCGACAGCCGGCTTCGGTTCCATCTGAAGGGACGATGTTCCGCGCATGGATCGATCTGGAATCGCATCCTGCATGAGCGAACCCCGGAATCTCGAGATTCCGGGTCTGGTCCTTCGGACCATCCCGGAATGACGCTTCGCGTCACATCAGCCGGACTTCGACGACGTCGGGCCGCTGTCGGAGGCCAACATCACGCGAAAGCTGCTGCTAGTTGCGGCGACGAACGGAAAGTTTCTCCGACCAACAGGAGAACAAGCTGGTCAAAGCGCGTGCGCAATCAGACGGATTGACTCCTTCGCAGAAGGCATGCTCGCGCTTGACGCGGCGACCATGCAGTGTTGCTTGGAGACCGCACGATGATAACCAAAAGGCTAGTCAGTCCCGTCCGGCACTGACGTGCCCGGCTATCTCGCCTTCGACAACAGCCAGCAGTTTGATGCGCTTGGCTATGGTGGCACCGACGATATGGGCGCTGGCTATGTCGAGTTCATAATCAAAGCAGGGACCGACGCCGATTTCATCGGGCTGTTCGCCGACGCCAAGCGGATAGAGATCGGTTTCGACCAAGGCACGCAGGTGCCATTCAGCATTAACCTGCAAGGCAGTCGCGGCGCCGCCGAGGTGTTCAACGGTTGCATGGCATTCATCGACAGAGCCGCAGCCCTTCGCCAAGGCTCCGAGCGCGCCGACCGAGGTGAAGAAGGACGACGGCAGCATCTGGATGGAAACCGCGATCGAATTCTGCATCTTGGTTGCGTCTATCTCGTTCCGGTGGCCCTCTTGCTGCGCGCATTCGGCCGTCTCTGACGCTTCGACAAAATCGAGCAAGCAATGCGTAACCACAATAGATGCCAGTGCGGCAAGCGGCCCGCCCAGTCATAGCCGTTGCGTGTGAAGCAGCGGACCCGCGCGCCATCCCGGCGCACCATCAACCGGTAGCCGTGGTGCTTGATTTCGTGGACCCACAATGGACCGGACGGTGGCTGCGCCATCTTCGCCGGCAGGCACGGTTCGATGAAGCCGGAGGGAAAGACCATGGCCGCAGGATAGGGCAATAGCCGGGTGGTTCAACCGCGCTGAGTTCGGCTTCGTCGGTCATGCGTATGGAGCCGCTCAACGCGCAGCGGTTACGCCTAAAGTATTGAGGGTGGTTTCTCGGGTACATGCTACTCTAGATTGCTCGCATTTGCGTAGGAGTTGCGGGAGTGGGGCGGAAGCGAATTTCGAAGAGGCAACAGTTATTGTTGGAGCAATTTTCACCTAATCTGTTCGAACAGCTTGTTGAGCTAGAATGGTTAAGAGAGCAAGTTAGGCAAGCGGAAGCGTTAAATCCCAAAAAGGTCCTGGCACAATTCAAAGCTCGCCGGAAACAGAAAACGACCAAAGCCAGACGGGATTAGCCCGAGCTTCGTTGGCGAGTTAAAACAACGGGCAATTCTCAGCGAAGTTTTCGCCTCGTTGATGGTTAACAACCCGTCACGCCAGCATCTGATCAATGTTCTCGCAGAAGCGGATGGAAGCTTTGTGTTCAGGACCTGTCAGGATAATGCCGACCCGCTGTTGGTGGTGGCCGAGGGCGTGGTCGCGTTGCGAACGGCGCCCGTCGGGCCGCCCGATCGATCAAGAAATCATCCAGCCTTCTGCCAGCTTGAATGAGCGCCCCAAGCCACCGGGGTAGCTTCCCACGGCCGGACCAAGTCTCCGTTGGGTTCTTCGGATTTCGATACTTCGGAGAAACGGGAGGGTAAGGGCGTTTGTCGGCCGCATGAAGCAGACGCTGGCGTTTGTTCGAGCTTGGTTTTTTCCGCCTGTAGTTTTCGAGCGAGCTCAACGATCACCTCTTCATGGAGTTTCCATGGACATCGATTTAAAGTTGTTGCCTTTCAGGAACGCCTCCGATGATTTTCCTTTATTGGCGGGCGTCGGCATTTCGGTGCCACGCAAATATTGAACAATCATCAGTTCAATGCATGGCCGTTTTCCGAGTGTTAAGCATAATGCTAAACTAAGGCGTGTGGGAGGGTCATTGTCCTATAGGACAATGACCGGAAAGAGCCCGGCAATTCGGCGTGCCGCCCATCGGACGATCGAATTTCTCGATGGCTGGGTTGCCCCGGCGCTCCTCCTCTGATGCGTTCGATGGCGGTGCCTCACGTCATCGAGCACATCCGCCGCGCGGCTCTTGCCCTGCGTCCCTTCGATCGACGCGAGCCGCACGCGATCGTCTCTGACGCAAACGGCTGGCGATGGCGCTATGATCCGCAGCGCAATAACTTCGTCGCGTCCGATTTTTCGCGCAGCGTGACACAAAGTGCACTGCCGTCCGGCCGACGGTTGTGCTCTCATGCGTGCGCTACCTCTCACTGATCATTCAGCCCCCAGCCCCTTGGTCGGCCAGAGGGAGCGCCGCCCCGGCGCAGCCGTTGCCCACGGTCGTGCCGGGGCACAACTCTGTTGAACTGGGCCAGGCTGACGTGGTTGACCAATCCAAACCGACTGCCATGACTAACCTGATCCTAAGTTCGCGCGAGAGGCAGCTCCTACGGCGTTTAGCCGCTGGGAAAACGGATGCTGAGATCGCCCTCCGTCTCGGGGGTACCGCCACGCAAATTTCAGAACAGCGAGTCCGCTTGCTCGGCAAGTTGGGGATCAGCACTGCGGCTGAGATCGCCGACGCAGCCGAGCGGCTGGCGAGTTTGAAATCGTATAGGGCATAACCTAAAAGCGCCGAGCAGTTAGCGCGCATGCCATCCATCGCGCCCATGACGAGGAGCCGCGACGGCGAAGACCAGCGCTTGCGCATTCGACATGTGCCACATAGCGCAACGCCTTTGGGTACAAATGGCACGAAAAGAAAGCGCGAAATGAAAAAGTGCAAATACGTTTAAATCCCGCCGTCGCGCGGTCCCGCACCAAACCCACGCTCCAAAGGACCCTGCATGTCAGTGCTCCTGCCTCTGACCGCTCCACTGGAAAGATGCTGCGCGGCTCATGTTCTCAGGGGCTGTGCGTCAATTCTCGTCCTTCAGGTGGTTCAGCATGCTATTGCAGCGGTCCTCAGCCTCGGCAAAGGTTTTGAAAGGAGAGCCAATAATCTTTATCGCGCCACGGCTCCGGTTAAGTGGACGCCATGACGCGACATAGCCGGGGCTACCGCGAAAGCCGGCACCAGCATGGCTCACGAAGCTTATCACGAACGAATAGTCGTCGCTGGTTGCGCTCCAAATTTCCATGTCCTCGATGGCACGGTGGAATTGCAGGGACATTCTGGTCGTCTTCACCTATGGCCGGTCAGAATCTGCGGAAACGGTTAACCCGCGGTGCGCTACATGACGCCCGCCGATTGCCGCCGCGCCAAAGCTAGGCAGTGCGAGCAAGGAAGCGACCGGAGATTATAGTTCTTTCCTCACCACGGACTGTTCACTTTTGCCGTCACCCGCCATCGCTGGTGCATTTCGCTTATGCGCAGCAAGTAGAGGACTTGCCGAACAGAATTCGATACGAACAGTCCAATGACCGATCGCCACAGTGCTCGCGCCCAGGCTGCTATGCAGTATCTGACGTGGGCACTCGAAAACATCGAAAAGGCCGGCAACCAGAAAGCTGCCCGGTACGCCCACCTTGCGTTGGAAGCGCTGCGCGAGGGCACCCAGCGATCAGCTGATAAGACTGACGCCTAGCCGACCTCGACATGCTGATCGCTCCACGGCAAGGATGCGCACACAAACCTAGCGCACATCCAGCGGCGCGCACGGGAGCGCCACCATGGGCGGCATCGCTCAGGCGTCAGGCTCGCCCGGCCGGAAGGCGCAGCACGGGCCGCGTCAAGCCCTTTGCGGCTGGAGGCGATGCGGCTGCTGGAGCTGATGAGGCTGGCCGCTTCGCGGCCGAGGCCGACGTAGGGGCCGTTGCTGTAACCCGCGCCGCAGTTTTGGCCGCGGCCCTTGCGGCGTCACGCGCTGCCAGGATGGCGACCAGCCTGGTGGCAGCGTGCTCAGCATCCGCGACGTTCACGTGGCCGGCTGGGTTGCCGTCGAGATCCACGCGGGCCGCGCCCGCGACAAGAGCCCGCTGATACATGATCCGCCCCGTGTAGACGCCGAGGGCGACGCCCAGCCGGCGGCGGTCAAGGTCTGGGCACGCCGCCAGGATGTCGGCGGCGATGCCGACCTTCAGCGGCCGATGCGGCTGGTATTTTTCGAGCACGAAGGTTTGCGGAAACCGCTCGGCGAGATGCGTCAAAGCGGCGTCTATGTTTTTCCTGGTCATCGTCATTCCAGCCTTCCCATTCCGAGAACCCGAGAAAATAGAGCCCGGCGCGGCCAGCGGCTCTTGCGTTACGGCGTTATCCACACGATCGTACGACGCCAAGGCGGCAGGCGTCAGGGTAACGCTCAGAAAAATCTGAACGTTTAGGCGGCCGACGCCCCAGGAAGGCCGTACAGCGCGCCAGGAGCGCAGGGCAAGGACACCGGGCGAGCCTGCGCCTGCGCACAGGCGGCCGTAGGCGCGCTTGGCACTCGCTGTCCCGGACGCCGCGGCGTGTGGCATGTGGCTTGCCAAATGCAGCAGTTCTTGCTGAGGGCTTTGCCCCATCGCCAGCAGCAGATCGTGGCACTCGCCCGTCGCTTTGACATTGAGGAGCACGTCGCATGACCGAACCGACCGTCACCGGCACCGACCTCGTGCGCCAAGCGCTGCGCGGGCGAAATCGAAAACTGAACATGGCATCTTTTGCGTGCGATATCGGCATTTTCGTCGGATCGGCTCGACGCGTTCGCGGAGGCCGGATCGAGCTTGACGTGGCGACCGTGCAGGCGATTGTGCGATCCGTCTGGGCAGCGATGTCACGTTCGATGCGGAGCTAAATCTGCTGCGATCGGCGCACAGCGAAGCGCCGCGACCGCTCGGCATTCGTCCGCCGCCGATTGACCCGGCAACACTGCCGACATTCCGGAGCGGCGCCCCGCCGATCAGCCCGCAACTCGTGATGCCACAACAAGAGCCGAAGCCGAAGACGACGCGCCCGGGATGGTTGGGCGGCTGGCTGTGAACCTGTTGCTGTTGCCGTAGTGTCGCGAGTGCCGCACTGACAGGGTCGCCCGCTCGACTCTCCGGCGGCACAAGTGCGTCACGCCTCCCGGATGTACGGAGGATCCTGCCGCGCATTTGCTCTAAGCAAGGTTGAGCCGGTTGACCAACGGATGCGCCTTGGAATGCGATGTCGGCTTTCGCCAACTGCGGACGTGCCGTCGCACACGTCCGGGGCAGCTATGGGCCCAGGCCGCGTGAAAACTCCGCCTGTGCTATTATTTGCCGATGAATCGGCGGGGACGAGCGATGGCGGGATCGTGGAAGGGGTTGATCGCGGACAGAGCGTGTTGTTCCCTGCACTGCTCGACGATTACGTGGCCGAGGACAATCCGGTGCGTGCGGTTGATGTGTTCGTCGACGGGCTCGATCTGGATAAGCTCGGCTTCGTTGGCGTCCAGCCGCTCGACACGGGGCGCCCCGGTTACCATCCCGGCATGATGCTCAAGCTCTACATCTACGGCTACCTCAATCGCGTGCCGTCGAGCCGACGCCTGGAGCGGGAATGCCAGCGCAATATCGAGATGATCTGGCTGACCGGGCAGTTGGCGCCGGACTTCAAGACCATCGCGGATTTCCGCAAGGACAACGGCAAGGCCATTCGTGAGGTCTGCCGCGAGTTCGTCACGCTGTGCCGCAAGCTCGATCTACTTGTTGCAGCGAGCGTCGCCATCGATGGATCGAAGTTCAAGGCCGTCAATGCGCGGGACAAGAACTTCACCGAGGGGAAGATGAAGCGGCGCCTGGAGCGGATCGACGAGAGCATCGCCCGCTATCTCTCGCAGCTCGAGACCGCCGATCGGCACGGCGATGCAGTGCCAGAGGCGAAAGTTGCGAGGTTGAAGGACAAGATCGAGAAGCTCAAAGAGGAGACCGTCCGGCTCAATGCGATCAATACGAAGATGATGAAGAGCGAGGACAAGCAGATCTCGCTGATCGATTCTGACGCGCGCTCGATGGCGACAAGTGGCAAGGACACCGGGATCGTTGGCTATAACGTGCAGATTGCAGTTGATACGCAGCATCATCTCATCGTGGCTCACGAGGTGACCAACGTGGGCACCGATCGCCACCAACTCGCCAACATGGCCGGGCAGGCTCGCGACGAGATGGCTGTCGAGACGCTCGAAGTCGTGGCAGACCGCGGCTATTACGATGGAGAGGAGATCAGGGCCTGCGCGGAAGCCGACATCACGGTGACGTTGCCGAAGCCGACGACTTCGGGCGCCAAAGCTGCGGGCCGCTTCGGCAAACAGGACTTCGTCTATGTCGCTGCCGACGATGTCTATCGGTGTCCCGCCGGCGAGCGGCTAACTTATCACTATACGAACGTAGAGGACGGGAAGACGGTGCGCCGGTATTGGACAAGCACCTGCAAAACCTTGCGCGCTAAAACCTCAGTGCGCAACAGGCCCCGAGCGCCGCATCTCACGCTGGGAGCACGAGGCCGTTCTGGAGAGAGTTCAGAATCGGCTCGACCACAACCCCAATGCAATGGGGGTCCGCCGTCAGACAGCGGAGCATCCGTTCGGCACGATGAAGTGTTGGATGGGGGCAACGCACTTTCTCATGAAAAAGCTGCCAAAGGTAGCCACCGAGATGGCGCTCAACGTGCTCGCCTACAACATGAAGCGCGTGATGACGATCGTGGGCGTGAGCGGATTGCTGGAGGCGATGCGGGCGTGAGGCCGGCCTTCTGCGCAACTAAATCAGCGCCCCAAGTTGCGCGATTTTCACACGGCCTGGGCCATGAACAGACATGGGCCTTTATTCGATCACCTCGTCAGCGCGGGCGAGCATCAGCTGTCGCGGTTGCACGAGACTAAGCATTCTCGGCTTCGTCGGTAACAATAAGCGTCAGACCGTGCTGCCGGATCGGCAGCAACTCACTAGCTTCGATCTGCAGGACTGAAACCAGGAGCGCCGATCGCGGCGAGGTGCTCGATTGTCCGCCGCAGCACCTCGAACAGGACAGCAGTCGACCAACCGAACATCAGAATGCCATTCATCGCAGTCATCGGCCCTTTCAGCCGCCATTCCTGTACCGGCGTGATGTCACCGTAGCCAAGCGTCGTGTAATTGACGAAGGCAAAATAGACCAGATCGCTGCCGGCAGGCGCCGCGCCTACGATGCCGTACACCGATGCCCAGACGAAAACCTCGAGCATGTGCGCGACCATCAGGACAACCGCGGTCGCAACCATGATGGCCATCAGGTGCAGCCTCGGCCGCGCGGTGTGCCGCAAGCCCGCCGTGCGGGCGATGCCGATGGCGCCAACGGTCCCCAAAGCATGGATCATGATGTTGATCACGCTGACGATGGAGCCGACCAGGAGTTGATACGTCATCGCCCGTCTCACCAAAATGGAACAAGATGCTAGGGGCGCCCTTGCGGCCATGCAATGACTTCAGCCCTTTGGGGTGGACATGCCCGTTGCGGCTTTCTTCGTGGTCTCGCCCATGCTCTTCGTCTGGTCGGTCAGCGACCGCGTTTCTGAGGCGCATTGGCGCGGCAGTTCGTGCGTTTCGCCACAACCGATTGAACGAGCAAACAGGACAGGGCTGACAGACGGCAAGGAAAAAGGAGGAGTCGGCTTCACCCCGTCCCCTGGCCCGCCGGCGGGACCACATACAGCGTCAGCGCAAAGACCGCGTAGATAAAGATGAGCAGGGCGCCGACGAACCAGGCCGAGCGCCCGCTGCTCGTAATGAAGCTCGCGGTCACGGTCGCAATCATCACCATGGTGACAGCGCCCGGCCAGAACTGCAGGCTCATCGGCGACGGTCCGACGACATAGCTCAGCAGCACCAGCGCGGGTGCGACGAACAGCGCGATCTGGGAGGCGCTGCCGAGCGCGATGCTGACACTCATGTCGAGGCGGTCCTTGCGCGCCGCAGAAAAGGCCACGGCAAACTCGGCGGCGGCGCCGACCAGTGAGACGATGATGAAGCCGACAAAGGCCGGGCTCATTCCGAAAGTTTCCGCCGCCTTCTGTACGGACTCGACAAAAATCTCACTCACCAGTGCGACCAGCACGGTGACGGTGACCAGTGTACCGACCGCAAGGCCAATCGGCCAATGTTCTTCGCTCTCACCATGCTCTGCGCTCGCGAACAATTCCTTGTGGGTCTTCAGCGAGAACAGCAGGCCGAGCGCGTAGGCGATGATGAGCAGGATGGCGAGACCGACGCTGAGCTTCCGCATAATGGCCTCGCCCTGCGCGAGATCGAGGTCGGCGACCGCCGACGGGGCGAGCAGAGCGACAGTGGCCATCAGCAGGAGACCGGAGTAGAGCCGCGCGCCGGCCCGATTGTATTCCTGGACGTGATAGCGTAGGCCGCCGAGCAGCAGACAGGCGCCGAGCATGAACAGGGCGTTGGTGACAATCGCGCCGGCAATCGACGCTTTCACGAGCATATACTGGCCAGCGTGCAACGCGGTGATCGCAATGATCAGCTCCGTCAGGTTTCCCAGCGTCGCATTGAGAAGGCCGCCGACAGCATCGCCGGTCTTGGCGGCAACCGCTTCGGTTGCGTGGCTGAGCAGGGCGGCCAGCGGCACGATGGCAAGTACCGAAAGCACGAAGAGCAGCGTATGGGAATGCGGCGCCACCCTTTCCGCGACCAGCACAACCGGTACGAAGATCAGCATCCAGAGCAGCGGGGTGTGCCGGATTTGCTTCAGGAGGAGTTTCATGGCGGGCGCCGTCTCCATACTGGATGCGATGACGCAAAATCCGGCCTCGCCGCGGTACCGGTATTGATCTCGGTCAACACAGACCCCAGGCCGGGAAGGGCTTGCTTTTCGCCATCCCCACACAAAATGTCGCCGCGAAGACGGGTTGAGTTTACGCGCTAACGCGCCGTGGAGCTACACAGACAGCAAACGTCTTGAACTGGCGTCGCTGAATTTTTAATCCCACTCCCATGCCATCATCCGCGACAAATTGTTTCATCAGGGGTGCAAATCGTGGGACGTCTGAGTTGGGTCAATGGACTAAACCGCTCGCGCGGTAGGCCGCTGCGGCAAACAGGGTGGCCAGGCCGATAGCGCCAAGGGGCGTCCTGTCTTGAGATTGAGGGGTTGCAACAACCTCACCCAAGACAGGAGCATCCCCAT
>NZ_JBVBEF010000077.1:0-36683 GCF_055456055.1 Bradyrhizobium sp. LeoB3
CGACCAGCTGCCCGAGAACCGCACGAGGGCTTTATGACGGCCCAGAACTCACGACGAGGCAAGGAATATTTAGAGATGGCACCTGGCGTTGTTGCTCTAGCGAAAAACAGCCCCGACTAACGCGTGGGCCGCCGGGGCCGGTTACTTTCGCTTTCCGAGCGCCTCGAAAATATTGACGAAGCCGAGCGCCTGTTTGCGAAGCTGGGCCGCCGAAGCAGACGTTGTCACGAGAAGATCCGGCAGCCGGAACAGTTCTTTCGTCGCGCCGGAGAAGCTCCGCCGCGCATCCCAGCTGCCATATTCTCTGGTCCCGGACTGGTATGACGCGTGCAAGGAGAACACCGGTGGGTCGCTGAAATCCGTCAGCAGCAGCATGGGCGAGCTGGAGAGCAACGGCTCGATCGTGCCGATCAGCCCGTGGCCGAGCACCCCAGGGTCCCCGGCCGAAGACAACGCCAGGCTTTCCTGTCAGCCGGCCATAGACTTCCGCGGAAAAGATCTGGTCTCAGTCGCGGGCCGGCTATGACGCGGGTCAAGGAGTTGACGCCGCCGTAGCCACCGTTCGTGACAACCTTCGGTCCTAGGCGGGACCCACCGTTGCTGCGCTGACCCCAGTCGGGCGGCGGCATCGTGATCTTCTTGGCGATTCCGAACGGCTCAGGTCCAATCGACTGGATCTGCTGGTTCTGCCATTGATCGCAAGTCGAGAAGGCTCGCGTGTTGTTCTGCCTCTTGGGATCGAACTTCAGGCCCTAACCGACAATCCACGACCCGATCGGCTTGTCCTGAGCAAGCGCAGCTTCGCGAATGTTCACGGTCCATGCTGCCGGCCGCCGGCAAGATGTCGTTCAGCACCGTATACATCGCATTGAAGCCCATGCCGGAATGGGCCGAGGGTTTCCGGCCCGCGAACATCTTCGGATACTCTTCATGGAAACGGCGCGGTCTCCGGCTGCAGCGCGTCCGAATTGATGTAGGCCGATGTGCCGGTGTTCAAGATACCCTTGACTCGCCACCTAACGCCCCAGCGAAGTCGCCCACATTGAGCCCGCCGCCGTTGCCGATCATCGGCTTCTGGAGCCCGGCCTCGCGGGCCTGGCGCCAGAACAGGATGGAGTCGGCGATGTGCTGCTCGGCCATCAGAAATCGACTTCAAGGATTTGTAGTGCTGGACCATCGACGACAGGAAGAAGTGCTCACTCGTTGCATGGGCATTTCAGCGACGTAGTTCCCTCCAAGACCCGGGACGAAAGGCTGGGCGGACGCAGACTATCACGCGGATCAAGGCCGATCGCCCGCCGGGAACTGAGCGTCGATTTGTTCATAGGGTTTCGGCCCTGGCGGCGTGCGCAAGAGTTGTTCACACCAAGGTGCAATTGAGGCACCAACTTCAGGGCCCTACACTTAGGTCGTGGCGACAGATGACTGAAAAAGTGCGTTGATGATTCCGACCGAAGGCATCGAGGTCGTTCGATCGCCCACCAGGAAACCATCGGAAACAAGCGAGAGTAGTTCAGACGGCGGACTATCGCCGCAGCTGTCGTTGTTGGTGCAACAGCATTGCGGCGCTTCTCCGTTGGACCGGCACAACTTTTTAACGGAGGAGGACTGACAAATGAACAGGTTGAATAACAAGCGCACTCTTGTTACCGGCGGCAGCAGCGGTATCGGGCTCGAGACGGCTCGCCGCTTCCTTGAGGAAGGGGCCCGCGTCGCCATCACTGGTAGCAATTTGGCCTCCCTGGAGGCTGCTCGCAAGGAACTCGGCAACGTGCTAGTTGTCCATGCGGATGCAGGCGACGTCGCCGCTCAGAAAAAGATTGCCGCTGAGATACAGGACAGTTTCGGAGGCCTCGACGCTATCTTCCTCAATGCCGGCATCGGTGACTTCCGTCCCCTGGCTGAGTGGGACGAGGCTGGCTTCGACCGTTCGGTGGCGGTCAATTTGAAGGGGCCGTTTTTTCTGATCCAGGCTCTGTTGCAGCTTCTTGCTAACCCGGCATCGATAGTGCTGAATACCTCGATCAACGCCCACATTGGCATGCCGAATTCGAGCGTCTACGCGCTGACGAAAGCGGGATTAATTTCGCTCGCTCGCACCCTTTCCGGCGAGCTCCTGCCGCGGGGCGTTCGCGTCAATGCAGTGAGCCCCGGTCCAATCGCTACGCCGTTGCACGGCAAGATCGGCATGAGTGATGCCGAGATCAAAGGCCTGATCAGTCAAATCCCGGCGGGTCGCCGCGGCGTGCCTAAGGAAGTAGCTGATGCCGTCGTCTTCTTCGCCTCAGATGAATCAGCCTTTACCATCGGTAGCGAACTCATTGTCGATGGCGGCATGAGCACACTCTGAGCGATTGGACCATGGTCCACTTGGGGGCGCTTGCGTTGAAAAAGTCGGCTGTTGCCCGGCGCAGAGACATGACTTGTTCAACGAAATTGACCCTTGGCAGGCATTGAGGCCCGAGCGGACTCTCCCCGATCTACCTGCTGGGCGCGGCGCCGACCGCGGCATCCGAGCTTTCTGGACATCCCAACACCTCGTGGGGCGACGCGGCGATGGCGGCGTTGCAGATCAAGAACGTCCCGACCGGCACCGGCGACGACATCAAGCTGGACGCCCGCTATGCCAAGGGCGCGACGAAATACGTCATCTCGTCGGCTTCAACCTCGCCGAGCTTTGCCATCTTCGGCAGCACCAACGGTTTTGGCGCTTATCAGAGCATCGGGTTTGGTGCGACGACCGACGCCGTCTATCTGCCGGTCGCAGCCGGCGGCGACGGCTCGCTGCATCTCACCGAAGCCTTTGGCGTTCGTGGGGCGTTCAACCACAATTGGAGCCCATATTGGTCGTCGAGCCTCTTCGGCTCGTATGTGGGCGTCCGTTATGACGGTGCCGCCAAGGCCTTCATTTGCGCGAACTACCACGCCCGCCAAGGCAGTCAGCGCGGACTACATCTGCAACCTCGACTTCAACCTGTCGCAGCTTGGTGTCATCACCCGCTGGACCCCGGCCACGAACCTGACCTTCTCGGCCGAATTCATGTGGGTCACCTCGATCAGCAATTCCAGGGCACGGCGGTTCTCGGTTCGGCGGCCCCCAAGCCTTCCGCGCGATACGAGTTCAAGGACGAGGACACGGTCCACCTGCAGCTTCGTGCCAGCGCAACTTCTGAGGCCCTTTTTTCAGTGTCTAGACCTGACAACTGGCTCGGTATGTCTTGATTCAGGCTTCGGCAAAGTCAGGGCATTGGACGGCTAAGAAGATGGCTGACGTCCGTGACGCGGGAATGGGCGCTGTGCTACTGCTTCAATATCGTGCTGCGCGGCAGGAACGCCACGCCCATGGAGAACGGTTAATTGCAAGACAACGACAAAGGTATGACCGCGGCGCTTCTCAGGGCGGCGGCCACGGCCGTTTCCACAACTGGTTGCTCCTTGATGGCCAGCAGTATCGCCAGTTGAACGGCGAGCTCGTCGACCCCCGATCGCCGTGTCGCCGCGCCGAAGCGGCTGAAGGGTCGGAGGAGCGCCCGCTTTACATCTGGCGCCACCGCGCGCGAGGATGATTGCTTCAAAAGACCATTTACAGTCAGGGTTGGCTATCTCTCGGGCTTCGTCGAGGAGTACATGCGGCGGGGCATGCGTGTGCAGATTGATCGGCGCTAACCAGGGATGGACCGTCGGCACGCAATTGTTCGTGCTCGTGCGCTCGCAGTTCTTCGCCCGTCTCCAAACCGATACTTAGGTATCTGTCGCGTGCCGCACTGGACATGAGCAGAGGCGCCGTAAATCCAAATTCCGCGGCTATGCTCCTCAGCTCTCGGAATTGCGCAGCGGCCAACTTCCGATGCCGCGATCGCTTGTGACTGAATTTGGCGTGCGAAGCCCTATTCGGCGCCCTGGACCTGCCGCCACAGCCTGACCGGTTCCAGCCTGAACCACTACGCGCGGTCGGGAATAGTTCACACCAAGGTGCAATTGAGCCGGCATTTCCAATCGCTTTACGGTCGCGCTGTGGACAGCGAGAGAGCATTTCTATGACAACCAACAGCGGCACACCCTACCGTCACCTGAATTGTGGTGGTGTTCGACCCTATTATAGGCTTCACGATTTACCTGGTCCCAAAATCTCAGCGCGAGCTGAGAGCCCTTGGAGGCCTGTGGACCAGATTCCAAACCGAAGAAACGACCGGTAATCATTGTTCGCCACGGGCTATGACAATGTCGTTCAACAGATTTGATCTGAACCTTCTGCGCGTTTTCGACGCTGTAATGCAAGAGCGAAGCGTTCTGCGGGCAAGTCAGAGGATCTGTCTCAGTCCTACTGCTGTTAGTCACGCTCTCGCCCGCCTTAGAGAATTGCTCGATGATGAACTATTTGTACGTACCACCACGGGGATGCGGCCGACGGCGCGCTCAGTCGAAATGGCCCCTCTAATAAGGGAGGCGTGGAGATCGCTAGAGGCAGCAATCGATCCTCCCAAGTTTGAGCCCCGTCATTCGACCAGGCGGTTTACAATCGCAGTGAGCGATTTCATCACTATGGTGATGGTGCCTGGTCTCCTCGCGCTGCTCAGGCAGGAAGCCCCGCTAGTCGATCTCGTAATCCGGCCGGACAGTTGGATCGATGTGGCCGAGCAGATGGATCTCGGGCAAATTGATGCGACAATCGGGATTTTCTCGAGCGTACCCGCCCGTTTCGGATCAAGCTCACTCTTTGCATACGACGATGTTCTCATCGCCAGCTCTTCACGTCGGCTTGGTCAATTGTCCCTAGAAACATTTTCGAAGCTTTCAATAGCCGTGGTCTGCTTGCACGGAGAGCATGAAGAAATAGTCGACGGCTTCGTCACCAAAAACGGACTGGCGCGGCGGTCGGAGATGTTTGACCGGGCAGCTTTCGAACGGACCTTTTCAGGGGCGAAGCGAGGTCCACGTTTGGCCGTGTCGTTACCGCACTTTCTCGCGCTTCCGACCCTGCTCGAAGATACGCACCTAACCGCCATCGTACCACGGCCTCTCGCCAAATTGTTAGTCCTTAGGCACCCAATATCAATGTACGAGCTACCGTATCAAACCGCTTTGCAGGGCGTTAGTGTTCTGTGGCCGGAACGCAACGCCAGTAATGCTGCCCAAGAGTGGCTGCGGGCTATATTGGCCCAAGCCGCCGAGCCTCTTCGCGCTCGCCTATGCGACTTCGTGCGTCCCGCTCGGTCCATCTCACCCGCGCTGCAACAGCAAGTTGGGGCAGCACCGTGACGGTTCCGCTTCGAGCATGCGCTTGGCGCGTAGTTCTTTAGGGCTACTTTCCGAGCCACCAACACCAAGGTACGATAGCTCTCGCCTCGATTTTGAGTACTTTGCTTGATCTAGGAATTGACCGGTTGCCGGGGCGAACGGGAGAGTTGTCGTAACGACGCGGTGGGCCGCCGTCGCGACCACCTTGTTTAGTCTATTCGAATTCGGTCAACAGCAGTTCGAGGAGTGGCGGGCAGCACTGCGGCTGGCGTCTTTTGACGCGCGATCATGTATCGATGCAACCTTGTGAGGCGAGAAGGGGCATGATATTTTGTGTGGTGCGAGGATGGTCAGTCTCATTTCCTGTCGAGCACCTTCGTGATGATAACGCGGGTTGTCGGCTTGAAGCCTCCCAGGTGTCAGCCGAACACGCGAGCGCTTTGTCAGCGATCTAAAATGGTAGTCAAGAGCGAACATTGCGCTGAGGACGGTGGACACCTTCGGCGCTGCATCAACGATCTCAATAAGATTTTTGAGCATCCTCCGATCCGGGACGGTGGCACTTTCTCGCAAGGACTGTCTGAGCTGCTCGATCTCCTGGTGGAGATGCTCCAGCTGGACTTTGCTTATGTTCGCTTCGAGGATTCAATCGGTGTAGACGCCTTCGAGATGACCCGAACGGCTCAAGCTTGGGCAGCCCTTCGGTCACTAGAATTAGGGCGTCTGTTGCGAGAGTCATTGGGCCAAGATCTGCAGTGGTGGCCCTCACAACAGCGAATTGCGATCGGCGGTAGAGAAATATCGACCTCGTCGTTGCAGTTGGGAATTGAGGGTGCAACCGGGACGCTCGTAACGGGGTCAGCGCGCGTTGAATTTCCCGAAGAAACAGAGAGGCTTCGCCTCAGAATTGCAAGTGTGCAAATCGCGAAGTGGCTGCAGGACGCCCGCCTTTCGAAGGAACGGAAACGAGCTTCCGAAATGATCAACCGAGAGGTTGCGCGACGAACTGGAGACATCATCGCCATCAGCGAAGAGCGAAGACAGGAGATTGTCGAACTCAGAAGGGTGGTGGAATCGCTGCGCGTGCGAGAAATTGACATACAGTTGGTCGTGGACGCCATTCCGGCTCCTATGGCCATTATGACCGCAGAAGGTCAGCTAGAGGCCGTCAATCGCCCCGTTCTGGAGTACTTCGGAAGGTCGGTCGAGGAACTGAGGCGTTGGAATGTGATTGATGCTGTTCATCGCGATGATCTTCGATCGACGATCAGCGCCTGGATGCGGGCCGTCGAATCCGGAGAGCCGTACCAAATCGAAAGCCGCCATCGCCGCAGAGATGGCGTGTATCGGTGGTTCCACGTCCGCGGCTTTCCCTTACGTGACACTGATGGATCCATCGTGCGCTGGTGCGTGCTGCAGATCGACATTGAGGACCGAAAGCGCGCTGAGAATGCCTTACGGAGCAGTGAGCGAAACCTCAATCTGATCATCAATACCATTCCGGCGCTTGTGTGGTCGGCTCGACCAGACGGCTCCGCCGAGTTCTTCAACCAGCACTATCTGGAGTATGTGGGTCTAAGTTCGGAGGCGGCTCAAGATTGGGGGTGGACTGCGGCAGTTCATCCCGACGATCTGAGTGATCTCGCTAGTGCTTGGCAATCGATCAGGACTTCTCGCGAAGCCGGTGAAAAGGAAGCACGACTGCGCCGTTTCGATGGCATGTACCGTTGGTTCCTCTTTCGAGCTAACCCACTGCGTGATGAAGTGGGCAACGTCGTTGGATGGTTCGGTCTTAACACCGATATCGAAGATCGTAAGCGGGCGGAGGAAGAATTACGCAACACCCAAGCAAAATTGGCGCATATGGCGCGCGTAATGACGATGAGTGAGCTTACGGCGTCCATAGCTCACGAGATCAGTCAACCTCTGTCAGGAATTGTCACTAACGCCAGCACCTGCATGCGCATGCTCGCTGCCGATCCTCCGAACATTCCTGGTGCGCGGGAAACTGCGCGTCGCACGATCCGGGACGGCAACCGCGCGTCCGCTATCATCGGGCGATTGCGGGCGCTCTTCAACAGGAAAGCGCCCGTAACCAGGCCGATTGATCTGAATGAGGCAACTCGCGAGGTCATGGCCTTATCGCTCGACAGGCTTCGACGCGATGGGGTGAATTTGAGGACGGAATTAGCCGAAGACCTTCCGGTTATCGCGGGGGATCGGGTCCAGTTGCAGCAGGTCATCTTGAACCTAGTGCAAAACGCGCTGGATGCGATGAGCGCGATCGACGATCGCGCAAGAGAGCTGACAATCAGGACACAACGAGACGAAGGTGATCGAGTCCGTTTGAGTGTGGAGGATTCTGGACCTGGTTTTGATCCCGTGACCGTGGAGAAGCTCTTCGATGCGTTCTACACAACCAAGAACGAGGGGATGGGAATTGGCTTATCCGTCAGTCGCTCAATTATCGAGAATCATCATGGTCACCTGTGGGCCGCCCCGAACCATGGTCTAGGAGCTACGTTCTCCTTTTCGATCCCTCGGAATACCGAGGGGGTGATCGGCGCCCACGATCGTGACGGCAGAACGACTTTCGGCAACAGCGTCACGAGGAATTCATGATGCTCACACCATTACTTGTATCGGTCGTTGACGACGATGAGTCTGTGCGTGAGTCGCTGCCTGATCTCCTGAGGGAGTTCGGCTATGCAGCTCAAGCGTTTTCCTCCGCAGAGGACTTCCTTGCTTCTGAATATGTAGGGCAGACAGGCTGCCTCATTCTCGACATTGCAATGCCGGGCATGACCGGTCCCGAGCTCCAGAGGGAATTGACACGTCTCCGCCATAAAATTCCGATTGTCTTTATTACCGCGCACGGAGATGAGTTCACGCGTCCTCGAATGCTCGAGCAGGGCGCCACAGAGTGCCTATCCAAGCCGTTTTCCGACGCCGCCTTGCTGAGGGCGCTCAATGCGGCTTTCGGGACGAGTTGAGCCAGACATGTCTGCGCCCGGAGAAGGACCGATGAAATCGACGGCGCAACAGCTGCCCGCCAAACCAGATGAGGGAATCGTATTCGTCGTCGATGATGACGTCTCGGTGCGCGAATCCCTTGAACTGTTGATCGGCAACGCGGGCTGGCAATCGGAGATATTTGAGTCCGCTCGGGAATTTCTTTCACGTCCACGCGTGTTTGTGCCCAATTGCCTGGTTTTGGATGTTCGTCTTCCGGGGCTCAATGGCCTCGAATTGCAGAGACGGGTGGCGGTCGAGCGACCGGGTATGCCGATCATTTTCATTACTGGCTATGGTGATGTGCCGACAACGGTGCAGGCGATGAAGGCTGGCGCTGTTGAATTTCTAACTAAGCCGTTCAGTGACACTGTACTATTGAACGCAATCCAAGACGCTATTGATCGCAGCGGCGCCGCGCTGCGAGTTGAAGCCGAGATGGAAGCGTTGCGGGAACGCTACGCCTTGCTGAGCCGACGCGAGCGGGAAGTCATGCGTCTAATCGTTCGCGGTGTCTTGAACAAGCAAGTGGCGCATGAGCTGGGCATTAGCGAGATAACAGTCAAGGCACATCGGGGCCAAGTCATGCGAAAGATGAGCGTGACCTCTTTCGCAGAGCTGGTGAATATCGCCGCAAAGCTCGATCTCTCGCGTTAGTCCCTCGCGCCGTCAATTTCTTGAGCGAAGCGCGTACACCAAATCATCGTCAGCGATGTCGCGCAAGTATCCCCGTGCTTGCATAGCTGCAGCCGGCTCATCGGGCGGCTGAAATAGTTTCACTTTCTAGTGCTGGCGAAATCGCACAACATGTCGCCGAATGCCGCGCCTCGCGTTCGGTGAACGGGATACATCTTTCGATCTGCTTGGTGCGCGTGGTTGTGCGGCAGCAGCGGAGTGATTCGATGGCCAAGGCTCAGATGATCAGCAAGCGCGCTTTGGTGAATGGCGTGACGCTGCACTACGTAACGGTCGGTTCCGGGCCCGCAGTCTTCTGCTTCCATGGTTGGCCCCAAAATCATAGCGAGTTCGTGCCGATCTTCGAGGCGTTCGCTCAACGGTACCGGTTCATAGCACCGGACCTGCGCGGCTACGCCGACAGCGACAAGCCTTACGCGGACTACATGCCGACCACCATTGCCCAAGATCTGCTCGAGCTCGCCGACGTCGAAAACGCCGATCAGTTCCACATCCTTAGCCATGATCTCGGAGGGCCTCCCTCGGTCGCTCTCGCTTACATGGCGGGTAACCGGGTCCTGTCTCTCGCAACGATCGAGACGCCGTTCTTTGGACTCGACTATGAAGGCTATGTTGATCCGCGCGTGCCATATTGGCACCTCTCCATGCATGCGAACATGGATCTTGCACGGTTCCTCATCGAAGGACGAGAAGAGCAGTATCTTCGTCACTTCTTCCGAGATTTCGCCTACAATCCCAACGCGATCAGCGAAGCCGAACTGCAGCGCTACGTCGTCCAGATGAAGCAGCCCGGAAATCTGCGGGCGAGCCTGAACCACTATGGCTTTATTGATGAGAAGGCAGCACAACTCGCCCAGCTTGCAAGAAAGAAGCTTTCGATCCCGATCATGGGCTGGGGAGGTCGCCGCTCCTTCGGGTCGCACTGCTTCGACAGCGCAAGGGCACTCTCGGACCGTGCGGAGGGAGGGGTCATTGAGGAATGCGGACACTGGGTGTTTGAGGAAAAAACAGATTTCATTTGCGAACAACTCGGCCAGTTCTGGGACAAGAGCGCCAGGATGTGAACGTCATGATTGAAGCAGCCGCTCCATTTCGCATCGAGAGCACCGAGCATACTGGAATCACGGTCTCCTCACTTGACGAAGCGCTTTCGTTCTGGAGCGGCGTCATGGGATTCCAGCATCTTTACACCTGGGACTTTGAAGAGAGCTCCTTCCTGGGGGACCTGGTCGGCGTGAAAGCTGCAGCAGCGCGTGTCGCGATGGTCAAGGGGCCTGGGCACCTGATCGAGCTTCTGGAATACCGCTCTCCGAGCGACCGACGGGTCATAAAACCCCGGTCTTGCGATGTTGGGTCGGTCCACGTGGCCTTCCGGGTCGAAAACCTTGATGCCTTGCTAATGCGAGTCGGCGGTGCAGGGTGGAGCGCCGTGGGCAAGGTCCAGACGGTGGAGTCAGGGGAGCGCACCGGACTTCGCCTCGTCTACGTGCGTGGGCCCGACGGTGTGACTTTGGAGTTTCTCGAGTATCCCAAGTGTCCAGTCCCGGCGACGCCATGAGCTTCGACCAGCGATCTCTGTAAAGCGAAAGGAAAAGCCATGTCCCGGAACCAGACGGTGTTGGTCCTCGTCACGATCATGTTTGCCGCCCCCGCGGTCGCACAGTCGCCAGCATCAGTGCTTCCGAATTACTCAAGGACGCCTGCGGAATTGTCGGCTGCTGCACCCACCGGTGGCCCCGGCGGGTCCGGCAACGCCAAGGTCGAAGTTGTTACCATCCTCGGCGATCCATCCAAGCCAGGGATGTACAGCCAACTGCTCAGGGTTGCGCCACATGCAAGAATTGCCGCGCATCATCATGCAGGCGATCGGGTTGGCACCGTGCTTCAGGGGACCTGGATATTCGGCTACGGCCCGAGCTTCACCCAGGAAGCGCTCCGAACTCTTCCGGTCGGCTCAGTTTACACGGAGCCTTCCGGCGCTGCGCACTTCGCGATGACCGGCGACGAGGCGGTGACTGTGCTGATCACCGGCTTCGGGCCGACGGACACCGTCTACGAGAACCCCGCCGACGATCCTGCGAAGAAGCCGTGAGACGCTGCTTGGGATCGCTGTGCACGCCACCGCGAAAATTTCAGAACAACACGCCGGGCTCAGGCTCAGCAGGTGTCTTGCCCACTCCTGGATTAAGGTCAAGCACGATGCCCCTTGCTCTCTATGCCCTCGCGGTTGCGACCTTCGCAATCGGCGCGACCGAGTTCGTTATTGTGGGTCTTATTCCAGAGATCGCAACCGATCTAGGTATATCGATCCCAAAGGCCGGGCTCCTCGTCAGCTTGTACGCGTTGTCCATCACGCTTGGTACGCCAATCGTTTCCGCACTGACCGGCGCTCTTCCGCCGGCAATTGGCGATTGGGCTCATGGCACTGTTCACGATCTGCAATTTGTCTGCCGCCGTCTCCCCAAACTACACCACACTGCTGCTCTCACGTATTGTCATGGCGGTTGCTCACGGGGTCTTCTTCGGTGTCGGTGCGGCCTGTGCAAGTTCTCTTGTTCTAAAGGCAAAGGCCGGCAGTGCAATCGCCGTGATTATGGGAGGGCTCACCGTCGCCATGGTGGTCGGGGTACCGCTCGGTTCGTGGATCGGCCAATTATTTAATTGGCGTACTCCATTTCTTATTGTCACTGGCATGGGAACCATCGCGGTGCTTGGTCTGACATGGCTCTTGCCTCGCGAAATTTCGCATCAGCAGCCCGCCTCGTTTGCGGCCCAACTGACCCTTCTCGCGAATCGACGCCTCGCGACCATGTACTTGCTTACGGTGGTCGGGTTCGGCGGCACCTTTGTGGTTTTCACCTTCCTGTCCCCATTGTTGACCGACGTCACTGGGGTACCGGAGGAGGCGGTCAATCTCGCGCTACTGCTCTTTGGTGCGACAACTGTCGTCGGAAATCTTGCCGGCGGGACATTGAGTGACGCCGTCGGTACACGCAAGGCGATGATGATCCTGCTTTCCGGACTGATCATCTCTTTTGTCTCGCTTCGATTGGCATTTCACAATGAATCGGCAACTTTCGTGGTGATCGCTGTCTGGGGGGCGTTTGCTTTCGCCATCCCGCCCGTTATGCAGGCCGGCGTTGTTACCACCGCCAAGCAGGAGGCTCCGGATGCGCTTGGAACGGCGTCCGGTTTCAATATAGCCGCCTTCAATCTCGGAATCTCCAGCGGGTCCTTCATCGGTGGCCAGCTCCTGACAGGGCCCGGGCTGCTGGCGACCCCCTACGCGTCAATCGCGATGGCGAGCGTTGCCTTGCTAATCGCGATGGTCGCGCTCCGTCCCTGCTCTGCGATCGGCAGTGCGAATGTTGCGTGAGAGTTGGCACGGTTAGCCGCACTGGCGTCCTCGAAAGAGGCCCGCCGGCGGGAGCCTCTGAATCTGCAGCTCAGCTCTCCGGCCAACCGAGCAGGAATGTGCGCACAATTTCTCGAAGCTGGTTCCTTGTCGAGCCCCCCTTCGCCTCAACTGCCATCCCTTGAATGGTCAACACAACAAGCCGCGCGGCATCCGCTGCGGTCATGCCAGGAGGCAACGGCCCGGCATCCTTCACCGCTTCGAGCCGGTCGCCTAGAATGTGGACAAACTCGTTTCGGCTGCGAACGAGATATCGACGAACTGGCTCACTTGCCGGCGAGCATGTGAGAGCAGCGCTTGTGACAAGACAGCCGGGCGGTGTACGCGATCCAGCGTGCAGATCCGCCATACTGTAAAGCAAACTCTCCACAATCCGCCGAGGGGTTGGTTCGGCAAGCGCACACGCCTGGCGAAATGCAACGTGTTTGGACAAGTAGCGTTCGACAACCCGATGGAATAGGTCCTCCTTGTCACCGAAAGCAGAGTACAGGCTTGATTTCGTGAGCCCCGTCGCATCGAGAAGGTCACTGAGAGAGGTGCCTTCATAGCCCTGCTGCCAGAACACCTGAAGTGCCTTGTCGAGGACCTCAGTTTCATCAAACTCTGGCGCTCGAGACATCGTCGCTCCTGAATCAAACGCACCAGACCGGACCTATCGGTTGATTTTACCAATCAATGTAATTGATTCAAGAGCTCGAAGTGGCGCCCGCTGGGACTGTGCCACTTCAAGCGCTGGCGAAAGTGAAGCGATTGGATGCAGTTTGACGCTGGCACACCATTCGAGTTCGGCTTTGTCCAAATTCTAAAGATTGCCGCGGGGGAAGCTGGCGCGTTTAGGCACGAGAGGGTGCTGCGCTTGCGAACGAGAGGCTATTGACCGATCCAGCTGTCGAGAGGCAAGCAAGTTCCGACGCTCTTGGAGTGCGTTTGGCTTCGCAACGCGGTTGCCATCGCGCAGACGGCGAGATTCCGTTATTTGCGGGCCTTTCCTCGCTGGGCATCGAACCGCTGCCGGGCGGCCCCGACCTGGTCGTGGTATGCGACGGCCCACCGGTATAGAGCGGAGAACGGACCGCCGAGCGTACGGCCGAGCGGGGTGATGGCGTATTCAACCGCTACTGGAGAGGTATCAAGCACCTTTCGAGAAACCATCCCACTCCGCTCCAGACGGCGCAGTGTCTGCGTCAATGACTTTTGCGTGACGGGCTCTAGTGCGCGCTTGAGCTGATTGAAACGCGTCGGGCCTCGCGAGAGCGCCGCAACTACTAGGATCGTCCATTTATCGGCGATCTCTTCGATCAGCACCCGATTCGGACAATGCGCCGGGAAGGGCCAGATTTCCAGTTCTGGCGGATAGATGAGTTCAGGATGATGAGCTTCATGTTGCACGATGCGGTATCCGATTAGAAACCTAGTAGCAGGCTAGTGCCTAATTTACATGGGCGCGGTGCCGATACTATAGCCGTCATCCCATGACGGAATGGGAAGTGGGTTGAGATGAACAGGCAGGGGTCAATCGCAGCACGCTTCGGCCTGTGACGGTCTCATTCGAAGCCGCTGGCCATCATCAGTGCAACATCGTCGCGCGCACAATCTCAGGTCGCGATCACCGGAAGGGGTCCTCGCCTAGAGCTCGAGTATCGCCAAGCCTTTTTATTCGCCCCAGCCACAGCCGTCCCAGTCTCCGCTGTGTCGGCAAAGGAAGAAATGCAGCGTGTACATGGACCAGCTGAAATCGTTTCACTTCCGGCAACGGCACGGACGGCATCAAACTACAGTTCGCCTCCCACTGATCTGCATTTACCAAACTCAGGAGACCTCGAATGCCCAGCCTTGATATGCTTACCCCGCAAAACAGCGCCATCGCGCTGATCGACTATCAGCCGGCAATGTACCAGGGCGTGCAGTCGCATGACCGCCTGGTGGTGTTCAATAATATCCAAATTCTGGCCAAGACGGCGAAGCTGTTCAAGATCCCGACCGTAATATCGACGGTTGCCAAGGACTCCTTCTCCGGTCCGTTCATGCCGGAGGTGACAGATCTGTTCCCGAACCACGAAATCATCGACCGGACGTCCATGAATTCGTGGCTCGATCCGAACTTCCGCAAAGCCGTTGCCGCTACTGGCAAAAAGAAGTTCGTCATCGCCGGCCTCTGGACGGAAGCATGCGTGATGTTTCCGAGCCTCGACATGCTCAAGGAGGGTTACGAAATCTACGTTCCTGCAGATGCCTGCGGTGATCTGTCGCTCGAGGCCCACAACCGCTCCATGGAGCGCCTGCTGCAGGCCGGCGCCGTTCCGATCACCTCGTGCCAATACGTCTTCGAACTGCAGCAAGACTGGGCGCGCGCCGAGACCTACGAGGGCGTCATGGATATCCTCCGTGCCCATACGCCATACGGCATCCAGGTGCGCTTCTCGAAGTGGGCGCTCGGCGAGCACGCGTCCGAGGCGGGCCCGCGGTAATTCCTGGAACGCCGAAGATAGGAGGACAGTCATGAAGGTTTATGTGTTGTCTTTGGCTGCGGGCCTCCTCGTCGGAGTGATCTACAATCTCCTTAGCGTACGCTCGCCAGCGCCGCCTCTGGTGGCGCTGGTCGGGCTTCTAGGAATCCTGGTTGGCGAGCAGATCATCCCCGTTACCAAACTGCTCATAGGGGGCTCGAGCTTTTCCGAGGCCTTCCATCTCTCGAGCTGCGATTCCCACATTTTCGGCATGCTGCCGGGCCGACGCACGGTCGGTCCGGTTGATGGCCTCAAGAATCCGGAGAAGCAAGCATGAGCAAGCAGGGCCCCGACCTGATCCTGCATCACGGTCTGTTCACGACACTTGATCGCTCGAATCCGGCGGCGACCGCCGTGGCGATCCAAGACGGGCTGTTTACGGCCGTCGGGCACGTTGGCGACGTGATGAAGCTCGCCGGTTCCTCGACAAGGATCATCGACCTGAAGGGTCGGCGCGTGCTGCCGGGGCTGATCGACAATCATCTCCATATCATACGGGGAGGGCTCAACTACAATATGGAGCTGCGCTGGGACGGCGTGTGGTCACTTGCCGACGCGATGGCCATGTTGAAGAAGCAGGTCGCGATCACGCCGCCGCCGCAGTGGGTGCGGGTCGTCGGGGGATTCACCGAGCATCAGTTCGCCGAAAAGCGGTTGCCGACAATCGAGGAACTCAACGCAGTCGCGCCCGACACTCCGGTCTTCATCCTTCATCTTTACGATCGCGCCATGCTGAATGCTGCAGCGCTGCGCGCAGTCGGATACACAAAGGACACGGCGGAGCCGCCGGGTGGCGAGATCGTGCGCGATACCAGGGGCAATCCGACCGGGCTTCTGCTTGCCAAGCCGAATGCCAACATCCTCTACGCGACGCTGGCCAAGGGACCGAAGCTTCCCCTCGAATATCAGGTCAACTCGACCCGCCACTTCATGCGGGAGCTGAACCGTCTTGGCGTCACCGGAGCGATCGACGCCGGCGGCGGCTTCCAGAATTATCCGGAGGACTATGCGGTCATTCAGAAGCTGTCGGAGGAAGGGCAGCTCACCGTGCGTCTGGCTTACAACCTATTCACGCAGAAGCCGAAAGGGGAGAAGCAGGACTTCCTGAATTGGACCAAAGCTTCGAAGTACAAGCAGGGAACCGACTACTTTCGGCACAACGGCGCCGGCGAGATGTTGGTGTTTTCGGCAGCTGACTTCGAGGATTTCCGCGTGCCTCGTCCGGATATGCCGCCGGAAATGGAGGGCGAGCTCGAGGACGTCGTGCGTATCCTGGTCCAGAACAAGTGGCCATGGCGCCTGCACGCGACCTACGACGAGACGATCTCGCGCGCGCTCGACGTGTTCGAGAAGGTCAACCAGGACACGCCGTTGGACGGTCTGCACTGGTTCTTCGACCACGCGGAGACCATCTCCGATCAATCCATCGACCGCATCGCGGCGCTTGGTGGTGGCATCGCCGTGCAGCACCGCATGGCCTACCAGGGCGAGTACTTCGTCGAGCGCTACGGCTTTGGCGCGGCCGAAGCGACGCCACCGGTCAGGAAGATTATGGACAAGGGCGTGAAGATCTCTGCCGGCACGGATGCAACCAGGGTTGCTTCCTACAATCCCTGGGTCTCACTGGCCTGGCTCGTGACCGGCATGACCGTGGGCGGTCTGCGGATATATCCGCAGACCAATTGCCTCGATCGCGAAACCGCGTTGCGGATGTGGACCGAAAACGTCACTTGGTTCTCCAATGAGGAGGGGAAGAAAGGGCGCATCCAGGTCGGTCAGTTCGCCGACCTGATGGTGCCCGATCGGGATTTCTTCTCCTGCGCCGACAACGAGATCGCCGAAATCGCGAGCGATCTGACGGTGGTCGGCGGGCGCATCGTCTACGGGGCAGGCGAGTTCACAGCTCTCGACGATACCGCGCCGCCGCCCGCGATGCCCGACTGGTCGCCGGTGCGCAGTTTCGGCGGGTACGGCAACTGGGCGGAACAGGGCGGCAAGGCACAGGCCATCCGCGCCAACGCAATGCAGATGTGCGGCTGTTCCACCGCGTGTAGCGTGCACGGCCACGACCATGCGCGCGCGTGGTCTGGAAGGCTGCCGGTTTCGGATCTCAGGAGCTTCTGGGGTGTGCTCGGTTGCGCCTGCTGGGCGGTGTGAGATGTTCGCCAAATCGGATACGCCGAGATGGGTTGCGACAGTGCTATCCTGGTCATGGCTTGCCGCGACGGCCAGAATTGCGCTCGTCTCCGCGTTCTTGATCGGCGGAATCCAGAAAGCCCTTGATTTCCCAGGCGCCGTTGCGGAGCAAGCGCATTTCGGCCTGCAGCCGGCATGGCTTTGGGCCAGCGCCGCCATCATCGTCGAACTTGGCGGCTCCGTGCTCGTCATTTTTGGACGCTGGGTGTGGCTGGGAGCCGGTGGGCTCGGCGTGCTGACTGCGGTCGCCATGCTCACCGCGAACGATTTCTGGGCCAAAGCCGGCCACGATCGTTTCCTGGCCGTGAACGCCTTTTTCGAGCATCTGGGGCTGATCGCCGGCCTGGTGCTCGTGTCTGTACTGTCCTTGCGCTCGAAATGAGCGCTCAACTCCGTGTTCGAGGTGTTCCATGATAGGCAAGCGTCATCTGATTAAAATCCTCCTCGTGTCGTCACTGCTATCTCCGTCCGTGGCAATCGCGCGGGATCCGGGAGCGCATGCCGCGCCACAGGTCGGTGTCGGCGCGCAGTACGACACCACACATGTCTATGTGGCTCCCGAGGATGTGGACAAGTTCGCGGCCAGTTTTCTCGCTACGTTCGGAGGTCAGAGCACCAAACAGGTCGTTGCCACGGTGACGCCGACGCCGAGCAGCACGACGTCCCAGCTTCTTCAGACGCCTGTCGGAACCGTGTCGCTGTTCGGATTCAAGACGCCCATTCCTTATCCTTTCGGTGCTGAGCGGACCGGCTATCTCGTTACGGACCTCGACGAGGCGATAAATGCGGCGAAGGATTCGGGGGCGGACGTGCTGGTGGCAGCCTTTCCGGATCCCATCGGACGCGATGCGGTGATCCAGTGGCCGGGCGGCGTGAATATGCAACTCTACTGGCACACGACGAAGCCTTCCTATGCGCCTTTCGAGACAATCCCCGAGAACCGCGTCTATGTCTCGCCTGAGCGGGCGGATGCCTTTACCCGCAGTTTCCTGCGGTTTTCGCAAGGAAAGGTTGTTTCCGACGATGCACATGCCGCGGGGATCGAGATCGGCCGAGCCAAAGACACATATCGGCGTATCCACATTGAATCGGTATTTGGAAAGATGACTGTTCTCGTGAGCGACGGCCACTTGCCCTACCCGTACGGACGGGAGTTGACCGGCTATGAGGTGAGGGATTTGCAGGGAACCCTGATGAAGGCCAAGGCCTCGGGTGCCGTGGTACTCGTCGAGCCTTACACCTCTGACGGAAGGGCCGAAGCCATGGTACAATTCCCTGGCGGATATATTGCGGAGATTCACGCAGCCGCACCGAAGTAGGGGGCGCGATGGCATTGCTGCTGGGACGATGGCTCATGCGGAGGGAATGGGCGGCAGGAGTACTGTGCCTGGCTACGCCTCAGCTCGCTTGGGGGGATGATCAAAAGCCTGAGGCTTCCACGCCGCAACGGCCGGCCATCATGTTCAACCGATTTCAGGAAAACTGGTCGGTGCTGACGGACCCGCGCGTGCCGCGTGAGCCTTTCGACGAACTCAAGTATATTCCGTTGTCCAGCATCGATCCATACACGTATCTCTCATTCGGAGCGAACACGCGTGAGCGCTTCGAGTCCAACAACGCCGCGAACTTCGGCACCGGTCCGAACCGCAGCCAAAACTACGTTATCAGCCGAAACGAATTCCACGCTGATCTCCGTGTAGACAATCAAATTCAAGCGTTCGTGCAATTTCAGGCTGACTATGCGCCCTGGAAGACCATGTTGACGCCGGTCGATCGGGACAAACTCGATCTTGAACAGGGTTGGGTGGCCCTGACCGAGTCCGTCGGAGGCGGAACGTTGAAGCTGAGGGGCGGAAGGCAGCAATTTGCCTTCGATCTACAGCGCTTCGTATCCGTTCGCGACGGTCCCAACGTCCGTCAATCTTACGACGCCGCCTGGGCGGACTACGAGAATGGGCCCTGGCGGTTTATCACCTTTTACAGCCTACCGGTCCAGGTTCGGGACGTTACGATATTCGATGATTACAGCAGCGTCAGCGCGCAGACCTTCGGGATGGTGCGGACCGAGTATAAGTTCTCAGAGTCGCTGTTCATCGCCGGCTACTATGCCAATTTCACGCAGGGGAACGTGCAGTTTCCAAATGCGTCCGGCAACGAGCGGAGAGACATTTTCGATATCCATCTGAACGGCAGCGCCAATCATTTCGATTTTGACTTCGAAGTGATGAACCAGACCGGACGCATTGGCAACGAGCCTATCGAGGCATGGGCTGTCGGCTCACTCGCTGGCTACACCTTCGCCGACGTGAAATGGAGCCCAAGGGTCGGCATCCAATTCGACGCAGCTTCCGGTGACGGCAACAACAAACAAACCTTTGGGACCTTCAATCCGCTGTTTCCAAACGGCTATTATTTTACACTTGCGGGTTACACCGGGTACACCAACCTCATTCACATCAAGCCGTCTCTGACCCTGAGTCTGAGTTCGTCGCTGAAGATCATGGTCGCGGCAGCGGCCCTGTGGCGCCAGAACACGGCCGATGCGATCTACACCCAGCCCGACGTTGCGGTCCCGAACACTGCCGGACGGCCAGGCGCCTATACCGGAAGCTATGCCCAGCTTCGGCTCGATTGGACGATCGATCGCGCAACTGCCTTCGCAGTCGAGGCGGTGCACTTTGCGATCGGTGACGCATTGCGCAACGCCGGCGGCCATGACTCCAATTATGTCGGCGTAGAGATCAAACGGGGATGGTAGAGGGTCCCGAGTTGCTTCCGATTGGTTTCAAACGATCTTTGGTTGCCAATGATGCCGGCTGACACTGAAAATCCCTGGGCCCTGCCGTTGGTCCTGAGTCTTACGGCCGGGTATGTCGACACGGCTGGATTTCTTGCCCTGCAGGGCCTTTTCACGGCTCACGTCACGGGCAACTTCGTCACGCTTGGCGCATCGCTCGCGCTCGGCACATCCGGTGCCGTTGCGAAGCTATTAGCCCTTCCAGTCTTCTGCGTGGTGGTGATCGCGATACGACTGATCGGCACGTTGCTCTCGGCGCGCTACAGCGCTGTGTTCGAGGCGATACTTGGCCTGAAAGTGCTACTGCTACTCGCGGGTGCTGCTCTGGCGATCAATTGGGGGCCATTCGAGAATAGCGATAGCTGGCAAGCCGTGGTTACCGGAATGGTTCTCGTCGCCGCGATGGCGGTGCAGAACGCGGCTCATCGCGCCTATCTCGGCAGCACGCCGCCATCCACGCTCATGACAGGTACGACAACGCAGATCATGATTGATCTTGCAGATACGATCTACGGAAAATCCCGAGACGGCCAACTCAGCTCGCGGATGTCGAATATGACGAGGAGCGTCATCGTTTTCGCAGTCGGGTGCGGCGCCGCGGCTCTCTTGTACGCACGTTACGGCGTCTGGTGTTTCGTCGTGCCGCCGGGGCTGGCAGCGATTTCGTTGCTTCTTCGGCTGGCCTCGCCGATCAAGACATGAAACGAAAATCTGAGCCCTGGCCGCAGTCGTGCATGCATCTTGTGCAATTTGACCGGAGCTTGTGGCAAGTCAATTTAGGAGACGATCGATCGTGCGTTCCTCGGTCGAGCAGCCATTAGGTCGAGAGATGAGCGGCGCCGTTTACTCTTTACGCGATCTAACCACCAGTCGGCGTCTTGCCGAAGAAGTCTGACTATTCGGCTTTCTGCTGCCCGAGTCCGTCTCGTTGGACGTAAGCGTAGTCGTTTGCAGTCGCTGGCCGTGGTGGCGGCCGCGAGCGATGCTGCCGCTCACGTGAGGCACCGAGCACCGCCATACCTGAACTTGAAGGGAGCGGGTTACGATGGCAACGGATCAGCCTCCAGAGCGGATGACGAGTCCGCCGAGCACGTCGCCCTGGAACGCATTTCGCCACACGGCGTTCACCGTGGTTTGGATTGCCACTGTGGTCTCCAACGTCGGCACCTGGATGTACAATGCGGCATCAGGTTGGCTAATGACTAGCCTGAATGCCGATCCGCTGAGCGTATCACTGGTTCAAGTCGCAACCAGTCTTCCCATGTTTCTGTTTGCGCTTCCGGCTGGCGCGCTGGCGGACATCGTCGACAAGCGTCGCTTTCTGATCGTGACGGAAGTTGTGGTCACGTTGGTTGCGGCGGCGAGTGCCGTGCTGGTCTGGGTGGGCCTTATCAATCCGTTTATCCTGCTGCTGTTTACGTTCCTCCTCGGCGCAGGCGCAGCGTTCACCGCGCCAGCGTGGCAATCGGTGGTGCCCAGCCTTGTACCGAGGCGGGATCTGGCCGCGGCCGTGGCGAGTAACGGCGTTGGCGTCAACATCAGCCGGGCGATCGGACCTGCACTGGGCGGCGTAATCATCGGCGCATTGGGAATTGCCGCGCCGTTCTCGCTGAACGCGCTTAGCAATTTCGGCGTCATCGGAGCCCTGTGGTGGTGGAGGCCGTCAACTGCTGGCGGTCATGCACTTCCTGCCGAACGTTTGACAAGCGCTTTGGTGATCGGACTTCGCCATGCCCGGTATAATCCGCATCTGAGGGCAACACTGATCAGAGCTGCCAGCTTCTTCTTCTTTGCGAGCACCTACTGGGCGCTGCTTCCGCTTGTCGCGCGCAACCAGATCGCCGGGGGCCCGGAGCTTTACGGCGCATTACTGGGCGCGATCGGAGCAGGGGCGGTCGGCGGAGCCTTCGGCCTCCCGTGGCTAAAAGCGACCTTCGGGCCCGATCGGCTCGTCGCACTCGGCACTATTGGCACAGCGGTCAGCCTGATCCTGCTCGGCTTCGCTCGTCACTCCACGGTCGCGTTGGTTGCCTGCATCGTCGCTGGTGTTTCCTGGATCGCGGTTCTCGCGACCCTCAATGTCTCGGCGCAGGTGTCGCTGCCGGATTGGGTACGCGGCCGCGGGCTTGCCATGTTCGTGACCGTCTTTTTTGGGGCCATGACCGCAGGCGGCGCGATTTGGGGACAAGTTGCGTCGATGCTCAGCCCGCCAGCCGCTCACGTCATCGCGGCCGCCGGGGCCTTGATTGGCATTGGGTTAAGCTGGTCGTGGAAGCTGCAAAGCGGCGCAGAAATTGACCTGACGCCGTCCATGCATTGGCCTGTTCCGGTTCTGACAATCGACGCCGAGCCAGATCGAGGACCAGTGCTGGTGACGATCGAATACCACATAAATCCTAAACGGCGCGCTGCCTTTCTGGCAGCGATCCAGAGGCTTGGTCAGCAGCGTCGACGGGACGGCGCGTATGCCTGGGATATCTTTGAAGACGCCGCCCAGGAAGGACGCTTCATGGAAACATTCCTCGTCGCATCGTGGCTTGAGCATCTGCGACAGCACCAGCGCGTTACAAATGCGGACCGCGTCTTCCAAGACGCCGTCCGTCAATACGACGCCAAGGCCGAACCGAAGGTAACCCATTTCATTGCTGCAGCAATGGGTTCTGCGGTCTCAAATGGATGACCTGTCGCGCGCCCGATCTTCCACGATTTTGTCGGCGGCTCATGGCGTGCTGCATCTCGTGCTCGAACTGGATGGTGAGTGGTCTAGCGCCTGGATCCTCATATCGGACTACTGCATCGGTGCGCCGAGAAGCTCATCGAGGCGAAGACCTATTTGCACGCGATAACCTGTTTCGACGGGCTGACTATGTGGCGCCGCTGACGTAGGAGCACGCATTCTGCCTGGCGATCGAGAAGCTGATTGGCATAGAAGTGCCGCGGCGCGGCCAACTGCTAAGGGCTCTCTATCACGAGATCAGCCGCATCCTTTCGCATTTCTTGAACGTCACGACGCGGGGCATGGATGCGTGTGCCCTGACGCCGCCATTCGGGGGCTCGAAGAGCGCGAGAAGCTGATGGTGTTCTACGAGCGCGTCTCGGGCAGCCGGATGCACGCGAACTAGTACCGGCCGGGGGGCGTCCATCGAGACCTCCCTCCGAAGCTAATCATGACTGAGGAGCCGGCGATCCGATGCGCCCAGAGAACCGGCTTGCCGGCCGCGTCAGGTCCGGCCGACAGCCGATCGAAATAATACGGCCGATACATGTCGTGCTGGATGTCTTCCTCGCGGCTCCAGATCACCTTCACAGGGGCATCGACGTGCTTGGCGATCTTGACGGCCAGCACCGTGCCATCGGCCTCCAGCCTTCGTCCGAAGCCGCCGCCAATGGCGGGAGCCTCGAGCCCCTTCGCCTGACGCCAGAGGAGGAGGCCGCATGGATATGAAAGAAGCCTCGGCAATGACGGAGGCCTCCGGGCTGATCAACGAGGACGGCGACGAGCTGACTTCGGACGCGCGCCGGCGATCAGTCCAGTCGCCGTCGCAGGATGCCGCGATGCGCTGGGCTGATCGCCTGCGCGAGTTGACCGTGAAGGCCCCGTTGCAATCGCTCTTTGCTGCCTTCCTGCTTGGGGTCTGGGTCGGGCGCCGGCGCTAGGAGGTCCGCGAGCCTGCACGCCTCATAGTCAGGAAGCTCAAGACATTTCAGACCTCACTGGGCTTTTACGATCTCGCAATCGCGGCGCCCTCGATGAAGGCGGCGCTTGAAGCGTGGGGCGCCGGCAGCAATCTCTTCACTACGGCATCGCCAAGGAGACGGACGATCCGGACGTTATCGCTGCGACAATGTCCAAGTCGGGCGTGGTGCTCAAGCGCCCTGCCGGATCGAACGGGCGCTTCGCTGAGCACTCCGATCTCCCTTTGGACCTCGGATTCGCCGAGAACGGAACTCCGCGGCAAAGGGGCGGCCGAAGCGGGCGAAGCGAACCTCTCCGAACGTCAGCGAACGGGACGCCTGAAAGGCCGCCGCCGAATTCGAAAAGGAGCAGAAGCGCCGCGACGCAGAGCGCAAGAGGCCGCCAGGCAGAGAGACCGCGAACGGCGAGAAAAGGCAGCCGCGAAAGCCGAGGCGGCACTGGACAAGGCCGAGCGCGAGCATGCGAAGAAAGCCGCGGCTATTCAGGCTGAGGTCGATGCTCTCGAGGAGCGATCGCGGGCCGAGGACGACCGCTGGGAAAAGGACGGAGAACGGCTGCAAGCCGCCCTGCGGCGCGCGCGGGATGGCCGGTGAGCGGCCATTCGCTTCTCCGGAACGGAATTTGACCAGATCGCGTTGACCGTTCGATCTTCATGCGGAGAAACGTACATGAGACAGATTATGGCGGCGGCTTGCGCCCTGGCGATTTCGCTGGCATTCGCTCCCGCGGCGGACGCTAAGGGCTGCATCAAGGGTGCGATCGTCGGCGGTGTCGCCGGCCATATGGCAGGGCACGGCAAGCTAGGCGCCGTGGCAGGCTGTGTAGTCGGCCATCACGAGGCGAACAAGCAAAACCCGAACAATGCCAATGCTCAGCAGCAGGCGCCTTCGGGACATAAGGGAGTACGGCGGCGTTGGCGAAGCGCTAAAGTTCTCGGCAGAGAGCGTCAGGCGTCAGGCGGGCACTCCGGGCAGCTGTCCCCGCTCGAGTCCAGCACGTCTCGGATTTCTGCGACGGCTTCATCTGCGGAAATTAGTGGCCGGCCGATCCTGGCGGGCGATGTCGAAGGTTCTTGATGATGCGGTTGGCAAAATGGTCAATGATGTTTTCCTTGAAGTTTGCCTCGCGCGGATGATGGGCGCAGACATGGTCGCGTTGCTCATGGCTGAAGTCATGATAGCCAATGCCAAGCACATCCATCTCCACGCCTGCAGTCACCAGCGCGATCGTCGGACGCATATCTTCGGGGATGCCGGGCGTGGTGTGGAGCGCGATCGCGGTCCACACGTCCTCAACATGCGCTCCGCGACGCCGTAGTTCTTCATGAAATCGCGGGCCGTGTTGGCGCCATCAACCTTGAAGCGCAGATCGGGACTCGAATAGCGTTCCGTCAGCCCCATGTCGTGAAACATGGCGCCAAGATACAGAAGTTCGGGCCGTACTTCAGGCCGCGGCGCTCGTCGTTGAGCGCCCCCCAAAGAAGACGCGGCGGCTGTGGTTGGTTGTAAAGCAGGTCATCCTCGGTATCGCGGGCGAGCTGGGTGGCGGCGCGGGCGATAGCGCTGTCCGGCACCCGAATCCCGGCAATTATCTCGGACATGGAACAGTCTCCATCGTTGCGCAAACCTCCGGAGTGGTGTGAATCGCCAAGGGGCATGCGGTTGTGGTGGTTGGGAGCCGCCGCCGATTATTCTGCGGCGGCCTGTGCAGGCGTAAGTCCCAAGGCCCTTGCCACGCCTGCACCATAGGCCGGGTCGGCTTTCGTGCAGTTGGCAATCTGACGCTGCTTCACCTCGAGACGTGCGTCCCCCATCGCGCGGGCGGTGTTCTCAAAGAGAAGTTGTTGCTGCGCCGCTGTCATCTTGCGGAAGAGTATGCCCGGCTGCTCATAGTGATCGTCATCGAGGCGATGGTCCCAGTGCGCCGCGGCACCCGTCCAGTCGAGCGGCGGCTCGGCAAGCTGCGGGTCGCGATCGATCCAGGCCCCCCTGCTGTTGGGCCAGTAGCTCGGCGTGCCGCCGAGATTGCCGTCCGTGCGCATTGCGCCATCGCGGTGATAGCTGTGGAACGGGCACTTCGGCGCGTTGACCGGAATGAGGTGGTGATTGACTCCCAGCCTGTAACGCGCGGCGTCGCCGTACGAAAACAGCCGTGCCTGCAGCATCTTGTCGGGTGAGAAGCCGATCCCTGGCACGATGTTCGCCGGCGAGAAGGCGGCCTGCTCCACTTCGGCGAAATAGTTGTCGGGATAGCGGTTCAGCTCCATCACCCCGACTTCGACTAGCGGATAGTCTGCCTTCGGCCACACCTTCGTGAGATCGAAGGGATTGTGCTTGTGGGCCTTGGCCTGCTGGTCCGTCATCACCTGGATGAACAGCTTCCAGCGCGGGAAGTCACCGCGTTCGATGGCATTGAGCAGATCGCGTCCGTGCGTCTCGCGATCGTTTGCGACCAGAGCAGCCGCATCTTCGTCGCTGAGGTTTTCGATGCCTTGCTGGGTGCGGAAGTGGAATTTGACCCAGACCCGCTCGTTACTGGCATTGACCATCGAGAAAGTGTGGCTGCCGAAACCGTGCATGTGGCGGAAGCTCTTCGGAATTCCGCGATCGGACATCACGATCGTCACCTGGTGCAACGCCTCGGGAAGCAGCGACCAAAAATCCCAATTGTTGTCGGCTGAGCGCAGCCCGGTGCGCGGATCGCGCTTGATCGCGTGGTTCAGATCGGGGAACCGCAGCGGATCGCGGAAGAAGAAGACCGGCGTATTGTTGCCGACGATGTCCCAATTGCCTTCATCGGTGTAGAACTTGAGGGCGAAACCGCGGATGTCGCGCTCCGCATCGGCGGCACCGCGCTCGCCGGCAACCGTCGAAAAGCGCGCAAACATCGGCGTCTGCTTGCCGATCTCCGAAAAGATCTTGGCTTTGGTGTAGCGGGTGATGTCGTGTGTGACCGTGAACGTGCCGTAGGCGCCCCAGCCCTTCGCGTGCATCCGCCGCTCCGGGATCACCTCGCGATCGAAGTGCGCCATCTTCTCGATCAGCCAGATATCCTGCAATAGCGCCGGCCCGCGCGGGCCCGCGGTCATGATGTTGAGATTGTCCGTCACCGGCGCGCCGGTCGCGTGTGTCATCGCAGGACGAGAATCGCTCATCGTTGGTTCCTATTCGTCAGGGCACTTTCCAAAGGCAACTCCATGCGTTGCCCGAGTTCAATTATGCGAACCGGTCACCCGGCACTTCAGTAACGGTTATCGGATTTCCGGTACAGTTTACCAGCAGCGACTTTTCAAGTTCGCACGATTGCATCGGCACCAGCGATTCACCGGCGATCGCATCGGATCGGCTGCTGACTGGGAGCTAAGTTTGCCGTGACTACGTGCAAGGCGGGCGGCCTGATGAGCGGCCGTTCCTCCAAGTGACCAGGCAACACGCTTCTTTTTCTGGTTGCTTTCATGCCGCTATCGGTCGAGGAGGGTCGTCAATTCCGCACCCTCGTCAGCGACGAAGACGGCGATCAGTTCGGCCGGCTCGGTGTTGCTTGCATTGGCGGAAACGAGGTGGGTCGCGCCTGGCGGCTCAAAGAACGACTGTCCGACCTCAAATGTCTCCAGCGGACCGCCCTTGAGCTGCGAGCGGACTTCGCCCTTTGTGATGTAGGCCGTCACCGAGCCACCATGGCGGTGCGGTGGAGTAAAGCCGCCCGGTCCGTAAGTGACGCGGACCACGGTCACGCGCTTGCCGGGTACATTCGGCAAGGCATGTGAACTGATCACCTCGACTTTGTTGAGCGATGAGCCAGAAGAGGCGCTCTCGGCGCATAACGGCGCCGGAATGCTTGATATCGCGTCCATCGCCAGCGGCAACGTTCTACCGATCGCCACCGCGCAGGCGAAACCCGCAAGGATCGCCAGCGACAGGTGGCGCCAGTCCCGCTCCGCGAGCGGCCTCATCATTCCCAGTGCAACGCTCATTGGCCTCTCCTGTTTGATCTCAAGGTTTGACGATCGGCTTGAATATCGAAAGCGGAGCGGGATCCCGGCTTGGCGGCGGCGGGATTCTTCCGTCGACATCAGTAAAGCCGTATTCAGTCGCCAGTTCGGAGGCGAGTAGGACCTGTCCGGTTTTGGCGATCACATCAGGATCAGCGGCCAACGCCGCGATCGCGCGCCCGACGAAGACCGGTGTCTCGCCCCTCTCGGCAATGAGCTTCGCAAGTGCCGCCGGCACACGATCGGGTTGGGCCGCAAGCTTCTCGCTCTTGATGAATCCAGGCCAAATCGAGACTGCGGAAATGCCGAATGGCTTGAGTTCATGCGCCATGTCTCGGGCCATGCGGTCGACGCCCGCCTTCTGTACACCGAACGGGACGTTGAACGTGTAGCGGACGCCGCCGCCGGACGACGTATTGACGATCAGGCCCTTTTTTTGCGGAAGCATCAGCGGCACAGCGAACTGGCTGCAGACAAAATGTGAGCGGAGGCCGACGCGATGCAGGGTGTCCCACAGCGAGGTTGGAACCTGCCAGAAGGGAACGTTGACCGGCATGACGTCCGGCGCTGCAAACACGTTGTTCACGAGTACATCGAGCCTGCCGTGGTTGCGCCGGAGCAGGTTAAAGACCTCCCTGACCGAACCGTCGTCCGAATGATCGCATAGGAGGCCGATGCCCTTGCCTCCGGCTTCGTCGATTGCCGAGATGGTCTCCTCGAGAGAGCCCGGCCATTCCGACCCGCCACTGCTGCGCGTGCGCGCAGTGACGATCACCGTCGCCCCAGCCTCGGCCAATCCGATCGCCACTCCCTTTCCGACTCCGCGGCTTCCGCCCGTTACCAGCGCAACACGATCCCTGAGGGGTCCCTCGGCCATATCATACCCACATTGCTTCCCAGGAAGATTCATTGACAGAGTAATCTTCCGAGGAAGATAATAAGCGGGATTAATCAGACACGTCAATCAGGGATGTCTCGCTATGGTCACGAGGGAAGAAAATGAGTTGTTGTGCCGCGTCACGCGTGATGCGCCGATGGGAAGAATGCTGCGTCAGCATTATTGGCTGCCGGCCGTCCTCTCGGTGCGGGTGCGCAGGGGCGAAGCGCCAGTGCGCGTCAAGCTGTTCGGCCGCAACTTCGTGGCGTTCAGAGGGACGGATGGGACCGTCGGCTTCCTCGACGAAGCCTGCCCGCACAGAGGTGCCTCCCTTGCGCTCGCACGTGTCGGTGAATGCTCTCTGACCTGTCTGTTCCACGGCTGGAAGATCAGTGCCAGCGGGGAGGTGCTCGATGTTCCCAACGAGCCCAATAACCCGAGGGAATTTGCAAAGACCGTCAAGGTGAAATCCTATCCGACGCGGGAAGGAGCTGGGCTGATCTGGGTCTGGCTCGGCGAGGGAACGGCGCCCCCCGCACCGGATTTCGAATGGATGGATTTGCCACCGGATCAGGTCTACGCGGCCGGCATTGAGCTCAATGCAAATTGGCTGCAGGGCGTCGAGGCAACCATCGACTCCTCGCATGTCGCTTTGCTGCACCAGAGCTGGACCGCGAGCTCGGCGACGGATTTTGCGGCGACGCGGGTCAATACGGAAGTCAGCTACCAGTTCGAGAAGAAGCCGTACGGCTTTCGTGCCGCGGCGCTTCGATCCGCGCCCGATGGCTCATGCCTCGCCCGCGTCACCGAGTTTGTGATGCCCTATTACGGATTGATTGCGCCGATCTATTCTGGCCCGCAGCAGGATCGTACCGCAATCATCGCAGTGCCGATCGACGATGAAAACCTGATCCAGTGGTACATCTACTATAATCCCGAGAGACCGGTGGACTCCTGGCGCAAGGTGCAGCGTGCCAATCAGTGGCCGATGGCGGGCGGCCTCCCGGGCAATCAGGCCAACAATTGGGGGCAGAATCGCCAGATCATGGATGCCGGCAACAGCACCGGCTTCCACGAGATCGTCATCGAGGATTTCGTGGTGATGGTCAGCATGGGGCCGATCGTCGACCGTTCGCAGGAATATCTCTGTTCGGCGGACCAGGCGATTGTGCGGGTACGTCGCCAATTGCTTGAGGAAGTGCACGGCTTCATGGACGGCAAGCCGCCGAAGAGCGCCCAGAGCGACAGCATGTCCTACAAGGATATCCGCGCGGTCGGCGGCCGGCTGGCGTCCGCCTCGGAGGACTGGCGACAGATCCCTCGCTGACTGCATCGGACGCGCCGCGCGGATCGCCAGTCGTTTATTGCCGCCTCAGGAGACCCCATGCCATGACCTGGAAACATATATGCGCCGCCACCGAGCTGCCCGAAGGAGAGCCTGTCGGCTTCAAGATCGGCGACCAGCGCATCGCTCTCTACAAGATCGACGACGAGATCTTCGCAACGGATGATGTCTGCTCGCATGCGTTCGCCCTGCTTTCCACCGGCTTTCTCGAGGGGCATCTCGTCGAATGCCCGCTGCATGGTGCGATGTTCGACGTACGCGACGGCAGGTGCCGCTCAGGCGCCTACAAGGATGTCAGAGCATTCAAGGTCGAGATCCGCGATCGCGAAGTCTATGTGCATCTCGACGGCGGACCTGCAAGTGAGGATGTCCGCGACAACGTGACGGACGCCACACCGTGAGCGGGCTTGTCGTCATCGGCGCATCCTATGCCGGTGTTCAGGTGGCACTCAGCGCCCGTGATGCCGGCTATGCCGAACCGGTGACCGTCGTCGGCGAGGAGAAATCGCTCCCGTATCAACGACCACCGCTGTCAAAGGATTTTTTGCTCAACGAAGTTCGCGAGCCGCAGCTGATTCTGCGGGATGATGCGTTCTTCAAGAGCAACCGGATCGACCTCGTTCTGGGACAACGGGCCGTGGAGATTGACCGGCAAGCGAAACAGGTCGCGCTGGCGGGCGGCGCCCGGCTGGACTTCGACAGTCTCGTGATCGCCACCGGATCGCGTGCTCGGCGCATATTGGTCCCCGGCGCCGAACTCGATGGGATTTGCTATCTTCGATCCCTCACTGATGCCTGCGATCTCAAGGGGCGACTGGAGCAGGCGAACGAGATCGTCGTCGTCGGGGGCGGGTTCATTGGACTTGAGGTTGCTGCCTCGGCGGCAAAGCTTGGCAACAAGGTCACGGTGATCGAGGCCGCCTCCCGGCTGCTTGAACGTGCCGTATCGACGATTGTCTCGCGTTTCCTGCTCGATGCCCATGCACGGGCGGGCGTCGATGTGAGGCTGGGTGAGACCGTGGTTGCGATGACCGGGCATGATGGGAGGATCGCCGAGGTCGTTCTCGGCAGCGGCACTCGTCTGCGTGCCGATCTCGTCGTGGTGGGCATTGGCGTAATCGCCAATGATGAACTCGCAAGTACCGCCGGGCTGAAATGCTGCAATGGAATCGTCGTGAATGAGCACGGCAGCACGGAAGTTCCCGGCATTTACGCTGCGGGCGACTGCGCAAATCATTACAACCGGTTCGCAGATGAGTGGATCAGGATGGAATCGGTCCAGCACGCCCAGGACCAGGGCAGGGTGGCAGGGCTTGCTATTGCGGGAAGCCACGAGCGGTACGACAGTGTCCCGCGGTTCTGGTCGGATCAGTACGATCTCAAACTACAGATCGTCGGGCTCTCTGGACGCAGCGACCAGGTCGTGACCCGTGGCTCCGTCGAGGATGGCAGGTTCTCCGTGTTCCATTACAGGCAGGGAAGATTGGTCGCGGCCGACAGCATCAACAGACCCGGCGACCAGATGGTAGCACGGCGCCTCATTGCCGCAGGCATTTCTCCGGCGCCGGAGCAGGCCGGAGACTGCTCGCTCGACATCAAATCACTGCTGAAGGCGGACGAGAAAACCGTCGCCTGATCTCGCGTCCCTAGCCGGTCGCAGCGAGGCGGCCAATCTTCTTCGTCGCCTTCACGGTCTTCACCGCCAAAAGTTTGCGCAGGCACCGGTCAAGCATCCCGATCTCGGCCTTGTTTAGCCCGCTCGCGTCGATCACGCTCTCCACAACTTTCGCGATCTCGGTAATGCCGCGGTCAGCGGTCGCAAGGCCCTTCGAGGTGAGCCGGACCAGCTCGGAGCGGCCATCATCGTTCGCCGAAACGCGGAGGATGAACCCTCCTTCCTGGAGCCGCGCCACCCGCTTGCTCATGGCGCCCGAGGTGACGAGCAGAGCGCGGAACAGGTCGGTCGGGCGCAACTCGTATGGTCTTCCCGAGCGTCTGAGCGCCAGCAGGACGTAGAGCTCGCCGGTCTGCAGGCCAACCGCTTTTGATATGCCCAGCAGCCGCTTTTCGTGAAGCTGGTTGACGCGCTCCAGCCGCAGCAGCGTTAATGCGGCGGTCAGGTCGAGATCGGGGCGCTGTTCAAGCCAGGCGGCCTCGATGTCGTCGTAAAGGCTGCTATCGTGCTTTGGCGCCCGTTTGGTGATTGGCTCCACACCGCGCGACACGGTCTTTTTCGTCATTCCTTTCTACCCTCGCTAGTCTGCGCCAGCGGCACCGGCACCACGTCTTGGTGCAATCTAGCACTCTCCAATTCAGGTGTCGCGGCGCAAGTTCCTAGTATTGGTCCAAGGTCCTGCCCGGGGAATGCGGCGGCGACGCGACCTCTCGCTCCGGTGTTGACAAATATCTTCCTAGGAAGAATATTCCGAGTAAGAAACATTATCTATATTGGGGAGGTCGCATGCGTGGGCTTGGCGCAATACTCTTTCTCGCGGTTTCACTGGCCACGTTATGCGCCGCCGAGGCGGCCGAGCGCGAGCTGATCCTCGGGCAGACAATGCCCTATAGCGGTCCGGCGTCGGCGCTGAGCGCGGTCGGCAAGGTCCAGATCCGCTATTTCCAGATGATCAACGAACGCGGCGGAATCAACGGCCGCAAGATCAAGCTGATCTCGCTCGACGATAGCTACAGCCCGCCAAAGGCCGTGGAACAGACGCGCAGGCTGGTCGAGAACGATGAGGCCGTTGCGATCTTCGGCAGCATGGGAACCGCGCAGAACGCGGCGGTCCAGAAATATCTCAACGGCCGGAAGGTGCCGCAGCTCTTCGTCTTCGCCGCCACCGACCGCTTTGCCGACCCGAAGACCAGTCCATATACCATCTCGGGAATGACCCTGTTCAGCACCGAAGCGGCGATTTACGCGCGGCTCGTTTCCGAGACCATTCCGCGGGCCCACGTTGCGGTGCTCTACCAGAACGATGATTATGGACGCGAATACCTTCGCAGCTTCAAGGCCGAATTGGCGCGCCTCGATCCGCAGGCCGAGATCGTTGCTACCGCGCCTTACGAGGTGACGTCGCCGACCGTTGATTCACAGGTCGTGTCGCTGGCCAGCAGCAATGCCAACGTCTTCCTGAATGCGTCGACCGGCAAATTCACCTCGCAGGCGATACGCAAGGCGAGCCAGCTTGGATGGCGCGCCCAGCAGTTACTGCCGATCGGAAGCAACTTCGTGGCGACGATCCTCAAGCCGGCAGGGCTCGAAAACGCGAAGGGTGCGATTTCGGCCACGCCGACCAAGACCGTGGGCGATCCCGAATGGGCCAACGACCCCGCCTACCTGGAGTGGCTGGCTTTCATGAAGAAATACTACCCCGAAGGAGACATTGAGGATCAGCTCAACTTCACCGGATGGAACGTCGCCGTTCTCATGACCAAGGTGATCAAAGCATGTGGCGATGACCTTACGCCACAAAACATCATGAAGCATGCCACGTCCCTGAAGAACGTAACGCTACCAGGCCTGATTCCAGGCATCACCGTCAACACGAGCCCAGATGACTATCGCCTGATCAAGTCGCTCCGGCCACAACGCTTCGACGGCGAGCGCTGGGTGCCGCTTTCCGGCACCATGGCAGCCAAATAAATGGGCGCGAACGGGCGCCGACGCGCCATGCCGTCAGCTCGCGCCGCGCCTGAGCTCTTCGGTCGCCCGGCGCAGGACCTCGTGAAGCCACTCGTGCGATGGTTCGGCCTCGACACGTTCGTGCCACAGCATCCGAACCTCCACCGGCGTCGTGGTGTAAGGGAGCTCGCAGGTCTTGATGGCATAGTTTTGCTCGAGCACTCTCGCCAACGGGCGCGGGACGATGGCAGCTAGTTCGGAATCGGCCAGCAGGGCGGGCAGGGCGAGAAAATGCGGCAAGGAGACCGCGATTCGCGGCGGGCGGTCGCTTTCGGCGAGCGCCCGCTCGAGCGCGGCGCTGTCGTACATTTCCGAGCGTCTGGCGAGACCTCGTTCGGAGATGAAACCGCCGATCGCGCCCTCCTGCTCGCCGCCAAAGGAGACGACGACCAGCGGCAGGCGTGACAGCTTCGCCTTGTCCAGCCGGCCGAGCTCGCGCTTTCCGCCAACGATCAGTACATCGTCGTATTCGAACAGCAGGGTTGAGCGGAAGCGGCTCGGCGGGTGCGAGAAGACGCCGATAGCGACATCGATGCGCCCAAGGTCGAGCTGCTCGGCGAGGTCGATCCGCGTCACCGGCTTGATCATCAGGTCGATCGTGGGCGCCTCGCAGCCAAGGATCTTCAGGAGCGGAGACGACAGCACCATCGTGGTGAAATCGTTGGCGGCCAGCGTGAACTGCTTGGTGGAGCAGGCCGGCACGAAGGTCGCTAGTTCGACCGCGGCCTCCAGCGCTCGCATGGCCTCGTGAACCTGGGGCGCCATCGTCAGCGCGCGCGCCGTCGGCTGCATGCCTGTCGCTGTGCGCACGAACAGGTCGTCGTCCAGGATTTCGCGGAGCCGCGCGAGCGAGTGGCTCACGGCGGACTGGCTGAGTCCAACCTTCTGGCTGGCCCGCAGCACGCTGCGTTCCTCCATGACGGCATCGAAGACCTTGAGCAGGTTCAGATCCAATGTGTTGAACGAAACAGACACGGGATCTCCTCCGGTCACTGACGGATCGGCTCGATAAGTTGCTGCCGCCCCGTCCAATTAAGGTCAGGCGCACCGCGGATGCAACCGAGTGGATGCCGAAGAACGTGCTGTATCGCTATCTTCGCTCTGATCTGAAGACGGTTCAGGATGACTCTGCAAAAGTTTCACTTCCGTATCACTGCCGTTTGGGCATGATTGCGTTGGTCGGCTTGGAGCAGAGGCATGATAACATCATTGGCAAAGCCGGTCCGAGGTAATCAGCGCAAATCGCTCGGATTGGCGCTGACGCTGTTGGCGGTGGTGATGCCGGCGATTGCACAGGACGGCCCCATCAAGCTCGGCGTCCTGTCCGACATGTCCTCGCTCTACGCGGACAATGGTGGCCAGGGTTCGGTCGTCGCGGCACAGATGGCGGTGGATGACTTCAACGGAAAGCTGCTCGGACGGCCCATCCAGATTGTTGCGGGAGATCACCAGAACAAGGCTGACGTCGGCTCGGCGATAGCCAGGCGGTGGCTGGAGAATGAAAATGTCGACGCTATCCTCGACGTGCCGAATTCCGCCGTCGCTCTGGCCGTGCAGGGCATCACGCGAGACAGGAAGAAGCTCTTCCTTGCCACCGGCGCCGCCACCTCTCGCCTTACCGGCGACGAATGCTCATTGACCGGAATCCATTGGACATACGATACCTACGCGCTGTCGCAGGGTGCGACCAAGGCAATCTCACGTCTCGGCGCAAAAACCTGGTTTTTCCTTTCAGCCGACTACTCCCTCGGCTCGCAACTCGAGGCCGACAGCCGCAAGGTCATCGACGCCACCGGTGGCAAGGTCGTCGGCACCGTGAAGCATCCGATCAATACACCAGATTTCTCCTCGTTCCTGCTGCAGGCCCAATCCTCGAAGGCGGACGTGATCGCGCTCGCCGATGCGGGCGGCGATTTCATCAACGCGGTCAAACAGGCCGGCGAGTTCGGAGTTGCGCGCGGGCAGAAGCTTGCCGGCCTGATCGTCTTCATTGCCGACATTCACAGCCTCGGACTGCAGAGCGCCCAAGGCCTGATGCTCAGTTCGGCGTTCTATTGGGACCTCAACGACGAGACCCGCGCGTGGTCGAAGCGCTTCATCGAAAGGACCCAAAAGGTTCCTACCATGATCCATGCGGGCACCTATGGCGCGGTCATGCACTACCTCAAGGCGGTTGAAGCGGCGGGTACTCTGGATGGCCCGACTGTTGCGGCCAAGATGCGTGAAATGCCCGTGAACGATTTCATGACGAAGAACGGCCGCATCCGGGAGGACGGCCGGCTGGTGCGCGATATGTATCTGTTCCGTGTCAAGTCTCCGGAGGAGTCCAAGTATAGGTTCGATTACTACAAGCTGCTCGCGACAATCCCTGGGGAAGAAGCCTTCAAACCGATGGAGGAAGGAGGATGTCCGCTCTCGAAGAAGCCGTGATCGGCGACGGTGCGGCGAGCAGCGTCGCGCAGAATCGGATCGACGAGATCATCGCCGGCCGCTTCGCGTGCCGTGAATTCGCCGATGTTCCGATCCCGCGACGGACCATCGAGCAGATCCTCCGCATCGCGCGGTTCGCACCGAGCGGGGCGAATATCCAGCCGTGGTACGTCTACGTGCTCGCCGGCGCAGCCAAGGACCGCGTATCGGCGGCGTTGCTGGAGGCGAACGAGACGTGCCGCGACGAGCACGTGTCCGAGTACAAGTATTACGCCAGCGACTTGCCTGAGCCATACCTCAATCGCCGCCAGCAGTTCGGACGACTGTTCTACGGCTCGCTCGGGATTGCTCAAGCCGATGTCGAAGCCCGGAGGAGGCAAACCGCAAAGAACTATGCATTCTTCGGCGCGCCGGTGGGATTGATCGTGACCATCGACCGGCGGCTGGAAGTCGGAAGCTGGCTCGACCTCGGAATGTTCATTCAGAACGTGCTGCTGGCCGCGGCCGGGCGTGGGCTTCAGTCCTGTCCGCAGGAGACGTTCTCTAGATATCACCGGATCCTGCGCCCACTGCTGTCGATCCCGCCGGAGCAGATAGTGGTGTGCGGCATCTCGATCGGGAACGCCAAGGTTGCGATGACCGAGAGATTGATGCCGCGGGCGGACGTCGATGAGTTCGCCTCGTTCGCGGGTTTCGAAACATAGAGCCCAATCGAGAAGATAAGGAGACGACTATGGGAAGCCGAGAAGAACTGATTCAGCGCAGCATTCCGTTCCTCCGGGAAGTCAAGGATATGA
>NZ_JBVBEF010000078.1:0-36344 GCF_055456055.1 Bradyrhizobium sp. LeoB3
AGCCAGCATGGTGAATCAGAAACTCACTGATTTGGGAATCCCAAATCGATTCAACTTAACCCCATCCCGCTTTAGAGCCAATGCGATTTGCCTCGCTCTCCTCGCTGCGCACCAGACACCGGGCGAGGCAAGCGCGCATCAGCGGCGCTGGGCCGCGCGTCGCCTCAAACGGTTAGCCAAACCGCGAAAAAGCCTAAATGTATCAGGGACCGGAGAAAGCCGGTTAGACAACGTATCGCATTGTTTTTATTGGGAAGCGCCACAACCACACGACTTCGCCGTCCGCCGATGTCGCGTTCGTCAGTCGCAACACCTGCGTCCACCGCATCCCACCGCAACGTTCGTGACGATCGCGAGCCGCCCCTCATCCGCCGTGAGACGCGCGGAGTTAAATCACTGATTTGCCCGACGGCGAAAGCGGAATGTTTTTTCTGCGAGGGCTGGACAGACTTTTGCTGATTTGCCCGTCGGGTTGATTTGTCGCACCCATTGCCTCCACATCATCATTGCGAGCGAAGCGAAGCAATCCATAGCGTCGCACGCGGAGGAATGGATTGCTTCGCGGAGCCTGTCATCGGGCGCGCGTTCGCGCGATCCGTTGGCTCGCAATGACGGCGGAGTTTGAGGCGCAGGAAGCAGTGGGTTACGCTTAACTTCCCCTGCGAACGGCCCTCAAGCGGGAGAGGTGGAAAGAGAGCAGATGCTGGAGGCCATCAAAACCTGGGCGCGCACGCTCAAGCGCGACAGTCGCGCTGTCTATCTGGCCGCCCGCGACCCGCGGGTGCCGTGGTACGCGAAGCTACTCGCCATTGCGGTTGCCGGATATGCGCTCTCGCCGATCGATCTCATTCCCGACTTCATTCCGGTGATCGGCTATCTCGACGATCTCGTGCTGGTGCCGCTCGGCATCTGGCTCGTGATCGCGCTGGTTCCGAAGGAGATCATGGTCGAGTGCCGCGCCAGGGCGAGCGAAGCCTCGCCTCCGGCCAGCCGTGCCGCGATGGCCATCATCATCCTCGTCTGGATCAGTGCGGCGCTGGCGCTTGGCTGGGCCGCCTACAGGTATTGGGGTTAGAACGTCGCCCGAACTCCTGCATAGAAGGCGCGCGGCCGTGCCGGGCTGACCGAGCGCGGGTCGGTGAACGGCACCCCGCCGGCGGCGAAATTGGGCACCTGGTCCGTCTCGAAGAAGGTGCCGTAGGTCGCGTATCGGCTGTCGAGGAGGTTATCGATACGACCATAGATCTGGACGTTCTTGGTGAGCTGGTAGGAGGCGTGGGCATTGAACACCGCGTAGGACGCTAGCTTCGGCGCCTGGTTGGAATCGTCGCCGACAAAATACTGGCCGCTGACGTAGATCGCGTCCGCGCCGACCTTGAACTGATCGGTGAGCGCATAGTCGAAGCCGGCCTTGATGCGATGGCGGGGAACCGCAGGAACCTGGTTGCCGGGCAGGATCTGCACATTGCCGTTTTCATCGGCGAAGGGACTGTTGGAGCCGACCTGCAGCGCATCCAGGAACCGCGCGTCGATGAAGGCATAGCTCGCATACATCTGCAGCGCGGATGATTTCACCTGGATTTCGGCCTCGACGCCCTGTCGTCGCGTCGAACCGACATTCTGGAAATACCCGAAGCCCTGCAGCACCGGGCTTGGGATGGCGAGAATGTCGTTGTTGTTGGTGGTGCGGAAGCCGCCGACTTTCCAGGACAGCGCGCCGATGTTCAATTCCTTGGTGCCGCGCAGGCCGGCCTCGACGGTGCGCGACACCACCTGCTGCAGTGGCGGATCGGAGACCAGGAAGGCGCCAACAATGCAGGGGCGCGCGGGATCGGCGCAACCCAGCTCCAGCGGCGTCGGCGCGCGATTGGCTTCGGAGTAGCCGGCATAGGCGGTCAGCTCCGGTGTGATCTTGTAGGTGCCGCCGATGATCGGGTTGAAGCGGTCATAGATGCTGTAGCCGTTCAGGGCGGTGCCGATCTGGTCCTCAAGCCTGATGCGCGCATCGTTATAGCGGCCGCCCGCGGTGATCGAGAACGCATTCGTGACGTCGAAGGTGTCGAGCGCATAGATGCCGGTATACTGATTGGTGGTGCGCAGCGAGACCGGGCCGATCGAGACGGGATCGCCGGACTGGCCGAGAAAGATGCCGCTGCCGCTGACGACGTAGTTGGGGCCGATGGTGCCGAGCTCCGCACTCGCGGTGAAGTTCGAGACGCTGGTGTCGAAGCTGGCACCGATCGTGAAGCGGTTGTCATGGCCGAAGAGTTGATCCGTGTTCGTCGCCGCCAGTTGCATGCCCCCCGTGGTCGATTTCGTCGTGGTGCGGTCGTTCTCGCCAAGCACCGCGCCCGCCGGAAACGGATTGGCGAGCTGGACGCCGTTCAGGCCGTTTGCCGGGACATCATCGCTGTTGAAGCACAGTAGCCCTGCATCGGCCTCGCACGGCTCCGTCGCTGTCGGATTGCCGTCTTGCGTCTTCTGTTTGTAGAACCGCAGATGCGCGGCACCCTCGATGGTCCAGGTCGGGGTCGCCTCCACCTTTCCCGTCAGGTTGAAGTAGCCGACCTTGTTGGCGGTGGTTTGCGGCGTGGTGTAGGTCGCGCCCCAATATCGCTGCAGCAGTTCGACCGGCACGGTGGCCGCCGCGCCGAACTTGTTATCGGCGAGGCCGATATTGAGATGGAATTCGCTGACGTCGTTCTTGTGGGCGACGTCGCCGTAGAAGCGGCGGACGTCGGAAGGAGAGAAGTTGCGAAAGCCGTTGTCGTGCAGACCTTCCAGCGCGCCATACACGGCAAAATTGTCGATCTGCTTGCCCCATTGCGCCGCGCCCTGGATGCGGCCGAACGAGCCGCCCATGGTGTTGATCTCGGCGCCCTGATAGGAAAAGCCGTCCTTCATCTGGACGACGACTGCGCCGCCCAGCGCGTTGAGACCGAAGGCTGGATTGTTGGTCACAACATCGATCGACCTGACCGCACTGGTTGGAATCAGGTCCCAGTTGACGGTGTCACCGAAGGCTTCGTTGATCCGTACCCCGTTCTGGTAGACCGCAAGGCCCTGCGGCGTGCCTGCCACCGGAGACGCCACGAAGCCGCGGAACTGGACATCAGGCTGGAAGGGATTGCCGGCGACCTCGTTGACGATGATGCCCGGCACGCGCTGGTCGAGCGCAGTCGTGATATTGAGCGAATCGGTTCGCGCGATTTCCCTGCTGTCGACGACATTGACGGCTGCCGGAATCTTGTCCGCTTCGACCGCAGCGGCCGAATCCGAGGTCGGCGTCGGCGCGGTCGGGACATAAACGACCCTTGGCGCTCTTGTCCGCGCGCGCACGGGAGCCGCCGTAGGACGGCCGCGCCTGGCGCGGTCTGCAGGCGTCACCTCCACCGGCGGCAATGTCTCGACCTGCTGGCCCCCGCTCTGGGCGAATCCGATCTCGTTCCCGACGACAACGATAACACCCGTCGCAATCGATGCGACAAGCAGCACCCGCACGCCCGCCATTTACCACCCGTTCCACCCACCGTCCGGCCGTTGTCGCCGATTCAAGCGATACTAGAGTGCAGAACGCGCAGTGCGCCACCTGCAAGTGTTCCCGAAAGTTTCGGGAAAATTCCCGATCCGCTTCGGCCAGCGCCATCGGCCATCGACAATATCTGCTATATGCCGACCCCTCACGAGTTCCTCTCTGGATGCACCAATGAAGCCAATCTCCGGCACGCAGCCGAAGCCGTCTGACGCCGCACCAATTGTTGCTCCCACCGAATTGCGCCGGCGCTGGCGGGCCGGCGAGGAGGTGGCGCTGCTCGACGTGCGCGAGGAAGGCCCCTACTCGCTGGCGCATCCGTTCTTCGCCGTCTCCCTGCCGCTTTCGCAGATCGAGCTGCGTGTTCTCGATCTGATCCCGCGGCTTGGCGCCCCCATTGTCGTGTACGACGACGGCGAAGGATATGCCGAGCGGGCGGCGACACGCATTTCAGCGCTCGGCTATACGGATGTCTCGATCCTCGACGGCGGCCTCGGAGCTTATCGGGCGGTCGGCGAGGTCTTTCGCGACGTCAATGTCCCGAGCAAGGCGTTCGGCGAGCTCGTCGAGGCGATCCGCCACACACCTTCCCTGTCGGCGAACGAGGTCAAGGCCCTGATCGAGACCGAGCCCGATCTGGTCGTGCTCGACGCCCGCCGGTTCGAGGAATACCGGACCATGAGCATTCCGCGCGGCGTCAGCGTTCCCGGCGGTGAGCTCGCGTTTCGCGCAAGGGAAATCGCGCCTGCGCCCGGCACCACCATCATCGTCAATTGCGCCGGCCGGACGCGCAGCATCATCGGCACGCAGTCGCTGATCAATGCCGGGCTTCCCAACAAAATCTTCGCGCTGCGAAACGGCACGATCGGCTGGACCTTGGCCGGACATCAGGTCGAACGTGACAGGACCGACCGGTTCCTGGAGCGCCCCGAAGCGACTTATTCCACAGCACTAGCCAGCGCGACGCAATGGGCCGAGCGCGTTGGTGTTCCGGCCCTCGACCGCACCACATTCGATCGCTTTGTTGCGCAGGCGAATGAACGTACGCTCTATCTGCTCGATGTGCGGACGCCGGAGGAATACGAGCGCGGGCATCCGCCCGGCTTCGCCTCCGCACCTGGCGGGCAGCTCGTGCAGGCGACGGACGAATGGGTTGCCGTGCGCGGATCGCGGCTCGTGCTGTTCGATGACGACGGCGTTCGCGCACGCATGGCCGCATCCTGGTTGATCCAGATGGGCTGGGAGGCTCACATGGTCGGGCCGGAGGTGATTGGGGCGACCGAGGCCGGCACGCGGCCACCGCGCCGTCCCGTGCCGGCAGCCTCGGTCCCTACGATCGACGTGGCGGACCTGATCGCAAACCCCGATAGCTGGACCGTCATTGATCTCGCGCGCAGCCCCGCTTACGCCGCGGGCCATATCCCCGGCACGCATTTCGTGCTGGCCTCGCGCTTCACCGAGGATTTGCCGCGGCTGCCCGGCGAAGGAGCGATCGTTCTCACCAGCGCCGACGGCGACGAAGCCCTGTTCGCGCTTGCGGATGCGACCGCTTCGACGCAGCGCAAAGTAACCGTGCTGAAAGGCGGAACGCGCGCCTGGACCGGCAGCAATCAGCCGCTGGAGCGGGACCGGCATTCCTGGATCTCGCACCCTGATGATGTCTACAAGCGCCCCTATGAGGGAACGGACAATGCGGCGGCCGCGATGCAGGCCTATATCGATTGGGAGCTGCACCTTGTCGCCCAGCTCGCCAACGATTCAGTGTCCAACTTTCACGTCGTCTAGGTCTCAAGTCGTCTGGGGCGGCACAACCAGCTAGAGTATGATGTCATTAGGTTGAATCGGCCTGGCCGCAAGTTCACCTCTCCCGAAGGGAGAGGTAAAGAGCAGCACCCTTGGCGGATACAATTCGACCTCATCTCATGGAACTAGGCGCGCGCACCCGTAGGAACCAGCGCCTCCACCGTCACGCCATCAGACGACGAAACCGTCAGCGAGCCGCCCAATGCCAACAGGCGTTCGCGCATGCCGGTGAGGCCGAAGCCGAACTGGTGATCGGGGCTGAGGCCACGGCCGTTGTCGCGGACCCGCACCCGCGCACAACAGCGATTTCCCCGCACGCTGTCCGACTGCTCCGCCGGCTCGACCGTGACCGTGACCGCGGTCGCACCGGCATGGCGGAAGGCATTGGTCAGCGCTTCCTGGACGACGCGGTAGATCGTGAGATCGGCCGTCTCCCCGGTCTCGCCGAGGGAAGGAGAAATGGTTGTTTCGATCGCGACCTCCGGATGCGATTCCTTCCACAGGCGGAACAGGGCAGAGAGCGCCTCGTGAAGTCCGAGCTCAGCGAGCCCGATCGGCCGCAGCTTCTCCAATATCCGGCGCGTGAACTGCTGCAGCGCATTGACCTGCTCCAGCATCGCCCCGCCGTGCTTTCGCACCTGGTCCGGACTTGCCTCGCGCGCATCAGGTAGCCGCATCAACGCGCTTGCGTGAGCGCGCAGCGCGAACAAATGCGGGCCGAGTTCGTCGTGCAATTCGCGCGCGATCTCCTTGCGCTCGCGGTCCTGCAGCGAAAACGCGCGTTCGGCAAGCTGCCGCTTGTCCTCGATCGCCTCGCCGAGCGTGGTCGCGAGGTGGTTGAGCTGGCCGCAGATCGCAGCCAGCTCCGGCGCGCCGCCCGGCGTCACCCGAACATCGTATTGCCCGGCCTCGATCTTCGCCATGGCTTGCGACAGCTCTTCGAGCGGCGCCAGCGCACGGCCGACAACGCTTCTGATGATCAGGAAAAGCACGACGACGATCGCGGAACCGATCGCGAGCTGGGTGACGATGCCGTCCCAGATCTCCGCCATCTCGTCATTCGGATGCGAGGTGATCACGAGCGATTCCGATTTGCCGCGGATCGAGATCGGCACGCTAACGGACGTTGTCTCCGGATGGACGAGCGCGACGAACCAGGCCGGCGGCGACCGCGCTTCCTCGCGGCTCTCGGTCGCCTCGTCCTGCCCGGACTTTGCGGTCGCGCCGTCCTGCCGCATGATGCTGACGTGACGCAGCCGGCTCAGATCGCGAACGATCTGGTCGAGCCGGGCGTCAGGATCCGGCGCCTCGTTCAATCCGGCAACGATCGTGGTCACGAATTCCCGCGCCAAACGAATGACACTCTGGTCTTCGGCCTGGACCCGGGGCCCTGCCTCGACGACAAGCCGGGCGATGTTGATGGCGAGACCGAGCGCGAGGACGAGCGCCAGCAGCAGGTTGATCCGCCCGCGCAAGGAAAGTTTCTGCCACATCGCCTTTGCCCACGATCACCCGCGTTCGGTTCCTCAATCAAGAGGAGCGTTGACAGACAAATACCGCGTCTGTCTAATCGAAGGGTACAGCAATCGCGCTGGAGATGCATGAGCCAGCCTGCGGGCGAGCCGCGCTCGTGCATTCTGATGCGGTGCAGCAACGGACTGACGCAGCTATCCGGGACTTCAAGCATGCGCGTGCTGATCGTTGACGACCATCCGATCGTCGCTTCCGGCTGCCGCACCGTGTTCGCCGACGAGCCGGAGATCGAATTGCTTGAGGCATGCGACGCGGAAAGCGGCGAGCGCGTCTTTGTCGCCGAACGTCCCGACATCTCCGTGGTCGACATCAACTTGCCGACCGTCTCCGGCTTCGAACTGGCGCGGCGGATGCTGGCGCGGGACTATTCGGCGCGCATCATCATGTTCAGCATGAACGACGATCCGGTGTTCGCCGCCCGCGCCATCGAGATTGGCGCCAAGGGTTATGTGGCGAAGACTGGCGATCCCAACGATCTCGTCGAGGCGATCCGCGAAGTCGGCAATGGCGGCGTCTATCTGCCGCCCGCGATCGCGCGGCGCGTGGCCTTTGCCGGCCCCGCCGCGGCGCAGAGCCCGCTGTCGAAGCTCAATCCGCGCGAGATGGAGATCCTGCGCCTATTGAGTGCCGGCAAGACGCTCTCCGAGATCGCCTGGCTGGTTCATTCTTCCTACAAGACCGTCGCCAACACCTCCTCGATCATGCGCCAGAAACTGGGCGTGCGCACCTCAGCCGAACTGGTGCGGTTGGCGATCGAGAGCGGCGTCGCCTGAAGATCGCGCACGCATGATGCGGAATTGCAGGCAGCGGTTTTCCGAAAAGATTATGCGCAGACATAGAAGAGCGCCGGAGTGCTGGAGATGACGATTCAGACCGTTTCGACCAACAAATCCCATGGCGGCATCCAGGGCGTGTACAAGCATGCCAGCCGCGAAACCAAGACCGACATGACCTTTTCGGTTTATGTCCCCCCGCATCCGGCGGGCGCGAAGCTGCCGGTGGTGTACTATCTCTCCGGCCTGACCTGCACCCATGCCAATGTCACCGAAAAGGGCGAATACCGCGACACCTGCGCCGATCTCGGCCTGATCTTCGTGGCGCCCGACACCAGCCCGCGCGGCGAGGGCGTACCCGGGGATCCCGCCGGCGCCTATGACTTCGGGCTTGGCGCCGGTTTCTATGTCGACGCCACGCAGGAGCCGTTTGCGCAGAACTACCGGATGTGGAGCTATGTGACGCAGGAATTGCCGCAACTCGTTGCCGCGAATTTCCCGGTCGATCCCGTGCGGCAGTCGATCATGGGCCACTCCATGGGCGGCCATGGCGCGCTGACGGTGGCGCTGCGCCATCCCAACCGCTATCGCGCCGCGAGTGCTTTTGCGCCAATCGTGGCGCCATCACAGGTCCCCTGGGGCATCAAGGCCCTCGGCGGCTATCTCGGCGATGACAGAAGCGCTTGGCGCAAGCACGACACGGTGGCGCTGATCGAGGACGGCGCGCGGTTTTCCGACCTCTTGGTGGACATCGGCGATGCCGACTCCTTCCTTGCTGAACAGCTTCGCCCGGAACTGCTGCAACAGGCCTGCGCGCAGGCAAATATCCCGCTCCTGCTCCGACGCCAGGAAGGCTACGATCATAGCTATTATTTCATCTCCACCTTCATGAGCGATCACTTGCGCTGGCACGCCGCGCGGCTGACGGCCTGAACCATCTCTATTGCGGCCACGGGTACGGCGGCATTCGACATCATTGCCGCGACGGCAGACCGCGCTCTCATGATCGTGATCGGGCGGAATCGAGGACGTCGCAACGACAAAATGCGGGGTTGCAAGCCAGGACAATTCAGTCATCTTGCAGCCCAAGAGCAGCTCCATCGTCGATCAAGGCGAGGAGGCGTTCGGAGGAAACATGGTCCGATGGCTGGTCGCCGCAATCGGTCTGATCGCAATGACGGTGCCCGTGCGTGCCGCCGAGCCGATCGAGATCGGCATCGGCTATCTCGGCCGCGCCGGCGTGCAGCAGACACTGTCGCTGGTCGAGCAGCCCGCCGAGAATGACGGCATCGCCGGGGCACGGCTTGCGATCGAGGACAACAACACCACCGGAAAATTCCTCAACCAGCGCTTTAACCTGGAAGAGGTCCGTCTCAAGGAAGGCGAGGACGTCGCGAAGGCCGCGACTGCGCTCGCCGATCGCAATGGCTTCATCATCGCCGATCTTCCACCGGATGCGCTGCTGCAGGCGGCGGACGCACTGCGCGATCGCGGCACGGTGCTCTTGAACGCCGGCGCGATCGACGACCGGCTGCGTGAGCAGGACTGCCGCGCCAACGTGATCCACGTCGCGCCGACGCGCTCGATGCTGGCGGATGCGCTGGCGCAATATCTGGTGTGGAAGCAATGGAAGCGCTGGTTCCTGGTGGTCGGCTCACACGACAAGGACAAGCTCTATGCCGATGCGCTGCGCCGCGCGGCGACGCGGTTCGGCGCCAAGATCGTGCAGGAAAAGATCTTCGAGGACACCGGCGGCGCCCGCCGCACTGACAGCGGCGTGACGCTGATCCAGCGGCAGATGCCGGTCTTCACCCAGCAGATTCCGGCCTATGACGTGCTGGTTGCCGCTGATGAAAGCGAAGTCTTCGCGTCCTATCTGCCCTATCGCACCTGGGACCCGCGGCCGGTCGCGGGCTCGGCCGGGCTCGTGCCGACGAGCTGGGACGCAGCGCAGGATCAGTGGGGCGCGGTCCAGATCCAGAACCGCTTCGTGAAACTGAATTCGCGGCGCATGACCGCGCTCGACATGCAGGCCTGGACCGCCGCGCGCATGATCGGCGAAGCCGCCTCGCGCACGAACTCGGGCGACCCGAAGAAGCTGCTTGCTTTCCTCAAGGGACCGGATTTTTCGGTGGCGGCGTTCAAGGGCACGCGGCTGACGCTGCGCGACTGGAACCTGCAGCTTCGCCAGCCGATTCTTCTGGTCGATGGGCGCATGGTCGTCTCGGTGTCGCCGCAGGAAGGTTTCCTGCACCAGGTCTCCGAGCTCGACACGCTCGGCGTCGACCGTCCCGAGACGAAATGCAAGCTGCAATGAGGGAGAGATCGCGCATGTGGCGCCGCTGTCTGCTTTCCGGAACGGTCCTTTGGCTCACGGCCGCCGCCCCCGCTTCCGCCTTCATGGCTTACGTCTCGAACGAGAAGGGCAACACCGTCTCCGTGATCGACACCGATAGCTGGACGGTGACAAAGACCATCAAGGTTGGCCAACGCCCGCGCGGCATCGAGTTCAGCCGCGACGGCAAGTTCGTGATGGTCGCGGTCGGCGACGACGATACCATCCAGGTGATCGACGCCAAGAAGCAGGAGGTGGTTGATACCCTGCCCTCCGGTCCCGATCCGGAACTGTTCACCCAGGATGCCGCGGGCAAGATCATGTATGTCGCCAATGAGAACGACAACACGGTGACCGTGATCGATCTCGAGAAGCGCGCCCGCATCGGCGACGTCCAGGTCGGCGTCGAGCCGGAGGGCATGACGATCAGCCCGGATGGCAAGATCCTGATCAACACCTCCGAGACCACCAACATGGCGCATTTCATCGACACGTCGACGCGCCAGATCGTCGCCAACGTGCTAGTCGACGCCCGGCCGCGCTTTGCCGAGTTCAAGCATGACGGCTCGGAATTGTGGGTCTCGTCCGAGATCGGCGGCACGGTGTCGATCGTCGATCCGGTCAAGCACGTGGTGACTGGCAAGGTCACCTTCAACATTCCCGGCCTACGCAGCGAGGCCATCCAGCCGGTCGGGATCGGCATGACCAAGGACGACAAGACCGCCTTCGTCGCGCTCGGCCCCGCCAACCGCATCGCGGTGGTCGACGCCGTCAATCACAAGGTGATCAAATATCTCCTGGTCGGGCAGCGGGTCTGGCACATGGCGTTCACGCCGGACGAGAAATACCTGCTGGTGACCAATGGCGTGTCCAACGACGTCTCCGTCATCGACGTCGCCGCGCAAAAGGTGATCAAGACCATCCAGGTCGGCGAACTTCCCTGGGGCGTTACGATTGCACCGCAATGACAGCAGCCGAGATACCCATCGCTGACAAATCATCCCCGGACATGTCGGCCCGGCAGGATCCTGCCGGCGTCGCCGCTCTGTCGATCGAAGGCGTCAGCCATTCCTATGGCGCGCGCCGCGCGCTGGTCGATGTGAGCTTTGACGTCGCGCCGGCGAGCTTCACCGCGCTGCTCGGCCTGAACGGCGCCGGCAAGAGCACGCTGTTCTCGCTGATCACCCGATTGTTCGGCATCCAGGCAGGTCGCATCGGCATTTTCGGCCATGATATCAGCCACGCGCCGGGCGAGGCGCTGCGGCTGCTCGGCGTCGTGTTCCAGCCGCGCACGCTCGACCTCGACCTCTCGGTGACGCAGAACCTGCTCTATCACGCCGCCCTGCACGGCATCGGCCGGCGCGAGGCGCGGCTGCGCTCAGGCGAGGTGCTGGCGCGTATCGCGCTCTCCGACCGCGCCGGCAGCAAGGTGCGCGATCTCTCCGGCGGCCAGATGCGCCGGCTGGAGATCGCGCGTGCACTGCTGCACCGGCCGCGCCTGTTGCTGCTGGACGAGGCGACGGTCGGCCTCGACGTCAAGGCCCGTTCAGACATCCTTAACCACGTCCGGCAGCTCGTCTCCGAACAAGGCATCGGCGTGCTCTGGGCCACGCATTTGTTCGACGAGATCACGGCAAGCGATGACCTCGTGGTGCTGCACCAGGGCAAGGTGCTGGCGCGCGGCCAGGTCTCACGCGTGATCGCGGACACTGGCGCGCAGGACATCAACACCGCCTTCATGCGCCTGACCGGGGCTGCAGGGAAAGCCGGGAGCGAGGCATCATGAGCTCCATCACCGTCACGCCGTCGCGGCGCGGCTTCTCCTTTGCCGAATACCTCACCTGCCTGAACGGCATTGTGTGGCGCGAGGCGCTGCGCTTTCTGCATCAGCGCGAACGCTTCGTCTCGGCGCTGGTCAGGCCGCTGGTATGGCTGTTCATCTTCGCCGCGGGCTTCCGCCAGGTGCTGGGCATCTCGATCATTCCGCCCTACGAGACCTACATCCTCTACGAGGTCTATATCGCGCCGGGACTGATGGCGATGATCCAGCTTTTCAACGGCATGCAATCCTCGCTCTCGATGGTCTATGACCGCGAGATGGGCAATATGCGCACGCTGCTGGTGAGCCCGCTGCCGCGCGGCTACCTGTTATTCTGCAAACTGCTGGCGGGCACGGCGGTCTCGCTGTTGCAGGTCTATGCCTTCCTCGTCATCGCATGGCTCTGGGACATCACGCCGCCGCCGATCGGCTATCTCACCGTGCTGCCGGCGCTGGTGCTATCAGGGCTGATGTTGGGGGCGCTCGGCATGCTGATCTCCTCGGGGATCAAGCAGCTCGAGAATTTTGCCGGCGTCATGAACTTCGTGATCTTTCCGATGTTCTTTGCCTCATCCGCGCTGTATCCGCTGTGGCGCGTGCAGGAAGGCAGCCCGATGCTTTACTATGTCTGCCAGTTCAATCCATTCACCCACGCGGTCGAATTGATCCGCTTTGCGCTGTATGGCCAGATCAACTGGATTTCGCTCGGCGTCGTCGCCGGCTGCACGGCGGTCTTCATGATCGGCGCGATCCTGGCCTACGATCCCTCGCGTGGTTTGGCGCGGCGCGGGCCTGCGGGAGGGGAGACATGATCGGGCGGATTGCGATCGGAACATTGCTTGCCATCGCGGCGTCGCTCGGGATCGCGCACGCCGCGGATCCGCGCTATCCCGACTGGCCCTGCGCGCAGGCCAAAGTGCCGGAGATTTCGCTCGCGGCGGTCTGGGCGGGACCGCCGCTCGACGACGTCCAGAACAAATGGAAAGAGGACCCCAAGATCAGCGTGCTGGTCGAGAAGCTGGCCGCGCGGCGCACGCCGCTTGATGATGCCCAAAAGGCGATCACTGACTTCCTTGCGGCTTCCGCGTCCGACAAGACCACCGCCGGCAAGCTGCTGTTCGCCGGCTTGTTCGATTCGCTCAACGCCCAGCGTTCCTCGGTCATGAACGGCATCGAGCGGGTGACGCGCAAGCAACGCGAGGCGGCCGAGAAGGTCCGCGCCGATACGCTCGCGCTGCAGGCGCTGCAGAACGCGTCCTCGCCCGATCAGGCCAAGATCGACGAACTCAGCAACCAGCTCCTGTGGGAAACACGGATATTCGAGGACCGCCAACGTGTGGTCAGATTTGTCTGCGAAGTACCGACAACGATCGACCAGCGCCTGTTCGCGCTTGGCCGTACGATCCAGCAAGAGATGGAGTAGCGCCGGTTCCGGCGCAAAAAGGTCAGTACAGCTCACCTTTTGTCCGGTTCCGCCAACTAAATGCCGGAACCAAACGTGATTCCAGCGTCTTGTCGCTCAAGCCATCTCGAAACCCGGAGAGTTTTGATGAGAACAACGACGATCATCTTGGCGGGCGCGACGGCCCTCGGAATCTTTGCAACCGCGGCTTCGGCTCAACAAAACATGACGGGAACCATCACCAAGATCGACCGGCTGAATAGCACCATCTCGATCCAGCAAACGCAGAGCGGCACGGTCGGCGCAGGCAGTGGCGCGATCCAGGAGTTCAAGGTGACTGATACCAACAAGCTTGAACCCTTCCACGCCGGCGACAAGGTGAACTTCTCCGCCTCCGAAGGCGGCAGCACCAAGACCATCACCGACCTGAAGAAGCAGTGAGTCGCAGGTCGGAGCCTCGGCGTTTCCCCGTCATTGCGAGCGGAGCGAAGCAATCCATGTCTCCGCAAGCGGCGCGATGGATTGCTTCGCTTGCGCTCGCAATGACGTCGAGAGGAGGAGCCGGCAGCCGAGCCTCGGCCGTCGTCCAATCTGGATCAGGTCTCTGTTTCATCTAAGCGAAACCGCGCGGTCTATTTCTCTTCACCCGTCCGCGGCTCCGGCTTGGCTTCGACGAGTGGTAGGCCTGCGCGCTCCCATCCATCGGATCCCAGGGGATACCAGGCGATGTTGGAATAGCCGTAAGTTTGCGCGCGCCTGGCTGCATTCCACGACATCCAGCAATTTTCCTGGCAATAGATCACGAGCAGCGCCGCCTTGTTGCCATCCGAGGCGCGCTCAAGGCCGTGGCGAAGATAGTCTTCGGTGACGTCAGCGAGTTTTCCGTAGCCGGTGTCGGGCAGCCAGATGCTGCCGGGGATGTTGTGCCGCGGCTTGTCACGCCACACCGTGCCTTCGGGCAGGTTGGCGGGCTTAGGCGGACGCGGTAGCACATCGACGAAGGCGCCGGTCTTGTCGCGCCAGATCGCCTCCGCTTCCGCGGTCGAGAGCACGCGGGCGCCGGCGAGCGTCGCCGGCACCGGCGCCCGGTAATTTTCGGTGCGGTAGTCTTGCGGCTCAGGGACCTGCGGCTGCGCATGGGCCGCGACGACGAGCGACGCGGCGGCAACGACCAGGCTCGTGAGCCACCGCCTCATGGCGATTTCGCCGCCGTGTCCGGGCCGATCGGCCGATCGTTCTCGTCCAGGAGCGGCACGCCGTAATCGAGCAGGATCTTGTTGATCTCGCCCTGGTTCTCCTGGATCAGGCGGTTGAGCTGGCGTTTCCAGTTTTGGTCCGCCGGGCGCACGCCCATGCCGATCCGATAGATGAGCTTTGGACCCGTCGTCTCCTTCACCAGCGGCGTAACGTGCAGCGGCGGATTAGCCTCCTTGGCATAGAAGCCGGCCATCGGCCCCCACAACACGCCGGCATCGATCTCGCCCTTGGCAAGATCTTTCATCATCGCTTCCGCGGAAGAGTCGATGCGCGTATCGATCATCAATGGATAGGGTTTTGCAGTCGCCATCAGGCCGGCCGCGGCCATATTGGTGCCGGGCGGCGTGCCGGCGACGATGCCGATATGCTTGCCCTTCAGCCGCTCGTCCTCGAGCGTGGTCACATCGTCGAGGCCGCTGCCTTGCTTCGTGACCAGTGCATAGGCGGTGCGATAATAGGGATTGGTGCCCTGGGCCAGTTCGTCGCCCTGCGGGAAGCCCATGATGACGTCGCAGCGATGCGAGCCGAGCGTCATCCGCACGAAGCCGGTCGCCTGCGGAAAATAGGTGAACTCAAGCTTCTTCTGCAGTTTCTGAGCAAACAGCTCGGCGAGCTTGTTCTCAAAGCCTTCGCCCTTCTCGTTGGAGAAGGGCAGATTCCGCGGGTCGGCACAGACGCGCAGAACCTTGGGATCGATCAATTCGATCGAGAGATCGCCGCTTTCATTGGTCTGCGCGCGAGCGGCACCATACCCGATTGCCATCGTGGCGATCGCAAGCAGCGCCGGCAACAAGCGGCGATATTGTCCGGCACCCGCCATCGCGCTTCCTCCTCTTTCTTGTTTGGGGCTAACCATAGATTGCCCGGCGCGTCACAGCGTGCAACAGATTCGTGATGATCTCGCCGGCGTGCTGCAGCGCAAACAGGCGTGACGTGAGTGCGAAACGGCCGATGTCGCTTCGCGCATGAACTTGGGCGGAAACATGGCTCGCATCGTCTCGCTGATCGCGCTTGTCGCTGCACTCTGCCTATCGACCCTAGCGCGGGCGCAGGAGCAAGAATTGCCTGTGAGCGAAGTCGCGCCAGGAATATTCGTGCACCTCGGCGATATCGCCCTGATGACCGGCGAGAATGAAGGCGCTATCGCCAACATCGGATTCGTCGTCGGCGACAGCGCCGTCGCGGTGATCGACACCGGCGGCAGCGTCCGCGAGGGACGGCGACTGTTGGCCTCCATCCGCGCCCGCACCGACAAGCCGGTCCGCTATGTCATCAACACCCACGCCCATCCCGATCATGCCTTCGGCAACGCGGCGTTTGCGGGTGATGGAACCGTTTTCGTGGGCCACAAGAAGCTTCCCGACGCGCTGACCGCGCGCGGCCAGTTCTATCTCGAGGCATTCCGCCGGACGATGGGCGCGAAACTGATGGATGACGTGCGCATCGTGCCGCCCACGATGCTCGTCGATGGCGGCCTCGCGCTCGATCTCGGTGGACGATCGCTTACACTAAGGGCATGGCCGACCGCGCATAGCGATAATGACCTCACCGTGTTCGATGAGAAGACCCGGACCTTGTTCGCCGGCGATCTTGTCTTCGTCACCCATATCCCTGTTGTCGACGGCAGCATCAAAGGCTGGCTCACCATCCTCGGCGAACTTGCCGCCCTGCCCGCTCAGCGTGTGGTTCCCGGTCACGGGCCCGTGAGCGAATGGCCGGCAGCCCTGGCCGATGAGCGCCACTATCTCGAGACGCTGGCAGCCGACGTGCGCGCGCTGATCGCAAAGGGCAAGCCGATCACCGCTGCCGCCGAAAGTGCCGCGGCATCGGAGCGACCGCACTGGCAATTGTTCGACGAGTACAACGCCCGCAACGCAACTGCAGCATTTTCGCAATTGGAGTGGGAATAGGCTTGGCGAGGCCATATAGTACGGGCGTTGCTTCCATCCTCGCCGCGGGGAGAACGACCATGTCCGGAGCACCTTTCCGTCTCGTCTATATCGCTGGCCTCCTGGGCATCATCGCGTTTGCCGCGCGCCTTGCGCCCGCGGTGAGCGCGGAGGCCTATGATCCCTGGCCCGGCCTGGTCCAGGACATCTTCAACAATCGCCCGATGAGCGACGGCAGCAACGTGATCGCGCTCGAGATGCCGGCTCGTGCGGAGGATGCCGCCATCGTGCCGGTGACGCTGCGCAGCAAGCTCGCGCCCGACGACACCCGCCGCGTGCGGACGATCACCCTCGTCATCGACCAGAACCCGGCGCCGATGGCGGCCAAGTTCGCGCTTGGGCCGGACGCCAACGTCACGGAAATCTCGACCCGCGTGCGCGTCAACAACTACACCGACGTCCATGCCGTAGCCGAACTCACCGACGGCAAGCTCTATGTGGTGAAGACTTACGTGAAGGCGTCCGGCGGCTGCGCTGCGCCCGCACTCAAGAACGCCGAGGAGGCCAAGGCCAGGCTCGGCCAGATCCGATATCGGCAGCTTTCGAAAGCTGGTGAAGGCTCCACAAGCGGAGCCCGGGAGGCGCAGGTCATGATCGGCCATCCCAACAATTCCGGCCTGCAGATGGACCAGGTGACGCAGCTCTATATTCCCGCCTTCTATGTCGACCGGCTGCAGCTCTGGCAGGACGACAGCCTGGTGCTGAAGATGGAAGGCGGAATCTCGATCTCCGAGGACCCCAATATCCGCTTCACCTATGTCTCGAATGGCGCCAAGCGTTTCCGCGCCGAGGCCAAGGACACCGACGGCCACGTGTTCGAGCACGAATGGAAGATCGATTCGGATAGTTGAAGGGTTTCAGAAGCACCTGACTTCTGCTTCGGCCTGGGCGCGGCGGAGATCGTTGAGGGCATTGGCCGCCTGTTCGGACGTGCGGAAGGGCGAGCCCATATCGCCTCTCACCTGGGACAGGCTGAGCACCGTCTCAGCGGTGACATAGCGGTCATAGGGAATCAGCGATGCGACCACGTCGATCGAGCACGAGCATTGCTCGATGGCGTGCCGTGTCTCGCCATTCGCCTTCAGGCAGCCGAACACGTATTCCGCGCGGGCGGCGGTCGGATAATCGTTGACCTCCTCGCCGCGCGCGATCGCCGCGGTTGCCGCGAATACGATCAAAGCGGCGACAATAGGTCGTACCGGTCCCGCAATCGTCATGACGATCCTCTCGCTTTCAATGGCGCAAGCTATGCTATGACTACGCGATAGAAAAGAACACGTTCGAGGAAACGGCTCAACAAAATGAGTGCCATCATTCGCACGCTGGCGGCTGCCGCGGTTCTTGCGGTAACGCCGTTCGCCGCCTGCTTTGGCGCAGACACGATCCGCGTTGCAGTGCAGAAAACCGGCACCTTTGCCTGGGAACTGGCGGTGATCCGCGCGCATGGCCTCGACAAGAAGGCCAATCTTGCGATCGAGGCCACCGAGCTCGCAAGCCCGGAGGCGGGCAAGATCGCGCTCCGCGCCGGCAATGCCGACGTCATGGTCTCCGATTGGCTGTGGGTGTCTCGCGAGCGGACGCTCGGCGCCAAGCTCGCCTTCTATCCCTATTCGAGCGCGCTGGGCGCAGTGATGGTGCCGACCTCCTCGCCGATCCGTTCGCTCACCGATCTCCGGGGGCGCAAGCTTGCCGTTGCCGGCGGACCGATCGACAAGAGTTGGCTGCTGCTGCAGGCGTCGCTGAAGCAGGACGGTCTCGACCTGAAGTCGGCGGCGACCATCGTCTATGGCGCGCCGCCGCTGCTCGCGGCCAAGGCGGCAGGCGGCGAGGTCGATGCTGTCGTCAACTACTGGAATTTCTGCGCCGCGCTGGAAGCCAAGGGCTTTCGCCGCGTCGCCGGCATCGAGGACATCCTGCCGAAACTCGGCGCCAAGGGTCGCATCGCGATGGTCGGCTATGTCTTCGACGAAGGCTGGGCCAACGCGAACCGGGATGCGGTCGAGCGTTTCATCACGATGACCCGTGCTGCCAAGGAGATCCTCACGAAGTCCGACGACGAATGGGAGAAGATCGCGCGCCTGACCGGTGCCCCGGACGCCGCAACGCTGCACGCCTATCGCGACCGCTATCGCGAAGGCATTCCGCGCCGCCCGATCGCGGACGAAGAGGCCGACGCACGGGTGCTCTACCGGGTGCTCGCCAAGATCGGCGGCAGCGAGCTGGTGGGATCGGCAACCGAGCTTGACCCCGGCACGTTCTATCACGCGATTCCGGGAGATTGAGCCGTGGTGCGCCTTCTCTCCTTCCTCCTGTTCCTTGCGACGTGGTGGCTCGCAGCGCTCCTGACCGGTGACGTGAAGCTCCCGGCGCCGCCGGCGGTGCTGGCGGTGATCCTAAGAGAAGCGGCATCCGGCGCGCTGTTCATCAATCTCGGCGTTACGCTGGCGCGAGTCGCCCTGTCCTTCACGCTCGCAATGGCGCTGGGCGCCGCCATCGGCTACCTGATGGGCCGGGTCAAGCTCGCCGACAGGATCGGCGATCCCTGGCTGATCCTGCTGCTCAATCTGCCCGCACTTGTCGTCATCGTGCTCGCCTATATCTGGGCGGGGCTCACCGAGGTCGCCGCGATTGCGGCGATCGCCGTCAACAAGCTTCCGACCGCGGTCGTTACGCTGCGCGAGGGCGCGCGGGCGCTCGACCGCTCGCTGGACGAGATGGCAAGCGTGTTCGCGATCCCGCGCGGAAGAGCGTTCCGGCACGTGATCCTGCCGCAGCTTGGGCCCTATATCGCGGCTGCCGCGCGATCGGGGCTCTCGCTGGTCTGGAAGATCGTGCTGGTTGCGGAATATCTCGGACGTCCGAACGGCGTCGGCTTCGAGATCGGCGTCGCCTTTCAGTTGTTCGATATTCCGCTGCTGCTCGCCTATTCGCTGACCTTTGCCGCGGTCGTACTGGTGATCGAGACGGTGCTGGTACAGCCATTCGAACTTCGCGCATCCCGGTGGCGGCCCCGTGCAGCTTGAGGTCGACATCACCGGTAAGCATTTCGAGAGTGCGGCGGGCGAGCGGCACGACGTGCTCGCGGGCGTCAAGTTCTCGCTTCACGCCGGCGAAGTCGGCGTGTTCGTCGGCCCCTCCGGCTGCGGCAAGAGCACGATGCTGAAGATCCTGGCCGGCCTCGACCACGACTATCAGGGAAAGGTCTCGCGTCCAACAGCGGCGCGGCTCGGGATGGTGTTTCAGGAGCCGCGGCTTTTGCCGTGGCGGTCGGTCGAGGACAATATCCGGCTCGCTGCGCCACATATTGACGAGAAACGGCTCTCGGAACTGTTCGCCATCCTGGAACTGACGGAGCATCGCAGTCATTTCCCCGGCGAGCTCTCGCTTGGTCTCGCGCGCCGCGTCGCGCTTGCGCGAGCCTTCGCGATCGAGCCGGATTTCCTCATTCTCGACGAGCCACTGGCTTCACTCGACGATGCGCTCGCCGCTCACCTGCGCGAGCAGATCGCAACGCTGGTGGAAAGCCGCTCGATGATGACGCTGCTGGTCACGCATAATCTCGACGATGCCGTTTATCTTGGCGACCGGCTGTTCCTGCTGTCGGCGCGGCCGGCCAGGATTCTGCAGGAAGTGCCGATCCCGACACCGCGCGCGCGACGGAGCGCTGCCGAGATCAACCACATCAAGGCCGACCTGGTGCGGCGGCGGCTTGCAAAGATATGAGACGTGGTCTTCATATTGAGAAAATTATATCGAGAAAAGATTGGGAGCTCACGATGCCGCGCCGATTGATTGCTGTCGCCCTCCTGCTGGTCGCACTGCCCGGCGAACTCAGCGCGCAGACCAAAGGTAAAGGCATCAGGCTCTGGAATCTCACGACGTCAACCATCTCCGGCTTCCAACTTTCGCCGGTCGGTAAGAACGATTGGGGGCCCAATCAGACCCTGAATGACAAGGACAAGGAGGTCGACCACGACGAGCGGCTGCGCCTCGTGGGCGTCGAGCCCGGACGCTACGACGCCAAGGTGAGTTATGCCGGCGCCAGGCAGTGCTTCGTCCGCGACATCGAGATCAAGGCCGACGCGGTGTTCTCGATCTCTGACAAGGATCTGAAGGACTGCAACAAATAGGCTCAGCCCGCGATCGGAGCCGCCGTCTTTTCCGCTCGATCATTGCTGTGCGGATATTCGCAGCGCCATTTGACCGCGGTCCACTTCGGATGCTCGCCGACCCATTGCGCAATGTAGGGCGGAGCCGCCATCGCACATTGCCGCAGCGAACCGTTGAAGGAGAACACCAGATGGGTCTCCTCGCAGGTGGCGGGCGACAGCACGGCACAGACGGTCACGATGAGATCGATCGGATTCATGCCTCAAATCCCTGGTGCTTCGGTGAAGTAACAGCACAGCAAGCTACGTGGGCGGCGAGGCCAGGTTTCGCCTCACCGTGAAAGCCGGAACCACTGCGGGAGGTTCCTAGAAATTCATGCCAAACACAAGCCGCGCCTGATGGCGCTCGAAATTGACCAGATCGAGCGCCGCAGCCGATCCGGCAGGACGCCCCCAGGCCTGCACGCTCCAGGCCGCGGTCAGCCGCGCACGTTCCGAGAGCTGGAGATAGGCGACCGGACCGATGAACAAGGCCTGCCCCTCGAACTCGTTCAGCCCGATCCCGTCATAATGGCGGAGATAGCGCGCCTCGCCGCCAACGAAAACGCCGGGCCTGATCTGCGCCATCAGCCCGACGGCCGCGCCAACCGTCGCCTCCTGTTCCGCAGCGCGCGAGGCAAGAAAACGCGTCCATTCCGGCTGATAGATGAAATTGAGTGCCGCGATCAGGAAGTTCGGTACCAACTCGCGATCGAAGGCCAACCTCAATTCAGTGCCGAAATTGCGGATGCGATCGGCTGTGGTCTCGTCGATCCGGTCGGAGTGGCTTTCCACTGCGAGGGTCAGGCCGAACGGCGCCGTCTCGCGGTCGAGAAATCGGTAACGGACATCCAAAGAAAGACCTTGCCAGGTCAATTGACGCCGATCTTCAAAGCCGGGAATGCCGTAGATCTGGTGCGCCACAAAGGCGCCGCCAAGCTCGATGCGAATGTCGCGGGCCGGCACGAATTCGAGTTCGAACTCCTGGGTAACCGCACGATAGCTGCCACCATTCCTGGAAAAGCTTCCCGTGGTCTCGGTCTGGAATTCACGCTCGCCGACACGCCCGATGTCGGTGCCGATCAGGAAGCCAAACAGATGCTCGGTATCGATTTCCTCGGCACGCGCACCGACGGCAGCAAGCAGTGCGAAAAAGCACACGGCAGCCGCCCGGAGCATCGTTGTGCGAAAAGACATCTCAGTCCCGAGAGCGAATCGAAAGCATCAGCAGCGCCGACAAGAACATTCCTATCACAACGTCCTGTCGAGCGGCAGCGATTGGAAGCTTGATTGCAAGGACCATTTCGGCTGCAATGCAAGACCCGGGAAGGGCCCGCGGAAGAACAATCGCTTCAGGGAGAATAAACCGAATGGCACGAGTTCTGGTACTTTATAAAACGCCGAAAAACGCCGAGGCCTTCGACAAGTATTACGCATCGGTGCACATTCCGCTGGCCAAGAAGATCCCGGGACTGAAGAAATACGACATCAGCACGGCTCCGCTCAGGACGCCAGCGGGCGAGAGCAACGTCCACCTTGCGGCAACGCTGTATTTCGACTCGCTCGACGCGCTGAAGGCAGGCATGGGATCGGCGGAAGGAAAGGCGGCAGGCGCGGATCTCGCCAACTTTGCCGATGGCGGCGCCGATCTCTACATTTTCGATACGAAGGAAGTTTAAGGGCGTCTCACACAGAGCCCAACAAATGTGAGCCTGACGAATTCGCCTGCCTCGGCTTGCGCAGATAGCGCTGCGCGAGCCGGGCAGGCGCTTGACGCTTACTTGCGTGACGCGCAGGCGTACATGTTGATTTCCATGCCGACCTGCACTTCGACGATCTTCGGAGTCTTCCAGCTCATTCGATCCTCCCAAATGGCTTGGCGCGAGGTTCACGCCAAGGTCGAACCTATGGCCAGCTCACGCGTGGCGCAAGTGGACAAGATCGACCAGCGAGCGCATCTGTGCCGCAGTTGAGCGCCGATAGTTCCCTCCTGGACAAACAAGTTCCCTCTTGGGCAAAGCCTGTCACGCTGGGCACACACGCGCACGCGAGTGCTTCAACGATCGATCGCACGACACAGCGTGAGGCGTGACGCCGTTCAAGAGCAACGCGCTCAGCAATCGTTGTCCTTGTTCGCCATCTGGCCTTCGGACTTCTTTCCTTCGGCTTGCTGTGCTGCCGTGGGCTCGCCCTGCATCTGCCGCTGCACATCCTGCGAGGATGTGGCGACATCTTCGGTGGCCCTATTCATCGTGCTGGTCGGCGGATGCTCCTTGTCGCTCGCCATGCCCGTTGTGGTCTGGCTGCTGGTCGATGCCGGGCCAGAACCCGCATCCTTATTGGCGCTTTGGCCTTGGGTATTGCAGGGACCTGCCAGCGCGGCGCCGGCGCTCAGCACCAGGATGGAGCAACCCGCAAAGATGGTGCGTCTTGTGCTCATGTCTCGTCTCCTTCTCGAATCGGCGCGTGCCCCTGCACGCCGGGATCACGGAAGAACCGAAGCACGCGTCCCAGGTTCCGGGTGGCGAGGTGAAATCCGATGCTGTTCACTGCCGCCGTTCACGCCGCATCAGTTGCAAGCGCTTTTCGAGGCCTCGCATGAGAACGTCATCCCGCCTCTTACTCGTTCCATTCATCATGATCGCTGTTGCATCGCCAGCCGCCGCCGAGGAACGGCGCCAGCCCGGGCAGACGCAGATGCCGGCGACGCTGACCGGCAAGGAACGGCTCGGCAAGAAATGGATGGACGAGCAGCGGATCGACAATTGCAATGTGCCGTCCGACAAGCGCGGCTCCAGGCCGCGGCCCGCAGCCTGCTCGCACGGGCCTGCCAGCTAGAGAGCATGGTCCGGAAAAGTGCAAACCGGTTTTCCGAAAAGGCCATGCTCAAACAAAGACCCTGTCATCCTATCGCAATAGCCGCAGCAGGGCGCGACCGGCGGGCGACTGCAGTTCCTTGGCGTCAAGCGTTCCATCCTTGTCCGGATTGGCCGCGTTGAAGCGCTGCTCCACGACCGCAAGATATTCATCCTGCGTCAGCGTTCCGTCATGGTCAGGATCGGCAGCCGCCAATTCCTTGGCGCTGAGGCGGCCGCGCAATTCTCGCGCATCGAGCGTGCCGTCATGATCCCCGTCCAGTTTGGCAAACAGCGCCGATGCCGCCTTCTTCACCTCGGCCAGATCGAGAGTGCCATCATTGTCGGTGTCGAACGTCTTGATCGGGTCGGCGCGCTTCGGGGCGGCCAGAGCCGGGGCCGAAAACACCGCAGCGGCTAAAATCAAGACAAAAAGACCACGCAATTTCATCTCTCATCTCCCTTGGCAGAGCCTCTACGACAAGGGCAGCAGAGAAGCTTGCATGGATGGCAGAGCGCACGCCGGCCGCCCACGGCGCGCTTTATGATCTAGTCCGAAGTCGCCGAAAACTCCGCGGCGGAGCCGGCCTGCTGCTGCCGGTGGACGGCTGACGGCACGATGCCGAAATACTTCCGGAACACGCGGCTGAAATGCGAAGAGCTGGAAAAGCCCCAGGAGAATGCGACGTCCGTGATCGTCTTGCCGGGCTGCGCTTCCAGTTCCTCGCGGCAATGCTGCAGCCGGGCGCGCCAGATATAGTCGCTCACGGTCATGCCGCGCTCGCTGAACAGCATGTGGAGATAGCGCTTGGTGCAGCCTAGCGCGGTCGAGATCTGGTCGATGCAGAGATCCGGATCGCGCAGGTGTTCGCGGATGAAGAACTGGGCTCGGATATAGGTCGCCTCCGCACCGCCATGGTTGAACGTCGTCTCGGCTTCACGCAGCGGCAACAGCAACAGATCGATCAACGAATCGGCGACGCCCATCGCATTGTAGGGAGACAGCCGGCTCGCCTCGGAAAAGGCCGCATGCACGAAATCGTAGGCGATACGGCCGGTGCCGCTGCGGGCCGAGAGCTTGCAGGCCGGCATCCGCGCGGAACGAAAACCGCGCTCCTGCAACAGCGCCTTCGGCACGATCACGACCTCATGTCGCGTCAGCGACGGGCTGATAATGGTGTGCGGGCTGGAAACGTCATAGGCGAGGCAATCGCCGGGAACGAGCTCGAAATGGCGGCCGTCCTGCTCGAAATAGGAGGTGCCATGGGTCTGGAACAGGATTTTGATGTAGGGATGGTCGCTCAGTTTCGAGCGCGCATTGACATGCGCGATACGGTGCTGGCTCACCTCGATCTGGCAGAGTTTCAGCCGCGAGACGGTGGTATAATTGACCCGTGCCTCGAGCGTGGACGCGTCCATCGGGTCGACATCAAACCGGCCGCATAGATCGGTCAGTGCATCTGTCCAACACTGGACCTGCTTCTTCGGCGTCAATCCGGAGGTAGTGAGCGAACGGACGGTATCGGGCATATCCAGCCACCGATTCGAGATGAAAGCGTGACTGCTCGCCGCGAGAGGCTTTGGTCACCGTGAAGTACCGTTACCTCAATCTTAACGCGGTCTTTGACCCCTGAGCAGCGTTCCTCCTGACAACCTTAAGGATTAATCCTCGACTTTACTGCAAGTGCCGTCAAGGGAAATCAGTCTCGCGCGCCCGCGAGGGACGTTACGCCCGCGCTCACTGCGCTGCACTGCAAGCAAAAAAGTTCTTCGAGTTTCACTTCTGAGCAAGCCGCCCTTCTCTCTTGGGCAAGTCGCGCGTCGACGAAGGGGATAGGAGGAGGAACCAAAAAAATGGGCCGTTTCGATTGAAAGCGGAAGGTCATCATTGGGAGGAAATCACTATGCGCAAGGTGCTAATCGCGACCTCTATCGGCGCCGTGGCGGCGCTCGGCGGAGGTGCTGCCAGTGCCAACGAAGAACTCAGCAAGATGACGCAAAACCCGAAGGACTGGGTTATGCCGGCGGGTGACTATGCCAACACGCGCTACTCGAAGCTGAATCAGATCAACGCCTCGAACGTTGGAAAGTTGCAGGTCGCCTGGACATTTTCGACCGGCGTGCTGCGTGGCCATGAGGGCGGGCCGCTGATCATCGGCAACATGATGTACGTGCACACGCCCTTCCCGAACAAGGTCTATGCTCTTGATCTGTCGCAGGACAACAAGATTGTCTGGAGGTACGAGCCGAAGCAGGATCCGAACGTGATCCCGGTGATGTGCTGCGACACGGTGAATCGTGGCGTGGCCTATGGCGACGGCAAGATCTTCCTGCACCAGGCCGACACCTCGCTGGTGGCACTCGACGCCAAGACCGGCAAGGTGGAGTGGACGGCCAAGAACGGTGATCCTGGCAAGGGCGAGACCGGCACATCCGCACCGCTGGTCGTGAAGGACAAGGTGCTGGTCGGCATCTCCGGCGGCGAGTTCGGCGTGCAATGCCACGTGACCGCCTACGACACGAAGAGCGGCAAGCAGGTCTGGCGCGCCTATTCCGAAGGGCCAGATGATCAGATCAAGATCGATCCCGAGAAGACCACCGCTCTTGGCAAGCCGGTCGGCAAGGACTCGAGCCTCAAGACCTGGCAGGGCGACCAGTGGAAGACCGGCGGCGGCTGCACCTGGGGCTGGTTGTCGTACGACCCGACGCTCGACCTCGTCTATTACGGTTCGGGCAATCCCTCGACCTGGAACCCAAAGCAGCGTCCGGGCGACAACAAGTGGTCGATGACCATCTTCGCGCGCAGTCCGGATAACGGCATGGCCAAGTGGGTCTATCAGATGACGCCCCATGACGAATGGGACTATGACGGCGTCAACGAGATGATCCTGACCGACCAGCCCTTCAACGGTCAGGAGCGCAAGCTGCTGACGCACTTCGATCGTAACGGCTTGGCCTATACGCTCGATCGCACCAACGGCGAACTGCTCGTCGCCGAGAAGTATGACCCGAAGGTCAACTGGACCAGCGGCGTCGACATGAACAAGAGCTCGCCGACCTACGGCCGGCCGAAGGTCCTCGACCAATATTCGACCGACAAGCAGGGCGAAGATGTCAACGTCAAGGGCATCTGCCCGGCTGCGCTCGGCAGCAAGGACGAGCAGCCGGCAGCCTACTCGCCGGAGACGCAACTGTTCTACGTGCCGACCAACCACGTCTGCATGGACTATGAACCGTTCAAGGTGAGCTACACCGCGGGCCAGCCCTATGTCGGCGCGACGCTCTCGATGTATCCGCCTCCCGGCGAATCCCACATGGGCAACTTCATCGCCTGGGACAACAAGACCGGAAAGATCGTCTGGTCGAACAAGGAGCAGTTCTCGGTCTGGTCAGGCGCGCTTGCGACCGCCGGCGGCGTGGTGTTCTACGGCACGCTCGAAGGCTATCTCAAGGCGGTCGACGCCAAGACCGGCAAGGAGCTCTACAAGTTCAAGACTCCGTCCGGCATCATCGGCAACGTCACGACCTATGAGCAGGGTGGCAAACAGTATGTGGCCATACTCTCGGGTGTCGGCGGCTGGGCAGGCATCGGCCTTGCTGCAGGCCTGACCGATCCGACTGCCGGTCTCGGCGCGGTCGGCGGCTATGCGGCGCTGAGCAACTATACCGCCCTCGGCGGAACGCTCACCGTGTTCTCCCTCCCGCAGTGAGCCGAACGTCGTTCCGGCGCGTGGACCATCCACGCGCCGGTTTTGCCTGTATCTGATCTCGAGGACATGCTCTTGCGTAAAAGCTGGTTTGTGGTTGCGGCGATGATCATCGCCGTATCTGGAGGATTCGCCTTCGCCGACGATGCGGTCGATCCGGCCGCCGTGAAGGAAGAGAACGGCAAATATCTGGACAAGGAAGGTAACCCGACCTTCAAGGTCGCAGCCGACGGGTCGGTGGATTGGTACACCTACTCCGGATACCGGCGCTATCATTCGGAATGCCATGTCTGCCATGGCCCGGATGGCATGGGCTCGACCTATGCACCGGCATTGGCGAGTTCGCTGAAGACCATGAGCTATGCCGATTTTCTGGGCGTCGTCGCCAGCGGCCGCAAGAACGTCAGTACCGCACAGGAAAATGTCATGCCGGCATTCGGTGACAATCCAAACGTCGCCTGCTACATGGACGACCTCTATGTCTACCTGCGCGCCCGCGCCAATGACGCGGTGGGGCGCGTACGCCCCGCAAAGCATGAAGAGAAGCCCGCCGCCTATAAGCAGGCGGAAGAGTCCTGCATGGGCAAGAATTGAAGCTGCGGAGCGCGGGCGACAACACGCTTTACGGAGAGATCAACATGAAGACACGCGCTGCCGTCGCATTCGAAGCCAAGAAGCCGCTTGAGATCGTCGAGCTCGACCTGGAAGGCCCGAAGGCCGGTGAAGTCCTGGTCGAGATCAAGGCGACCGGCATCTGTCATACCGATGCCTACACGCTTGACGGCTTCGACAGCGAGGGAATCTTCCCTTCCATCCTCGGCCATGAGGGCGCCGGCATCGTCCGCGAGGTCGGTGCAGGCGTGACCTCGGTGAAGCCGGGCGATCACGTGATCCCGCTCTACACGCCCGAATGCAGGCAGTGCAAAAGCTGCCTGAGCCAGAAGACCAACCTCTGCACCGCGATCCGCGCCACTCAGGGCAAGGGCGTGATGCCGGATGGCACCTCGCGCTTCAGCTACAAGGGCCAGACCATCTACCACTACATGGGTTGCTCGACCTTCTCGAACTACACGGTGCTGCCGGAGATCGCGGTGGCGAAGATCCGCGAGGACGCTCCGTTCGACAAGAGCTGCTATGTCGGCTGCGGCGTGACCACCGGCGTCGGCGCCGTGGTCAACACCGCCGAGGTCACGCCAGGCTCCAACGTCGTGGTGTTCGGCCTCGGCGGTATCGGGCTCAACGTGATCCAGGGCGCCAAGATGGTCGGCGCGGACAAGATAATCGGCGTTGACATCAACGACTCCAAGGAAGATTGGGGCCGCCGCTTCGGCATGACGCATTTCGTCAATCCGACGAAAGTCGGCGGCGATATCGTCCAGCATCTGGTCGGACTCACCGATGGCGGCGCCGATTACACCTTCGACTGCACCGGCAACACCAATGTGATGCGCCAGGCGCTGGAAGCCTGCCACCGCGGCTGGGGCGTCTCCGTGATCATCGGCGTTGCGGAATCCGGCAAGGAGATCGCGACCCGGCCGTTCCAGCTCGTCACCGGACGGGTCTGGAAGGGCACGGCCTTCGGCGGCGCGCGCGGCCGCACCGACACGCCGAAGATCGTCGACTGGTACATGAACGGAAAGATCCAGATCGATCCGATGATCACCCACGTGCTCAAGCTCGAGGACATCAACAAGGGATTCGACTTGATGCACGAGGGCAAGTCGATCCGTTCGGTCGTCGTCTACTAGGGCGTGATCCGAATCGGAGTGCCAGGTCGGCGGAAGCGGACCCGGCTCCCCGAAAGGGTCATGCTCCAGCAAAAGGTGGAACGGGATCACGATGTCCCGTTCCAGAATCAACGTGTCAAACACCAGGAGGATTGACCCATGACTGTTCATCTCCACCCGTCGATTGACAACGGCATCCAAAAGGGCTCGGGCAACTTTGCCGGTGGCACGCTGGTCTGCAAATGCTCGGACCGACCGGTGAAGGTCGAGATCAAGGGCGACGTCGCACATAACCACGCCTGTGGCTGCACCAAATGCTGGAAGCCGGAAGGGGCGATGTTCTCGGTCGTTGCGGTGGTACCGAGACAGAACCTGACGGTCCTGGAAAACGGCGACAAGCTGCAGATCGTCGACCCCGCGGCCGTGATCCAGCGCTATGCCTGCAAGGATTGCGGCACGCATATGTACGGGCGGATTGAGAACAAGGCGCATCCGTTCTACGGCCTTGACTTCATCCATCCCGAACTATTCCAGGAAAGCGGCTCGGCGGCGCCGGGATTTGCTGCGTTCGTCTCGTCGGTGATCGAGTCCGGCGCCAAGCCGGAGGACATGCCGGCGATCCGCGGCCGGCTGAAGGAATTGGGACTCGAGCCCTATGACTGCCTGTCGCCGGCGCTGATGGATGCGATCGCGACTCACGTCGCGAAATCCAAGGCTGCTTAACAAGGCTGCCTGATTTGCCCGCGCTCCCGCTGGCGGTGCTCGACCGCCAGCGGTGCCATCTGCGCCCGCACCGCAGCATTTTCCGCTGCACGCGCCCATCCTTCATATTGCTCCCGTAAATAGGTCAGTTCCGCCTTTTCCCGATCCGCGTCTGCCTCGCGCGGTGAATTTTTCGTCGGCCGCGTTTGCAAAAATATCCTGACGATCTAACATCACTGACGGTCGGCCCCGCTTTTGACAAACGGCAAATGCAGAACACCGGGCTGTGAAGTCACTGTCGCATCGGTTTCTGATAACATTTGTTTTTCCCGATGCGCGCGGGCGGCGCATTTCATTTGAACATAGCAAAGGAGCAGCCGGACACGGACTACCGATCGTGCAACGGGCTCCCCTTAAACATCTCCAAGGACCTGCCCGCCACACGAGACCCAGAAGAAGTGGTCGCGAGCGCAGGGAGAAATATGTTCTCGCTTGCGGCCTGCAGACATCAACAGCTTAAGAAGAGCGAGGGACGATCATGGTCAAGTTGAAGATTAATGGTCAGGAACAGAATTGGGATGGCGATCCCGATCTTCCGCTACTCTGGTTCATCCGTGACGAAATAGGACTCACCGGCACCAAATTCGGTTGCGGTCAGGCGCTGTGCGGCTCCTGCACCGTGATCATGGACAAGCAGGCGGTGCGCGCCTGTGTCACCTCGGTGTCGGATGCGTCCGGACGCGAGGTCACCACCATCGAGGGCTTGCATCCGGCCGGCGACCACCCGGTGCAGAAGGCTTGGCGCCAGCTCAACGTGCCGCAATGCGGCTATTGCCAGGCCGGCCAGATCATGCAGGCCGCTGCGCTGCTGATGGACAATCCCAAGCCATCGCACGACCAGATCCGCGAAGCCATGTCCGGCAACATCTGCCGCTGCGGCTGCTACCAGCGGATCGAGAACGCAGTTCATCTCGCATCGACGGGGGTGTGACATGAATATCCTCACCAATCCCAACAAGCTTCGCGGTTTCGAGAAGCACATCAAGGTCGAGAACGTTTCGCGCCGCAGCATCCTGAAGACCTTAGGGCTGGCCGGCGGGTTCGTGCTCGCTGCACCTGTGATGATACGACCGAGCTTTGCCTACGAGACCGGCGCGGGGAAGATGCCGCACGGCGTCGTCGTCGACCCGCGCGTCTTCGTCTCAATCGCGCCTGACGGTATCGTCACGATCGTGGCGCACCGCTCCGAGATGGGAACCGGTGTGCGCACCAGCCTGCCGCTGATCGTGGCCGAAGAGCTGGAAGCCGACTGGTCGCGCGTCCGCGTCCAGCAGGCGCATGGCGATGAGGTCAAGTTCGGCAACCAGGATACCGACGGCTCGCGCAGCACGCGCCACTACCTGATCCCGATGCGCCAGATCGGCGCCTCGGCCCGCACCATGCTGGAGCAAGCCGCGGCGAAACGCTGGGGCGTGCCGGCGAGCGAGGTGAAGGCGGTCCGTCATGAAGTCGTCCACAGCGCGAGCGGGCGCAAGCTCGGCTTCGGCGAACTCGCGGCCGATGCCGCAAAGGAGTCGGTACCGAGCATCGAAGGCCTGAAGCTCAAGAACCCCAAGGACTTCCGGTACCTCGGCAAGGGCGAGATCGGCATGGTCGATCTCCACGACATCACGACGGGCGCCGCCCGCTATGGCGCCGACGTGCGGCTGCCGGGGATGAAATATGCCGTCATCGCCCGTCCGCCGGTGACCGGCGGCAAGCTCGTCTCCTTCGACGGCGCCGAAGCGCTGAAAGTCTCCGGCGTCGAGAAGGTGATGGAAGTGAAGGGATGGCCGTGGCCGTCGAAATTCCAGCCGCTCGGCGGGGTGGCCGTGATCGCACGCAATACCGGCGCTGCGATCAAGGGCTGCAATGCGCTGAAGGTGACCTGGGATGACGGCGCCAACGCCAAATACGACTCGGTCGCCTATCGCGCCGAGCTCGAAGCAGCCGCGCGCAAGCCAGGTCTTGTCGTGCGCAAGGAAGGCGATGCCGAGACGGCGTTGAAGAGCGCCGACAAGGTCATCGTCGGCGAGTACTACCTGCCCCATTTCGCCCATGTCAGTATGGAACCGCCGGTCGCGGTCGCCAACGTCAAGGGCGACAAGGCGGAAATCTGGGCCCCCGTGCAGAGCCCGGGCGGAACGCGCGAGGACGTCGCCAAGACGCTCGGCATCCCCGAAGAGAACGTGACCGTCAACGTCACGCTGCTTGGCGGCGGTTTCGGGCGCAAGTCGAAATGCGACTTCGCGCTTGAGGCCGCGCTGCTCTCGAAGGAGCTGGGGGTGCCTGTGAAGGTACAGTGGACGCGCGAAGACGACGTGCGCCATGACTTCCTCCATACTGTCTCGGTCGAGCGGATCGAGGCGGGGCTGGACAAGAATGGCAAGGTGATCGCCTGGCGCCATCGCAGCGTGGCTCCGTCGATCGCCTCGACCTTCGCCGCCGGGACCGTCCACCAGGCGCCGTTCGAGCTTGGCATGGGGCTGATCGACAATCCGTTCGAGATCGCCAACCTGCAGTGCGAGAATCCGGAAGCGGCCGCACATACCCGCATCGGCTGGTTCCGTTCGGTCTCGAACATCCCGCGCGCCTTCGCGGTGCAGTCGATGGTCGCCGAAATCGCCCAGGCCACCAACCGCGATCCGAAGGATATGCTGCTGGAGCTGATCGGTTCGCCGCGGATCGTCAATCTGTCCTCGGTGAAGGATCCCTGGAACTACGGCGAGCCCTATGACAGCTACCCGATCGACACCGCGCGGCTGCGCAAGGTGGTCGAACTGGTCGCCGACAAGGGCGGCTGGGGACGCTCGGTACCCAAGGGCCATGGCCTCGGCATCGCGGTGCACAGGAGCTTCGTCAGCTACATCGCGACCATCGTCGAGGTGGCTGTCGACGATAAGGGCAAGCTGACGGTGCCGAGGGTCGACACCGCGATCGATTGCGGCACCTATGTCAACCCCGAGCGCATCCAGTCGCAGATCGAGGGCGCGGCAATCATGGGCCTGAGCCTTGCCAAGTATGGCGAGGTCACCTTCAAGGACGGCAAGGTGCAGCAGGGCAATTTCGACGATCACCCGGTGATCCGGATCGACGAGGCCCCTGCCGTGACCAATGTCTACATCGTGCCGCCCCCGAGCCCCGATACGCCGCCAAGCGGCGTCGGCGAACCCGGCGTGCCGCCATTCGCACCGGCGCTGATCAATGCGATCTTCGCCGCGACCGGCAAGCGCATCCGTGCGATGCCGATCGGCAAGCAACTGGAGGCATGACGCGGAACGCAAACTCGCACCAACCGTTTCATCGGTCTGGAGAGGAGACAGATCGATGAAACACAATTTCCCGGCGCTCGCGGTGTCCCTACTGGCGGGCGCCTTTCTTTTGAATGCGCAAGCAGCGAACGCACAAGCGAACACGTCACCACCCGCGACTGCCACGCGGCCGGCGAAGACGCCCGCGGAGCAGAATTCCCTGCCGAACAACGCCCCACCGGCCACCACCAACCAGACCACAGGAGAAGCCAGCCGCGATCCGACGGTCAAGAAGATGAACGAGGACGAGAAGGCGAAGGTCGACAACAAAGGCAAGTAATCCCTAACGAAGAACGGCGGACCTTTCGGTCCGCCGCTTTGTCCCCCCGCTCCGCCGCGTCGCTATTTCTTGACCGCGAACACCCAGACGACGCCGCCCTGGGGAACGTTGTTCTCCACGCCGACATTCTGGGTGGCCAAGGCATCCTGGATACGCTGCGCGTCGACGCCCCAGCCCGACTGGATCGCGATATATTGCGTGCCGTCGACCTCATAGGACATCGGCATGCCCATGATGCCGGAATTGGTCTTCTGCTCCCACAGCAGCTCGCCACTCTTGGCATCGAAGGCGCGGAAGTTGCGATCGTTGGTGCCTCCGGCAAAGACCAGATCACCCGCGGTCGCGAGCACCGAACCGAACAGTTGCGATTTCGGGAAGGTGTGCGACCAGACCTTCTTGCCGCTGGCTGGATCCCAAGCCTGCAACTCGCCCATGTGAGTGGCGCCGGGGCGCACGGTCAGACCGATATCCTCCGGCTTGGTGCCGAGCCAGAGCTGGCCGGGAACCAGCGGTGTTTTCTCGCCGGAGAAGCCGCCGCAGAAGTTCTCGTTGGCGGGAACGTAGACGAGCTTGGTCTTCTGGCTATAGGCCGCCGAGGGCCAATCCTTGCCGCCCCACAGCGACGGACAGAACTCGACCCGCTTGCCGAGCACCGGCTTGTGCTCGGGATCGACGATCGGCCTGCCGGTCTCCTTCTCGATGCCTTTCCAAACATTGGTGTACACGAACGGCCAGCCGGTCACATAGTTGATGCGATCGGGCTTCGCTTCGAGAACCCAGAAGATCGCATCGCGCCCGGGGTGAATGAGCGCCTTGAACGGACGGCCTTCCCGTTCCACGTTGACCAGGATCGGCGCTTCGACCTCATCCCAGTCCCAGGAATCGTTCTGGTGATACTGGAAGTGGGTCTTGATCTTGCCGGTGTCCGGATCGAGCGCGAGCACTGAGCTGGTGTAGAGGTTGTCGCCAGCATGCGCCGAGCCGGGCCATGGTGCGGCGTTGCCGACGCCCCAATAGATCGTCTTGGTGTCCTTGTCGTAATTGCCGGTCATCCAGGCCGATCCGCCGCCGGTCTTCCAGTCGTCGCCGCTCCACGTCTCGCTGCCGGGCTCGCCGGGAGCAGGAATAGTGAAGGTCCGCCACAGCTCCTTGCCGCTGTTGGCGTCATATGCGACGACATAACCACGGACGCCGAATTCGCCGCCGGAGCCGCCGACGATGACCTTGCCGTCGACGATCAGCGGCATCAGGGTCATGTACTGGCCCTTCTTGTAATCCTGCACCTTCGTATCCCAGACCACCTTGCCGGTCTTGGCATCGAGCGCGACCACATGGTCATCCGTCGTGGCAAGATAGAGCTTGTCCTGCCACAGGCCGACGCCGCGGCTGGTCGGATGCAACTGGAACAGATCTTCCGGAAGTTGCCGCTTGTAGCGCCAATATTCGTCGCCGGTCTTGGCGTTGAGCGCGATCACCTGCCCCATCGGGGTTGCAACGAACATCACGCCGTTGTTGACGATCGGCGGCGCCTCGTGGCCTTCGATCACGCCGGTGGAGAACGTCCATACCGGCGTCAGGCTCTTGACGTTCGAGGTGTTGATCTGCTCAAGCGGGCTATAGCCCTGCCCGTCATAGGTCCGCCGATACAGCATCCAGTTGCCCGGCTCGGGATTTTCGAGACGCGCCGAGGTCACCGGGCTGTAATTCTCGATCGGGCCAGCCACCGCGGCGGTTGAGACAAGGCACGCGAACGCCGCTGCACTCGTAAGAAGCCATTGTTTCCTGCTCATTAGATGCTACCTCCCTGCTTTGCTTTTCATTTACGATCTTTCGCAACTTTTAGTTGCATAAATCCAGTTCGATCGCGTTGCCTGATCCTTTGCCTCAAACACCTACCTTTCCTACGAACGCCGCAGACACTGTGAGCGAACCGTCAGTAAGAGCCAACGGAAGCGCCGCCAGACGACGGGTTGCCGGCCCGAACACGACGTCCGCGTTGTGCCGCGGGTCATATTCGGAATTGTGGCAAAAACACTTGAGGACCTTCTGGTCGCTTTCGGCCGCCTTCACCCAACCCGTGATCGGACATCCGGCATGCGCGCAGATCACTGAATAGGCGACGATGCCGTCGGCCGAACGCGCGCGCGTGTCATCATCGAGTTCATCGGGATTTAGCCTGATGACGAGCACTTCATTCAAACGCGAACCTTTGCGGACCACCGAGGTGGCGGGATCCTTCGGCCAGGCGCGTACCGGAGGGCCGCCTAGCTTGAGGTCGTCGGACTTGATGACTTGGCCGGCGCGGTCGCCTTCGGAGATAACGAGGAGATCGCCCTTCTTCGGCCGATCGCTGCTGCCGGGCTGATCCTCTTGCGCCGCAACAGGCGAGGCGGCCGCAACGCAGGCGCCGGTGGCAAGAACCTTCAGAAGCGAACGACGTGTCTGGTCTGGATGGTGCATCTCGAGTTCCATCTTGAGTTGAGGTGTAACACCGAGCTTGAATTCAGACCCGGTGCAAATGAGCGCCGGAACTCTGCCGAAAACAAGGCAATCAATGACTCCGTTGCAGCGGGTGGTTTTTTCTCTTGCCGTTCGTTGTCGACAGCAGCCGCGATGCTCAAGCCCTCATCACATCACGCGCGAGCGGCAATGCAATGATGATTTTTCGTATCAGGTTGGACGCTCCTGAATTTGTGCGGCGCGCCAAGGAACGTGTGCGATGCGGATGCAGGTGAGAGCGTCAAACGTATTAGCCCGCTAACACATCCGCGCTCACGCTCGCGAGAGATGCGCGCGCGAATGATGGGTTTCGCTTCGCTCTACCCATCCTACGATGTCGTCCCTGCGGAAGCAGGCACCCATAACCACAGGGAGGTGTTGCGGCGCCAACGAGCAGTTGCAGCGGAGCACATCACAAGCGCCTGCGGTTATGGGTCCCGGGTCCCGGCTACGCCTAAGAGCTTCGCCGCGGCGCGCAAGCCCGGGACGACGGGGGAAAGGTCTGATTTCAAATTTCAAACAGCGGAGGGGATGTGAGTCCGCGTTCTCGCGGCGCTTTGCGCCCGAGGTTTGCATCTCGTTTCACCCTCCTCGATATCAGAGGGCGCAGGGAAAGCCGGGTGCCGGTTGCACCCATGGGTCCCGTGCAACAAAAAGCACGGGGGTAGGACCA
>NZ_JBVBEF010000079.1:0-36206 GCF_055456055.1 Bradyrhizobium sp. LeoB3
GCGCAGCGCGCCACCCATAGCGCCGTAGCAAGCGCGGCTTGCTTGGAGGGCAGACCGCGGCCCGTTACCCCATCTACAATTCCGCGCTCGCAATGACGCGAAGCGTCTTACAACGGTTCGTCGTCGGGGCCGTAGCGATTGCGCTTCGGTGTGGCGATGTCGCCGTCTTCGTAGTCGTCGTCCTCCTCATGACGCGCAGGTGGAGGCGGCGGCCTTGGCTTGCCGCCTTCCTGCTTCGGAGGTTGGCTTCTCTTCCCGATCCCGCCCATGTCGATCTCCCGCCATCACGACATAATGGCTGATTCGGGCGGAACAAGCCGGTCCGCGCGTGGCTCGCGGACCGGCCGATCGCTTCAGAACGTGGCGCCGGCCTTCACCAGGAAAGTCCGACCCGGCAGCGGATAGGCGCTGAAGCGGCCGGGCGTGAAGTTCGAGGCGATGGCGTAGTCGTAATAGAGCGCATTCAGGACGTTGTTGGCGCTGACCGACCAGAAGAAATGCTCATAGGCGCCGCTGAGCTTGAGGTCGATCGTCGCATCGCCCGGAATGCGGGTCTGCGTATTGGCCTGGTCGTTGTCCATGACGCGCGAGCTCCAGGCGCGCAGCGTGGCATCGAACACGAGATAGTTGTCCCAGATATTCCAGGTCACGCCGAGATTGCCGGTATAGCGCGACACCAGCGGCACATCGTTGCCCGCGAACTGTCCCTCGCGGAACACCGCGCGCGTGTAAGCCATGCCGCCGCGCAGCGACACGGTATCGCTGACGCGCAGCGAGGCCTGCGTCTCGGAGCCATAACGCCGGGTCGGATCGAGGTTGATGTTGTAGAACAGCACCGGATTGAAATGGATCTCGTTCTCGAGGTCCATGTTGTAGATGCTGGTTTGCACCTGGAAGCGGCCCGTCTTGACGCGGAAGCCGGCTTCGACGTCGTGCGAGGTCTGCGTCTTCAGCTGGAAATTCTGCGGCAACGGGTTGAAGTCCGCATCGAACGCGGGTCCGGTGGACGTGCGCTCGTCGACATCGGGCGTGCGAAACGCGTGCGCGGCGCGGGCGAACACCGAGAACATTTCGGTGAAGCGATGCTCGACGCCGACATGCAGCGCGTAATTGGTCTCGCTCTGGTCGAGCGGCGTCGCCTGCGCGTCGAAGGCGAACGGCGCGTTCGGATCGTAGCGATCGCGCGCGCTGAGCCAGGTGTTCTGCACCCGCGCGCCATAGGAGAAATCGGTGGTGGGCAAGAGGCCGACCGTGTGCTGCCAATAGCCGGCGAGCGACTGCTGCGACAGGTCGTAGGTATGGATCGGCGGCACGCCCCGGAACGCGCCGCGCTGCTGGTGGAACGTTGCATCGTAATAGTCGATGCCGGTCAGGATCGACGAGGGAATCCCGAAGATCGAATTGTTGATGCTCAGCCGCGGCGTGATCGACCAGGTCTGCAACGCGGCGTCATTGTAGGTGGATGCCGCGCTGATGAATGGCGAGGTGCCGAAGAACGCGCCTTGCGTGTCCTTCTGGCGGTAGCCGCCATCGACGATTAGGTCGACACCGTTCAGGAGCGTCTTGGTGAAGCCCGCCGTCGCGCTCGCGCCCTGCTGGTTGCCATAGTCGAACGGCGTGGCGGCGCCCTTGCGATCGGTGACGAGCTGATTGACGCCGATCGAAGGATCGACCAGCCTGCCGCCGGGAAAGCCCAGCTTCTGGTCGTCGCCGGTCACCGTCAGGAAGGCTTTCAGGTCCGGCGTCGTGTAGTTGAGATTGCCGACGCCGTTGCGCTGGTCGAGCGCATTGTTCACGCGGTAGCCGTCGGACTTGATGCCGTTGCCGTAAAACGACGCCGACCATGGTCCCGAATTCATCGCGGTCGAGATCGCGGCCATGCGCTGGTTGAAGGAGCCATAGCCGGCTTCGCCGCGGATCGAGACCGGCGGGCCGCCGACACCGGTCTTGGTGACGATGTTGATCACGCCGCCTATCGCATTGTCGCCGTAGAGCACGGCGCCGCTGTTGCCGCGGGTGATCTCGATGCGCTCGATCGAATCGAGTGGGATGGTCGACAGATCCACCTGCGCCATGTCGATGTCGTTGAGCCGTCGCCCGTTGAGCAGGAACAGCGTGTTGGCGGTGGCGAACGCGCCGAAGCCGCGCAGGTCGACCGAGGTCTTGGCGCCGTTCACGCCGCCATAGAGCGATTGAAGCTGTACGCCGGGCGCCTGCGCGATGATCTCGGCCAGAACCTGGGTCGGCGAATGCGCGATGTCGTCGGCGGTGATCACGGTCGAGGACGTCCCGACAATGCCGGCAAATTGCGGGCCGCCGCCACCGCCACCGGATGAAGCTCCGCCAGCGGCGGCGCCGCCAGCGCCCGCGCCGCCGGCCGGCTGCGCGCTGGTCGGCACCTGGCCCGGCGCGGGACGCCGGGGGCCTGGAGTGCCGTCGGAAGCGGGCTTGGCACGGGTGCGGTTGTGGTCGCCGGGCGCCCTGACCTCGACCGGCGGCAATTCCTCAGAGGGCGCTTCCTGCGCCTGCGCGGCGGAAACATACAAAGCGGGCGCCAGCATGCTCGACGCGAGCAGCAGCGCGCGGCGTTGCTTGGTGGCTGTGGTAGCAGAGAACATCGGCGAGACCTCGGTATGACGTCAGTGGCACGTCACAGCGAACCAAGGCTCACCATCGCGTTTCGCGCTTCAGGTGAAGCAAATGCCTGTACTCCCCGACCGACATCGTCGCGTGTGACCACGTATGACGGCAGGTCTCCTGGCTCGCGGGTCGTTACCCTTCGTCGCCTTCCCAGGACCGAGACTCCCAGTGGCATATGACGAAGGATTCACCGCATACAGTTGCGGGGGCAGCCGCGGCTTTACGGGAAGTTTCCCGGTACCGCATTCCCTTTTGATCCCGATAGGAACCGTCGGGGGCCATCTAGGATTTCGGCGGCACGTGAGTCAATCCCGGCGAAACTGCGGCTCCCTGGCTCCCATACGCTTTTTTGTTCCGGTGTCGCTTGTCTGCCACCGAATTCGCTGCAAGAAGCAGGGCGCGATGAGTGCACATGATTTCACGATAGCGGCGGGTCTCGCCGCGCGGCGGCGGTTGGGGGCGACCGTTGCAATGATCGCGTTGGTTGCCTTGCTGATGCTGATTTCGCTCGGCACCGGCCCGGTGCGGCTGTCGCCGCTGACGGTGATCGAGGCGCTGTTCGGTGGCGGCAGCGATGTCACGCAGGTGATCGTGCGCGAGATTCGCCTGCCGCGCACCATCCTGGCATTCGCGATCGGCGCTATCCTTGGGCTGTCAGGCGCGGCGCTGCAAGGCCTGTTGCGCAATCCCTTAGCCTCGCCCTCGCTGTTCGGCGCGCCGCAATCGGCGGCGTTCGGCGCGGTGCTGGTCATCGCGCTGGGGCTGGCCGATGTCCGCTCCTATGCGCTGCCGGTCGCCGCCATCATCGCCGCATTCGGCTCGGTCTTCGTGCTGCTCGCGATTGCCGGCCGCAATGCGGGCCTCTTGATCCTGATCCTCGCCGGGCTTGCGATCTCGAGCCTTGCGGGCGCTGCGACGGCGCTGGTGATGAACCTCGCGAGCAATCCATTCCTGGCGCTCGAGATCGCGTTCTGGCTGCTCGGCTCGCTGGAGGATCGCAGCTTCCAGCATGTCGCGCTGGCGCTGCCGTTCATCGTGGCAGGTAGCGCCATCCTGCTGTCGCAGGCCAGCGCCTTCCGCGCGCTCACGCTTGGCGAAGAGACCGCGCAAAGCCTCGGCGTCGATGTCGTCCGCCTGCGGCTGTTCGTGATCACGGGTGTTGCGCTCGGCGTCGGTGGCGCGGTGGCGGTCACCGGCACCATCGGCTTCATCGGCCTGGTCGCGCCGCATCTGATGCGGCCCGTCATCGGCCACGATCCGGCGCGGCTGTTGGTGCCGAGCGCGCTTGCCGGTTCGGCGCTGTTGCTTGCGGCCGACATCGCGGTGCGCATCATCCCGTCGACCTCGGACATCAAGGTGGGCGTGTTGACCTCGATCATCGGCGTGCCGTTCTTCCTCTATCTCATCATGCGCGAACGCCGCGCGCTCGGTGGAGGCGTCGCATGACGGCGCTTGTCGCAGAACATCTCGATGTCGCGCTCGCCGGCCGCCGCGTGCTCAGCGACGTGTCGCTGCAACTCGCCTCAGGTCATCTCGTCGCGCTGGTCGGTCCGAACGGCGCCGGCAAAACCACGCTCTTGCGCGCGCTCGCCGGTCTCATCCCCTCCGACGGCATCATCAAGGTGGGTGGCGAGGCGCTCGCCGCGCTGCCGCTGCGCGAACGTGCCAAACGCTTCGGCTATCTTCCGCAAGGGCACCTGGTGCACTGGCCGCTGCCGGCGCGCGACATCGTCGCGCTCGGCCGCTATCCGCATGGCGCGACCGATCCGGCGCGGCTGTCCCCGCGCGACGCTGAGGCGGTGGTGCGGGCGATGCAGGCGGCCGATGTCATGGAGTTCGCGGAGCGGCGTGTCACCGAGCTTTCCGGCGGCGAGCGCAGCCGCGTTGCGCTGGCGCGCGTGTTCGCGGTGGAGGCGCCGATCATCCTGGCGGACGAGCCGACCGCCTCGCTCGATCCGCGCCACCAGATCGACGTCATGAAGGGTTTGCGTGCCGCAGCCGACAAGGGCGTGCTGGTGATCGTGGTGACGCACGACCTCGGCCTTGCCGCGCGCTTTGCCGACCATGCGCTGGTGCTGGCGCAGGGCCGCCTCGCATCGCAAGGCGCGCCGGCGGATGCGTTGTCGGAAGCGGTCATGGCCGATGTGTTCCGCGTCAGCGCCTTCCGCGCCGAGCATCAGCGCGAGACGGTGATCGTGCCCTGGGCGGAGATCTGATGGGCCGGCTCGCTGCATGCCTTGCAGCGTTCGTCTTGTCCACCACTGTCGCGCATGCGGCGAGCCCGCCGCGGATCGTCTCGATGAATGTCTGCAGCGATCAATTGCTGCTCTCGCTCGCCGATCCCCAGCAGATCCTGGGCCTCAGCCGCTACTCCCGCGAGGCCTGGCAATCCTTTGCCGCCGATCAGGCGCGCCGTTTCCCGATCCTTTCCGGCGGCGCGGAGGACGTGCTGGTGCTCAAGCCCGACATCGTCGTCGCCAGCCTGTTCGACAAGCGCGCAACGCGCGAGCTTCTGAAGGCCAACGGCCTTCACCTCGTCGAGTTCAGCGTGCCGCGCACGCTGGACGAGGTGAAGGACCAGATCCGCGAGATGGGCGAGATCGTGCAGCATCCGGACCGCGCAAAGGTCGCGATTGCAAGATTAGATGCCGCGATCGCCCGAGCGCGCCAGGCCGCGACCGGCAAGCACTATCGCGTGCTGCCGCTGGCGCGCCGCGGCTGGGTGTCCGGCAGCGACAGCCTGGTCTCGTCGCTTCTGACCGAAGCCGGCCTGCTCAATCCCGCCGGCGACCTAGGCGTCGCTGCCGGCGGTTACGCCTCGCTGGAGGCGATCGTGCAACTGAGGCCGGATTTCATCCTGGTGTCGGAGGCCGGCGACCGCGCCGAAGACAACGGCCGCGCCTTCCTGCTGCATCCGGCGCTTGAGCACTTCTATCCGCCTGCGAGGCGCATCGTGCTCCCCGAACGTCTCACCGTCTGCGGCGGCGTGATGCTCGCCGATGCGCTGGATGTGCTGACGAAGGAATTGCAACGCGTGGCACGATAGCTCCATCCCCTCGTCGGTGCGAAGCGGCACCGCACCCTGCGGTAGCTTAACGAGCGAGCGATCCATCTCTCAGCTCGTCATTCCGGGGCTCGCGAAGCGAGAACTATGATGTGCAATTGCACATCAGAGAATCCATTTCTCCGCGGGCGCATGCGGCGCGATGGATTCCGGGCCTGCGCCTGGCGGCGCATCCCGGAATGACGAGCGGAGAAATGGGTACGCTCGCCCCGAATTACGCGTCGGGCTACGGACGTAACCATTATGACAGAGCCGCGGTCAAATCGCGCATTGCGACGACGCGCACGGAATAGCAGGATCGCTACGGTGTTGCGCTTTGTGCGACCGGAACAGGAGAACACCATGCCAGAGTTTGTGGTCGAATTCGGCAAAGACGGCGGGCGGGTCGAGGCCGACGGCCGGCTCGATGCGGCGGCCTTTCATCGCAACCATCAGCCGATCTGGGCGGTGCTGGAGAAATTCCTCGCAGGGCGTTCCGGCGACGTGCTGGAGGCCGGCAGCGGCACCGGCCAGCATGTCGTGTATTTCGCTGGACAGACCCCCGATATCACCTGGTGGCCGAGCGATCTCAACGACGCCCATCTGAAGAGCATCGCGGCCTGGCGCGCGTTCGCCGCCCTTCCGAATATCCGTCCGCCGCTGCGGATCGATCTCTCCGATCCGGCCTGGCCCGGTGCTGCGCCTGAGGGCGGCGAGCTGCCAAAGCTGCTCGCGGTGTTCTGCGCCAATGTGATCCACATCGCGCCTTGGTCCGTCACCGAGGGCCTGTTCGAAGGCGCCGCACGCCGCCTGCGCGACGACGGCCGGCTGTTCCTCTACGGCCCCTTCAAGCGCGACGGCAAGCACACCGCGCTCAGCAATGCCGTGTTCGACACGTCCTTGCGCAACCAGGATCCCGACTGGGGCGTGCGCGACATCGCCGACGTCGAGAAGCTGGCGGCGCGCGTCGGCCTGTCACTGGGCGCGACCGTCGAAATGCCCGCGAACAACATGATCCTGATATTCGCGCGCTGCTGATTCGTTCTCGTCATTCCGGGGCACGCGAAGCGTGAACCCGGAATCCATTAGGCCGCATGCGCAAGCGGAGAACTGGATTCCGGGCTCGCGCTGACGCGCGCCCCGGAATGACAGGGTGGGTAGTCACGCCTCACCATCCACCCACCCGATCTTCTCCCTCAGGAACCCAAGCCCCAGCGCCATGAAGGCGGCGCGTTCCTTGTTGTCCTTGCCATAGCCGTGGCCGCCGGCCGCGGGCTCGTAGAGATGGGCCTCATATCCCATTGCCTGCAGCTTGGCAGTCATCTTGCGGGCGTGGCCGGGATGCACGCGGTCGTCGCGGCGCGTGGTCGCGATCAGGATCGGTGGATATTTCTGGCCGGGCGTCGCCATGTGATAGGCGGAGTAGGTCTGCAGCCAGGCCCATTCGTCGGGTTTGTCGGGATCGCCATATTCGGCGATCCAGCTCGCGCCGGCGAGCAGCTTGGTGTAGCGGCGCATGTCGATCAGCGGGATGGTGCAGAACAGCGCGCCGAAGCGTTCGGGGTAGCGCACCAGCATGTTGGTGATCAGGATGCCGCCGTTCGATCCGCCTTCGGCGGCGATCCGCCCGGGCCGCGTGATGCCGCGCTTCACCAGATCGGCGGCGACCGCGGCGAAGTCGTCATGCGCCAACCGCTTGCCTGCGTAGCGGCCGGCGTCGTGCCAGCGCGTACCGAACTCGCCGCCGCCGCGGATATTGGCCTCCACGATGGTGCCGCCGCGCTCCAGCCACAGCTTGCCGAGCGCCGGGTTGTAATATGGCTTCATCGCCAGACCAAAGCCGCCATAGGCGGTCAGATGGACCGGCGCATCGCCGCTCTCCGTGGCCGGGCCGGTCTGCACATAGGGGATGCGTTCGCCATCGACGGAGATCGCCTCGTGCTGGGTCACCACGAGTCCATCCGCGTTGAATGTCTTCGGCGCCTGCTTCAGCACCGTGGGCGCCCCGACCTTCTCCATCAGCATCAGGGAAGATGGCGTCAGCGGGTCCTGCACATTGGCGAACAGGTCGCCCTTGCTTTCGGAAATATGGCTGTCGAGGCGCCAGACATCGACGACGCCGATCCCGGGCAGCCCTTCGAGCCGCGCGCGCGTCCAGCCGCCGGCCGATGGCGTGCAGATCTCGTGCACCGGCCGCAGCTCGTCGAGGATCGACAGCACCAGCCGGCCCGCGGTCCAGAAGAAGCCTTGCAGCGCTCGCCGCGGCTCCGGCTGGAACACGACGGTGAAATCGCGGCTACCCACGAGGAAGGCCGACAACGACACGCCGAGCACCGTATCGGGCGCATAGGTCTTGCCACCGACCGTCCACGGCTCGCGCAGCTTGACGACGAACCAGTCCTGATCGGCGAGCAGCCAGATGCTGGTCGGCAGATCGAGCTTCGTCTTCGCGCCCGTCTCGTCGCCGAGCCAGGCGCTCAAGTTGAAGAAATCGAGCCGATCGACGAACCAAACCCGTGGGACCGGTCCGGAATCATCGACCTGACCGGACGCGCTCATATGGTCGGCCGGCACGTCGAACACGACAGGCGCGCGCTCCACGGCGTCGCCGCGGCGCCACAGCCTGACAGTCCGGGCATAGCCCGAATGGGTCGCCATGCCCTCGCCATAGGCGCTCGACAGCAGCAGCGTATCGTCGTCGACCCAATCGACGCCGCCCTTGGCCTCGGGCAGCACGAAGCCGTCGGCGACGAAGCGCTTCGCCTCCATGTTGAACTCGCGCAGCGTCACCGCATCGCTGCCGCCGCGCGACAGGCTGAGCATCGCGCGCCGATCATTTCCCGGCCGCATCGACGTCCAGTTCAGAAGCCAATCCTCGCCTTCGTCGGCGGCAAGCTGGTCGACGTCCAGCAGGATTTCCCAGTCGGGATCTGATTTACGGAATTCGTCGAGCGTCGTGCGCCGCCACAGGCCCCGTGGATTCCGCGCATCCTTCCAGAGATTGTAGAGCAGCCCGCCGCGCCTGGTGACATAGGGAATGTTGTCCGGCCGGTCGAAGATCGCGACAAGCGTGTCGCGATCGGCGGCAAATGACGCGCCGGCAAATTTCTCCAGCGTGAGCCGGCTCTGCCCCTCCACGAATTCCAGCGCCCGCGCGCCCTCGATCTCCTCCAGCCAAAGATAGGGATCGTCATCGGGCGCAGCGATCGTAGGCCTGTCGTCGATGGTCATCGCGAGAACTCCAAGGGCGGACACAAAGCTATCGATGTAGGCACTCCGACCTGCGCTGTCCAATGGGTGCATTCGCGTGCCTCAAACGCTGCCGCCGTCATTCCGGGGCTCGCGAAGCGAGAACCCGGAATCCATTTCGCCGCATGCTCTGGGGTTGGATGGATTCCGGGCTCGATGCATCGCCCCGGAATGACGGGAGGACACATTGCGCAATCCTCTCCTCCGTCATGGCCGGGCTTGACCCGGCCATCCACGTTCTCTCCTCGTGCACGGAGGCAAAGGACGTGGATGCCCGGGACAAGCCCGGGCATGACGGCGGAAGGGCTGTTTGACAATTGAATCGGAAACGCTCCGCCCGTCATCGCGAGGAGCGCAAGCGACGAAGCAATCCATGCCTCCGCAAGCAGCGAGATGGATTGCTTCGCTACGCTCGCAATGACGGGGGAGAGAGCAATGGCCCGCAATGAGCAGGCATGGGGCCGGCCCTCAAATGCCTTCTTCGTTGAACTTGCTGGCGACGAGTTCGGCAATCGCGTCGAGAGCGGCTTCGGCTTCCGGGCCGATGGCGGAGACGATGACTGAGGTGCCGGGGCCGGCGGCGAGCATCATCAGACCCATGATCGAGGTGCCGCCGACGGTCTCGCTGCCGCGCGTCACCCAGACCTCGGCCTCGAAGCGCTCGACCATCTGCACGAACTTGGCGGAAGCGCGCGCGTGCAGGCCGCGCTTGTTGACGATCAGAAGTTCACGGGAGATCGCGCCCGCAGGAACCGTCGGGCCGACTTCGTTTTCGCCCGAGCCCTCGGCGCTCATTTGCCGGCAAGGACGCGGCTGGCGATGGTGACGTATTTGCGGCCCGCTTCCTGGGCCATCGCGATCGCGTCTGGCAGCGACCGCTCCTCGCGCACCTTCGCGAGCTTCACCAGCATCGGAAGATTGATGCCTGCGAGCACTTCGACCTTGGGCCGGCTCATGCAGGAGATCGCGAGGTTCGACGGCGTGCCGCCGAACATGTCGGTGAGGATAGCAACGCCGTCGCCACTATCGACGCGGTTGACCGCTTCGATGATGTCGCTGCGACATAGATCGGCGTCGTCTTCGGCTCCGATCGTAATTGCTTCAATTTGTTTCTGTGGGCCCATTACGTGTTCGAGCGCTGCCTTGAACTCGTCGGCAAGGCGCCCGTGGGTCACAAGCACTAGACCAATCATCGGAAACTCCTCGCGGGTGCTTCTTGGTGCACCGCACGAACGCGCCACTTTGACCATCCAGAGGCCCCGCGCAAGAGGGCATCTTGGCAATCTCCCGGAATTTGGGGGCGGAGAAATACGGGTCTGCACCGGTCTATTCAGTGGCCATATTGCGGCTGATATGGTTACCAATCCGCCCCAAGCAATCATCCGCTAGATTACGGGAACGTGAACTTTCAGTTGTCGTCAACGCTGCGACAACCAGTAGCAGGGGTGAAATGCCCTCACCGACGGGGATTCGCGGTAACAAAACACCATTTATCTCGGTCTGCAGCGCTTCCGGCGGCGGCAGGCGCTCGGCATCGCCGGCGGCGAGATCGACCACTAGCCCCACGATCGCCTCATGTATGTACTCAAGGCGGCGGATGCCGAGCCCGCGAATCTCGACCAGCCCGGCCAATTCGAGGGCTGGCCGGACCAGCAATTCTTTGCCGGCTGTGTCGAGATGGACACGGTCATCGCCCACCAGAACGGCCGGCGGGAGCTGTCCAGAACGGCCGGCGAGGATCAGATCGAAGGCGAGGCGCGACTTGCCGGAGCCGGACGGGCCGCGGATCAGCACCGCGCGTTCTCCCACCAGCACCGCGGATGCATGCACGCTGGCGCTCATGGCGCCGGCAGCCTGACCACGAAGCGCGCGCCAGCGACCGTCGGCTTGCCGTCGGCATCGGCGGGACCGGATCGGTTCTCGGCCCAGATGCGTCCGTTATGCGCCTCGATGATCTGCTTGGAGATCGACAGCCCCAGTCCGGAATTCTGGCCGAAGCCCTGGTGCGGACGGTCGGTGTAGAAGCGCTCGAAGATGCGCTCCAGCGCGTCCTCGCCGATGCCGGGGCCGTCGTCGTCGACCACGATCTCGATCTCCGAGCGCACGCGGCGGCAGACGATGCGCACCTTGTCGCCCGGTTGCGAGAACGACTGTGCGTTGGAGAGCAGGTTGGAGATCACCTGTCCGAGCCGCGAGTCGTGGCCGGGCACCGCGAAGGTGTCCGTCGGCCCGCGGCCCTCGAAGCGGGCTTCGACCGCGACGTCGTGGCCGAGCTTGGTCTCGTTGGCGACCGAGGTCAGCGTCGTCAGCAGGCGGCGCAGATCGACCGGCGCCATGTCCTGGCGCTGCAGCTCGGCATCGAGCCGGCTCGCATCCGAGATGTCGGAGATCAGCCGGTCGAGCCGCTTGACGTCGTGCTCGATCACGGCGAGCAGGCGGCCGCGGCTGCTTTCGGTGCGCGCCAGGGGCAGCGTCTCCACCGCCGAACGCAGCGACGTCAACGGGTTCTTCAGCTCATGGGCGACGTCGGCGGCGAACATCTCGATCGCCTCGATCCGGCTGTAGAGCGCGTTGGTCATGTCGCGCAGCGCGCCGGAGAGATGGCCGATCTCGTCGCGGCGGCGGCTGAAATCGGGAATCTGGACGCGGGTCTGGATGCGGCGGCGGACGCTTTCAGCGCCGTCGGCAAGCCGCCGCACCGGGCCGGCAATGGTGCTCGCAAGCAGGAGCGACAGCACGATCATTACGGCAGCGGCAACGCCGCCGACCTTGAGGATCGCGAGCCGCTCGGCGGTCACCATCTGGTCGATGTCGTCGCCCTGGGTGGAGAGCATCAAGGCGCCATGCACGGCGCGGAAGCGCTGCACGGGGACGGCGACCGAGACGATCACCTCGCCGCGATCGTTGACGCGCACCATGCTGCTCTTCTGACCGTTCAGGGATTGCGCGACCTCCTGGTAGCCGGTGCCGTTCTCCGGGCCGAGCTCGCGATAGAGCGGCAGATCGCCGCGGTTCAGCCAGGTGCGGATCGCGATCGTGGTTCGCTCGGCGAATCCCGGCTTCTCCGCGTTCGGCGGCGGCAGCTCGATCCTGAACACGTCGCCCTTGCCGTAAAGGCTGCGGCTGTCGAGGATCAATCCGCCCTCGCGATCGAAAATGCGGGCGCGCGTCTTGGTCGGCGAGATCAGGCGCCGCAGCACCGGCGCGACGCGTTCGGGATTGATCGGGAAGTCGGAATATTCGTCCGGCACGCCGTAGCTTTCGCCGGGCTTGAGGTCGAGCAGCCGCTCCGGATCGATGGTGATGGTGTTGGTCTCGACGGTAGCGGAAGCCGCGATGGCGCCAGCGATGATCTCGGCCTGCACCAGAAGGCTCTGGGCACGCGCATCGATCAGGCCGGCGCGGAATTGCGACAGGTACAGGATGCTGGCGACGAGGGCGACCAGGCCCGCGAGATTCAGCGAGACGATGCGGCGGGTCAGGCTCGAGAAGGACAGCGCGAAGAAGAACTGCCCGGCGCGACTCAGCCAGTCCAGCGGCCGCCAGCGCTTTGCTGTCGCCTTGTCGGCAAACTGCTCCTGCTCGAGGAGCGCCTGGGCGTCCTCGACGGTTTGGGCCGGGTCGGGCTGCGTTCGATCAAGCACAGGCAGAACTGCCGGTTCGTTGACGAGGGGTGTTACCATGCACGCTATTGGGCCCGCACCCTACCCCATAGGTGCGGACCGTGTCAGTTAACAAAGGGGAGCTTTCGCCGCGGATCAGGCTTCCTTGAAGCGATACCCCACGCCGTACAAGGTTTCGATCATCTCGAAATCCTCGTCGACCACCTTGAATTTCTTGCGCAGCCGCTTGATGTGGCTGTCGATGGTGCGATCGTCGACATAGACCTGGTCGTCATAGGCGGCGTCCATCAGCGCATTGCGGCTCTTCACCACGCCGGGCCGCGTCGCCAGTGCCTGAAGGATCAAGAATTCGGTGACCGTCAGCGTCACCGGCTCGTTCTTCCAGGTGCAGGTGTGGCGCTCCGGATCCATCCTGAGCAGGCCGCGATCGAGCGCGCGCGTATCCGGCTCCTTCGGGGCTGCGGTCGGATCCTTGGGCTGGCCGCGGCGGAGCACGGCCTTCACGCGCTCGACCAAAAGGCGCTGCGAGAACGGCTTGCGGATGAAATCGTCGGCGCCCATTTTGAGGCCGAACAATTCGTCGATCTCTTCATCCTTGGAGGTCAGGAAGATCACAGGCAGATCGGATTTTTGCCTGAGCCGCCGCAGCGTTTCCATGCCGTCCATGCGCGGCATCTTGATATCGAGGATCGCCAGATCCGGTGGCGAGGTGCGGAAGCCATCGAGCGCCGACGCACCATCCGTGTATGTCATGATGCGGTAGCCTTCGGCTTCCAACGCGATCGAGACAGAGGTGAGAATGTTGCGGTCGTCGTCGACCAGGGCGATTGTGGGCATGAGCCTGCTTTCAGTTTTCCAGTTGGCTGAAACGGCGAGCATTCCGGTGATGCGCCGCATAATTGGGCTTCGGACTCGGTCAGCGAGCAACGCAACGTGGGCTGAAGTGTGACCGAGTTCCGCCAAACGCCTCGCCCCCCGCGAACGCGTCCGACCCGTCTAGAGCCCGTTTACCCGAAAAAAGCCCCGAAGTGCAACCACATGGCCAAGCAATTACTAGGTAATTTCGATGCAACCGACCGCTGATTTTGACCCCGCCGGGCTGGCCCGTTCCCTGCTCCGGAGGAGCCGGCAAGGGGCTTTGGCAACGCTGATGCCGGAAACCGGCGATCCCTATTGTTCCCTGGTCAATGTCGCCAGCCATCCGGACGGTTCCCCGATACTGCTGCTCTCTCGCCTCGCGGTCCATACCAGGAACCTGCTCGCCGACGTCAGGGTGTCGCTGATGCTGGACGAGCGGGCCGAAGGCGACCCGCTGGAAGGGTCCCGGATCATGCTGGCCGGCCGGGCGGAACAGGCGGAAGGCGAGGCCGCGAGCCTCCTGCGCCGCCGCTACCTCGCCGCCCATCCGTCCGCGGAAGCCTTTGTGGAATTTAAGGATTTTTCCTTCTTCCGGATCATCCCCTCCGCCATCCACCTCGTCGCTGGCTTCGGCCGGATCGTCGATCTGAGGCCAGAACAGTTCCTGACCGATCTGGCTGGGACGGACGGGTGGCTGGAGGCTGAAGCGGAGGCCGTCGAGCACATGAACGAGGCTCACCGCGACGCCATGGACCTTTATGCGACCCGGCTGCTCGGAGCCGAAAGCCCCGATTGGCGCTGCATTGGCTGCGACCCTGAGGGCATGGACATTCAGGCGGGCAAGCGGACGCTGCGGCTGGAATTTCCAGAGCGCGTGCGCAACGCTGCGGAGCTGCGCAAGATGTTGGTTCGACTCGCCAGTGAGGCGCGCGCAACGGGATAGGTGCGAACGGCGCGGTGTCGCATATCGTATGCATATTGGGGAGAATGCGGCCGTCAACGCGCTTCGCATCATGCATCTTATGCGCGACGGTGCGGAACGTTTACGCGCGCTGCGCATTCTTAACGGCCGTCGAATTCGATGGTGGCTTGCTGACGTCGAGCGAGGCTGTGCAATCAACTCTCATTGCCGATTGGATCGTGCAATCCAAGTGCAACGGCATTGCCGGCGACAAAGCCGATGTCTCATCGCCCAAACTGCATATCGGGTAGTCTGTGCGTTGATTGAGAACGACGCCGCGCGTCCGATGGCACCAATTGTGCATCGCAAAGACGTCGGGCCCGGCATTGATCGCGGCGGATCGTCGCGCGATCCACGGGCAGAAAAGCCGCCTTGCGCTGCAGCAAGTGCTTGAACCACGTGGAAGGGATGCCTTGGAATAAACCAAAATTCGGGGACTAGCTTGGCAAGCTCGGATTGCCCCATTATGAGGTCGCTGGACGGGGGCCTTCGGGCTATATTTGTTGTTGGAAAGGTCACCGCGACTGAGCGCGTTTAGCGACGTTCGCGCAATGGGAAACGCGGGTTCGAGGAGGTTCTTCGTGCAAAACACGGGCGTGTACAACGGTGCCTTTGGCGCCGACAAATTCGGCTTAAAAAATCTCAAACGCGTGCATTGGAATCTCCACGCGCCGCAGCTCTATCAATATTCGCTTGCGGCAGGCGAGGCCGTGCTCTCAGCCGATGGTGCGCTTTGCGCGGACACCGGCGAATTCACCGGCCGCAGCCCGAAGGACAAGTTCACAGTTCGCGACGCGACCACCGACAAGAGCATGTGGTGGGCGGGCAACCAGTCGATCACATCAGAGCAGTTCGAAGCGCTCTATCAGGATTTCCTCAAGCACGCCGAAGGCAAGGCACTGTTCGCGCAGGATCTCTATGGCGGCGCCGATCCGACCTATCGGATCAAGACGCGCGTGTTCACCGAGCTCGCTTGGCATTCGCTGTTCATCCGCACGCTGCTGATCCGCCCCGAGGCGATCGAGCTTTCGAGCTTCGTGCCCGAACTCACCATCATCGACATGCCGAGCTTCCGCGCCGATCCCAAACGTCATGGCGTGCGCTCGGAGAATGTCGTCGCGATCGATTTCGCCCGCAAGATCGTCCTGATCGGCGGGTCTTATTATGCCGGCGAGATGAAGAAGTCGGTCTTCACCACGCTCAACTATTATCTGCCCGCGCGCGACGTGATGCCGATGCACTGCTCGGCCAATGTCGGGTCGAAGGGCGACAGCGCGATTTTCTTCGGCCTCTCCGGCACCGGCAAGACGACGCTGTCGGCCGATCCCAACCGCACGCTGATCGGCGACGACGAGCACGGCTGGGGCCCGAACGGCATCTTCAATTTCGAAGGCGGGTGCTACGCCAAGTGCATCAAGCTCTCGCAGGAAGCCGAGCCTCAGATCTATGCTGCGAGCACACGTTTTGGCGCCGTGCTCGAGAACTGCGTGCTCGACGAGGATACCCGCGTCGTCGATTTCGACGATGGCTCCAAGACCGAGAACACCCGTTCCGCCTATCCGCTCGACTTCATTCCCAATGCCTCGCGCAGTGGCCGCGCGCCGCATCCGAAGAATGTGGTGATGCTGGCGGCCGATGCCTTCGGCGTGCTGCCGCCGATCGCGAAGCTTTCCCCGGCGCAGGCGATGTATCACTTCCTGTCCGGCTACACCGCGAAGGTCGCCGGCACCGAGCGCGGCCTCGGCTCCGAGCCGCAGCCGGAATTCTCCACCTGCTTCGGCTCGCCGTTCCTGCCGCTCGATCCTTCCGTCTATGGCAACATGCTGCGCGACCTGATCGCCCAGCACAATGTCGATTGCTGGCTGGTCAACACCGGCTGGACCGGCGGCAAGTATGGCGTCGGCTCGCGCATGCCGATCAAGGTCACGCGCGCGCTGCTCACCGCAGCGCTCGATGGCAGCTTGCGCAATGTCGAATTCCGCACCGACGAATATTTCGGCTTTGCGGTGCCGACCGCGCTGCCGGGCGTGCCGAGCGAGATCCTTAATCCGGTGAACACCTGGAAGGACAAGGCCGAGTTCGACAAGACCGCCCGCGCATTGGTCGGCATGTTCCAGAAGAACTTCGCCAAGTTCGAGAGCAAGGTCGACGCCGAAGTCCGCGCCGCCGCGCCGGACGTGAAGCTCGCGGCCGAATAGCCTCGCATATTTCCGCGAATGAAAAGGGCGACCCCGCGGTCGCCCTTTTCTACTCCGGAACATGTCTGCGGCGCAGCCTATTCGCTCTTCGCCACGTCAATCCGGCAGCACCGCATTGGTCGGTGTCGGGCGGTCGGTGATCTGCAGGCCGAACAGGCTGCCGATCAGTTCGACCACGACCCGTGCGGTACGGCCGCGCTCGTCGAGGAAGGGGTTGAGCTCGACGATGTCGACCGAGCGCACCAGTCCGGAATCGTGCAACAGCTCCATGATCAGGTGCGCTTCGCGGTAAGTCGCGCCGCCCGGCACCGTGGTGCCGACGCCGGGCGCAACCGAAGGATCGAGGAAGTCGACGTCGAACGAGACATGCAGCACGCCGTTCCTCGCCTTGACGCGATCGATCACGCGGCGGATCAGCACGGCGACGCCGAATTCGTCGATGGCGCGCATGTCGGCGATGGCGACGCTCCGCTCGCGCAATAGCTTGCGCTCCAGCGGGTCGACAGAGCGGGTGCCGATCAGGTCGAGCTGATCAGGTGTAATCGAGGCGCGCGGCAGGCCGCCGAGCAGGTTGTCGAGCCCGGGCTCGCCGCAGAGGAAAGCGGCCGACATGCCGTGCATGTTGCCGGTGATCGTCGTGTCGGGCGTGTTGTAGTCGGCATGCGCGTCGACCCACAGCGCGAACAGCGGCCGGCCCTTCTGCTGCCAGAAGCGCGCAACCCCATTGATCGATCCCATCGAGAGCGAATGATCGCCGCCCATGAAGATCGGCACCGCGCCGGATTGCGCCAGCCAGTAGGCGCGCTCGGATGTCAGGCGAATCCAGGTTTTCACCTCATCATAGAATTTCGTATTCGCCGGCACCGGCCCGTCCGAGACCACCGCGGGGATTGAGAGATCACCGTGGTCGTCGACGCGAAGCTCCAATTGCTCCAGCACGCGCGCGATCCCGGCGGTGCGCAGTGCCGCTGGACCCATCAGCGTGCCGGCCTGCGCGGCGCCGATCTCGATGGGCACTCCGAGGAGCGCGATGTGCGATGGCTTTGAATTGTCAGCTTCGGGCATGCGGCGGCGCTCTCTCAAATCGTGGGGTGGGCAAAGCGAAGCGTGCCCACCCTACGCCTTCCCGATCACGCCTTGAAATAGGCGATCTGCGTCGTGGTTGCGAGCAGGCGGCCGGAGGGTGACCACAGCTCGCCGTTCTGGTCGCCATAGCTCTTGTGGAAGATCTTGGCATCGGCAGCCGCCAGCACGCGGGTGATGTTCTCGGCGGCGAGATCGGCGGCGTCGATGTGGAAATAGGTCGTCAGCGACACCGTACCGAACGGCACCAGTTCCCGCTTGGCGTGGAAGACGCGGCCAAAGAATGCGTCCGACATCGCGATCAGCGAGAGCGCATCGATCTTGCGCGGCGCGCGGTCACCGATCCAGAGCTTGGAATAGGTTTCGGGCGCCGCGCTCGATGGCGCGCCGAATTTCGGCTCGCCTTCGACGAAGCGGAAGTCATATTGCTTGACCCATGCTGCCGCGGTCTTGGGATAGGGCAGGGTCTGTTCGAACGGTGTTGCGTCCGGAAACTTCACCTGCTGGTGCGACCAGGACGGGCGGCGTTCGGCGAACACGGCGGTTGCGAGCGTTGTGACCTCGCCGCCGTCCTGCGTCATCTCCACGGACCAGTGCTGGCTCGAACGATTGGCCTTCACCAGGCGGACATCGAGATCAAAGGCGCCTTGCGCAACCGGCGCGCAATAGTTGACGGTGAGCGCAAGCGGATCGCCGGCACGTTGTGGATGGTCGATCAGTGCCCGCAGGATGGTTGCAGCGGTGGCCCCGCCGAACGGGCCGACAAATGCCCAGTAGTCGTCGCTGGTCCTGCCCTGCCAGCGGCTGTCGCCGGCAGTAACCGCGGTGGCATCGTCGAACAAATGCGGGGTCCTGGTGAGCATGAAATTGTTCCGGTGTTGCGAAATTGCTCCGTCATTGCGAGCGAAGCGAAGCAATCCATTTCGCCGCTTGTGGAGGCATGGATTGCTTCGTCGCTTACGCTCCTCGCAATGACGAGGACGCAGTATCGCGACTGCTCGGCAGAATTCAATGATGTCGGAGGTAATCGATTTCCGCCGCGTGGGATTAGCGCTTGGCTCCCCACTGCGCCTGCTCCTTCAGCAGGCGCGGCGTCGGCGGCTTCACGGGCACGTTCCAGATCTCTTCGGCGTATTCGCGGATGGTGCGGTCGGAGGAGAACCACGGCATCCGCGCCACGTTGAGGATCGAGGCTCGGGTCCACGCCGGCACCACCTGCCAGCGCGCATCGATGGCGCGCTGGGTGTCGTAGTAGGAATCGAAGTCGGCGCTGACCATGTAATGGTCGAGATAGCGCAGCGCATGGCCGATCGAGGCGAAGCGGGCGGGATCGCCGGGCGAGAACGCGCCGCTCTCGATTGCGGTGATCGCACGCGCCAGCCGCGGCGAGCGGCCGATCAGGTCGCTGGCATCGAGCCCTTGCTTGCGGCGGACCATGACGTCGCCGGCTTCCATGCCGAAGATCGCGATATTCTCCGCGCCGACATGGTCGCGGATCTCGATATTGGCACCGTCGAGCGTGCCGATGGTCAGCGCGCCGTTGAGCGCGAGCTTCATGTTGCCGGTGCCGGAGGCTTCCATGCCGGCGGTCGAGATCTGCTCGGACAGGTCGGCGGCCGGGATGATCACCTCGGCCAGGCTGACGTTGTAGTCGGCGAGGAAGGCGATCTTCAGCCGACCGTCGATCGCGGGATCGTTGTTGACGACTTCGGCGACGTCGTTGATCAGCTTGATGATCAGCTTGGCGTAGCGGTAGCTCGCCGCCGCCTTGCCGGCGAAGATTTTTACGCGCGGCACCCAGTCGCGCTGCGGCTCATCCTTGATCGCCTGGTACAGCGCGACCGCTTCCAGGATGTTCAGGAGTTGCCGCTTGTATTCATGGATGCGCTTGATCTGCACATCGAACAGCGCCGATGGGTCGACCTTGATGTGGTTGCGCTCGGCCATCAGCCGCGCCAGCAGCACCTTGTTGTGGCGCTTGACCTCGCGGAACTGTTGCTGGAACGCGTTGTCGCTGGCATGGGACTCGAGCCGCTCGAACAGCGAGAAATCGTCGAGCACGGCTTCGCCGCAGACGTCGCGGATCAGGCCCGTGAGTCTCGGATTGGCCAGCATCAGCCAGCGGCGGAACGTGATGCCGTTGGTCTTGTTCGTGATGCGCGTGGGATAGAGATGGTGGAGATCGTGGAACACGGTCTCCTTCATCAGATCGGAATGCATCGCCGAGACGCCGTTGATGCGGTGCGAGCCGACAAAGGCGAGCTGTCCCATCCGCACTCGGCGGCCCGATTTCTCGTCGATCAGCGACACCGAGGCACGGAATTCGATGTCGCCTGGGCAGCGCTCTTCGGCGAGCGCCAGATGCTGCACGTTGATGCGATAGATGATCTCGAGATGCCGCGGCAATAGCCGCTCGAACAGCTCGACCGGCCAGGTCTCTAGCGCCTCCGGCAGCAGCGTGTGGTTGGTGTAGGACAGCGTCGCGACAGTGATCTTCCACGCCTCGTCCCAGCGGAAATGGTGCAGGTCGACCAGGATCCGCATCAGCTCGGTGACGGCGAGGCTCGGATGGGTGTCGTTGAGCTGCACGGCCGCCTTCATCGCAAGGCTGCGGAGCTGGCCGTCGGCCGAAAGGTGCCGCTTCACCAGGTCCTGCAGCGAGGCCGAGACGAAGAAGTATTCCTGGCGCAGGCGCAGTTCGCGCCCCGCGGCGCTTTCGTCGTTCGGATAAAGGAATTTGCAGATCGCCTCGGCGCGCGCCTGCTCGGCGCTGGCTGAGACATAATCGCCGGTGTTGAAGACGTCGAGCTTCAATGGATCCGGCGCATGCGCCGACCACAGCCGCAGCGCGTTGACGCGCTGGCCGCGCCAGCCAACGATCGGCGTGTCGTAGGCCATCGCCTCTACGGTTTCCGCCGGGTGCCAGATGGCGCGGTCACGGCCGCCTTCGTCGACATGCTCGACAGTGCCGCCGAAATGGATGTTGTAGACGACTTCCGGACGCTGGAATTCCCAGGGATTGCCGAAGCCCAGCCACTCATCCGGATATTCCTGCTGCCAGCCGTGATTGATGATTTGGCGGAACAGGCCGAAATCGTAGCGGATGCCGTAGCCGATGGCGGGGATCGACAGCGTCGCCATGCTCTCCATGAAGCAGGCGGCGAGCCGCCCAAGGCCGCCATTGCCGAGCGCTGCGTCAGGCTCGCATCTGCGCAGTTCGTCGAGGCCGACGCCGAGATCGCCGAGCGCTCCCTCGAACACAGGCAAGAGGCCCATATTGTTGAGCGCATCGGTGAACAGGCGGCCGATCAGGAATTCCAGCGAAAGGTAATAAACCCGCTTGGCACCGGCGTCGTAGCTCTCTTTTTCCGCCGTGAGCCAGCGATGGGTGATGCGGTCGCGCAGCGCGAGTGCCGCCGCTTTGTACCAATCGCGCTTGGTCGCCACGCTGGCGTCCTTGCCGATCTCCAGCCTCAGCTTGGCGAGGATCGCGCCCTTGATCTCTGCCAGCGCCAATTCATCGATCGGCTGATTGAGCGCCGGATAGCTTCCTGAGAAAGACTGTTCTTGCAACGCGGCAATCCTGAACTTTGGGGACTCGATCATGATCCGATGAGACGAAATTGGATCATGATCTAATCTTTTTGTTTGAGCATGATCTTTTCGGATCACGCTCCGGACAACGAATGATACGCGTCTTGCACTTCAATCGGAACCGCCCAGCCGGTTGTTGTGCACCGCGCTGGTATGATTTTATGCAAGGACCGGGCCGATTTTGCGACCTCAAGGCGACGCGCTTCGGTGGTATGGTTACATATTAGGCGGCACAACCACCGTCATCGAGAGGGACACCCATGAGACTGCTGATCGAGATCGCAGCCGCTGTGCTGTTCATCGTCTGCATCACCGTCACCAGTGCCGCTTTCGCCGCCGGCAGGCCCGGGCGCAGCGCCGACGGCTTGACCTGCGGCTTCAGCATGCCACCAAACGCAACTCCAGCCGCCCGTTGCGTCGCCATCAAGCGGCAATGCGGCGGCAGCTTTTACGCGAACTATTGTGGCGACAAGATGCTGTCAGCGATGTGAGACTGTCTTCGTCGTCCCGGCGAAGGCCGGGACCCATAGCCACAGGGCTCAGAGCAGGTGCGATAGATCAGCCCAATCGAGATTGTTTTCTTCAATCAACCGAATCTTCCAATCACGCCGCCAAGTCTTCAACTGCTTTTCGCGCGTGATCGCTTTCTGCGGTGAAGCGTAGGTTTCCATGTAGACGAGGCGCGTTACGTCGTACTTCTTGACGAACTCCGATCCCCGTCCGGCGCGATGCCGCGTGAGACGATTGCCCAAGTTGTTGCAAACGCCGATATAAAGCGTCCCGTGGCGGCGGCTGGCGAGAATATAGACGTAATAGATTGTGTCAGCAGCCATGGGATCGGCTCGCTTTCGCGACAATCGAACATTTGTGGTTATGGGTCCCGGCCTTCGCCGGGACGACGATGTGGGAGCATCAGAACAAATTAAGAACATTTTAGCAAGTATTTGATATCATTCTGATTCGGCGGCATCGCCGACACAACATCTATGGCCTGTCCGTTCCCGCGAGGACTACATGTCCACTATTGCCTTCGATCAATTCGCGCTCACCCGCATTGCCGACTTTGCGCGCTCGCTGTCGCGCCTGCATCAGGCGTCCCGCCGCCAATGGGTCGATGACGACCAGATCGACCGCGAGTTCAACGCGGTCTGCATGTCGATCTGGGGCTACACCATCGACGACATCAGCGACGACTTGTTCTCACCTGCGGATCACGCCTGGCTCGATTCGCTCGATGAAGCGCATGCGCGCATCTTTGCCGCCGAGCAGGGTTATGACCTGGTCGAGGACCAGGGCATGCTGACGGACTGGTGGGGCTATTGCTGGATGATCCTCGCCGAAAAGCGCGGATTGCTGACGCCGGAAAACCGTGCCGCAGCGCGCGCGACAATCGAGGAGAAATATCTCGCCGCGCCGAATGTGATCGGGGTGATTGTCGGGCGGTAAAGTTTGCCTTCTTTGCTAAGTATCCACGCTGTCATTCCGGGTGCGATGCTTCGCATCGCCCCGGAATGACAGCTTAAGTCGCTAATTGACCTCCGCCCGCTTCGCCTTCGGCGCGGCCGATTTTGGCACGACGGAGACCGGTGCCGCGGGGTCATGGCTGGTGTCCGGCTGCGGCGCTTCGCCGACCGTCTCGGCCGCGACCGGCGCGACCTTCATCTCGCCGAGCCGGGCACGGAGTTCGGCGGTGAGACCGGGGTAGGATGCGACCGGCGTGAAGTCGGCGCTCTGGTTGTTGCCGACCCGGACGCCGGTATAGGCAACCAGGCCATCGGTGGTGGCGACCACATCGCCGGCGCGAAGCGAGCTATCGAGGGTCAGGTCAACGGGCGCAAGGCCGGCGGGATCGCGGCCGTTGCAGGTGCAGTCCGCGCGCAGCGACTTGCGGTAGGCGAAGGCGTTCTCGCTGTCGGCATAGCGTTCGCCGGTTGACGAGGTCGCGTAGTCGATGCTGCCGCCGTAGAAAACCTTGGTGGCTGTCGCTGGACAGAACGCCTGGCAGAGCTGAACCGGCGTCGCGCTGCCGCGCAAGGTCAGCGGGAAATATTTGCCGTCGCAGCTTCTGACACAAAACGCAGGGCCGGAACCGGCAACGCGGGCCGCCGGTGCGGCTTGCTGCGGCTGCTGCTGGTTGAGGCCGAACGGATCGAACAAACCGGGTTGCGACTGGCCCTGATGGACCTGCTGCCTCTGCAAGCCACCAAAGAGGAAATCGAGCAGGTTTTCCGCCGAGACATGCGCCGGCGCGAGCGTCATCGCGCCCGCAAGGGCGGCGGCAACTAGCGTCAGATGGCGCCGCACGCGCCGATCAGCAAACCCTCTACGCAACGCCAACTCCACCCGATAGAGCCAACAGTGCCGAGACGTCGTCTCCGCGCGATTCACCCTAGTGTCGGATGGTAAACGAGCAGTTGATTGCGGAAGAACTATGGAGATGGGCGCAATTTGGCGCAGTGTACCGATGAGGCAACACTCGATGATGATCCGTTTAACGGATCATCATCTCGTCTCTTTGTTTGAGCATGCACCGGTTCCCACTTTCCGGATCATGCTCTAGCTCTTGAGGAACTCGCCCGCTTTGTACAACGAGCGGAACGGAAGGCCGGCTTCCGCGAACGTTTCTGTTGCGCCTTCCTCGCGGTCGACCATGGTGAAGACCAGCGCGACCTCGCCGCCGGCCTCGCGCACGGCTTCCACCGCCTTCATGGCCGAGCCGCCGGTGGTGGTGACGTCCTCGACGATCACGATGCGCTTGCCCTGCAGCGTCTCGCCTTTGGCAAGTCCCTCCACCGCTAGCTTCGCACCATGCTCCTTGGGCTTCTTGCGCACGAAGAAGGCCGCGATCGGATGGCCCTTGATCCAGGAGAGCTGCGCGATCGCGCCCGCGAGCGGCACGGCACCCATCTCGAGGCCGCCGACGAAATCGAGATTGTCGTCTTTCAGCGCTTCATAAGTAAGTTCGGCAAGCAATGCCGCGCCCTCGGGATCCAGCATCGTCGGCTTGAGGTTGAAATAGAAATCGCTCTTGCGGCCCGAGGCCAGCGTGATCTCGCCGCGCCCGAAAGAGCGCTTACGGATGATCTCGGCGAGGCGGGCGCGGGCGGCTGATTTGGACAAAGGGGCTTTCCGGGTCGTTTACGGTGGCGCGCAATCTATCGGCGGTCGTGGCGAGATTCCAGCGCCGAAAGCTCCCCGTCAACAACGCCCGCGTCACACGGGCGCGGATCGATATTCGTAAAGGGCCGTTGTAACCGCGTCCGGTTCCGCGCTAGGGAAGCCTCAAACGATTGTGGGGGAAGCGAAAATGACCATCGAGCTGCACACCTGGAACACGCCGAATGGCCGCAAAATCTCGGTTGCGCTGGAGGAGATGGGGCTGCCCTACCAAGTGTTCCCGGTGAACATCACCAAGGGCGAGCAGATGGCGCCAAGCTTCCTCGAAATCAGCCCGAACAACAAGATTCCCGCAATCGTCGACCCGGACGGCCCGGGCGGCAAGCGGGTCAGCATATTCGAATCGGGCGCGATCCTGCTCTATCTCGGCGAGAAGAGCGGAAAGTTCCTGCCCAAGCCTTTGATCGAGCGCATCCCGGTCTATGAATGGCTGATGTGGCAGATGGGCGGCTTTGGTCCGATGCCGGGCCAGGTGCACCATTTCATCGCGCTCGAGAGCGAGCAGGACCGCGCCTATGGCCTGAAGCGCTTCATGACCGAGACACTCCGCCTCTACGGCGTGCTGAACCGCCGGCTTGAAGGCCGCGACTTCGTCGCCGGCGATCTGTCGGTCGCCGATTTCGCCATCCTCGGCTGGGCCTGGCGCCACCCGCGGCACAAGGTCAATCTCGGCGATTTCCCTAATGTCGAGCGCTGGTACAACAAGCTGATGGCCCGTCCCGGCGTGAAGCGCGGCATGGAAGCGAAGCTGGATTGATGCTCTTTCTGCTCCCTCGCCCCGCTCTTGCGGGGAGAGGGTTGGGGTGAGGGGCCTTCTCCGCAAACACGGTGAGAGATGAGCCTGCGGCGGCTCCCCTCACCCGGAATTCAAGCTGCGCTTGAATTCCGACCTCTCCCCGCAAGCGGGGCGAGGTGAAGAACTCACGCTCTCCTCGCCTCAAACGCCATCTTCATCGCAAGCCCCGCCAGCACCGTGCCCATCAGCCAGCGCTGCAGCAGCAACCAAGCCGGCCGCGTGCCGAGGAACAGCGCGATCGAACCGGCAGCGAGCGCGATCATCGCGTTGACGCTGACGCTGATCGCGATCTGGGTCACGCCGAGCGCGAGCGACTGCGTCAGCACGCTGCCCGTGGGATCGATGAACTGCGGCAGCAGCGCCAGATAGAGCATCGCGATCTTGGGGTTCAGCAGGTTGGTGACAAATCCCATCGCGAACAGCTTCCGGGGGCTGTCGACCTGGAGCTTCTTCACCTGGAACGGCGAACGTCCGCCGGGTTTCAGCGCCTGCCACGCCAGCCACAACAGATAGGCCGCGCCGGCAAAGCGCAGCGCGTCATAGGCGCAGGGGATCGCGAACAACAGCGCGGTGATGCCGAATGCCGCTGATAGCATGTAGAACACGAAGCCGAGCGCCACCCCGCCGAGCGACACGATCCCGGCTGCCGGCCCCTGCGTGATCGAGCGCGAGATCAGGTAGATCATGTTCGGCCCCGGCGTTAGCACCATGCCGAGCGAGAGCAGCGCAAAACCGAGCAAGGCGGAGGTGTGAGGCATCAGGAACTCGCGGGAGGATGCGCGTTTCTAACGCGCGTCGTGCCGCTATTCCATTGCGCAATTGCTCCGAGTGCATTTTTGCTGTCGTCGTCCCTCTGGGCGACGACAGAGAGAGCTCAATGCGCCTCGTCCCAATTGTTGGCGGCGCGGGCGTCGACCTGCAGCGGCAGCGACAGGATCACGGCCGGGAAGGGCGCGTCCTGCATCACATGCTGCACGACCGGCAGGGTTGCCGCGACTTCCTCGTCGGGGACCTCGAAGATCAGTTCGTCATGCACCTGCAACAGCATCTGCGCGGATAGCTTCTTCTCGGCGAGCGCGCCCTCGATGCGGGTCATAGCGCGGCGGATGATGTCGGCGGCCGAGCCCTGCAGGCGGGCGTTGATCGCGGCGCGCTCGTTGAAGGCGCGGACCGAGGCGTTGCTGGCCTTGATGTCGGGGTAGTAGCATTTGCGGCCGAACAGCGTGGTGACATAGCCGTTGCGGCGGCAGAAATCCTTGGTCTCGTCCATATAGGCGCGGATGCCCGGGAAGCGCTCGAAATACTTCCTGATGTAGGCGGAAGCCTCTTCACGCGCGATGCCGAGCTGGTTGGCGAGGCCGAACGCCGAGATGCCGTAGATGATGCCGAAATTGATCGCCTTGGCGCGGCGGCGCACTTCGCTCGGCATGTCCTTGATCGGCACGCCGAACATCTCGGACGCCGTCATGGCATGAATGTCGAGGCCGTCGCGGAACGCCTGCTTCAGCACGGGGATGTCGGCAATCTCCGCGAGCAGCCGCAGCTCGATCTGCGAATAATCCGCCGATACCAGCTTGTGCCCGGGCGTCGCGACAAAGGCGCGGCGGATCTTCCTGCCGTCCTCGGTGCGCACAGGGATGTTCTGCAGGTTCGGCTCGTTCGACGACAGCCGCCCCGTGGTGGTCGCAGCCAGCGCGTAGGTGGTGTGGACGCGATGGGTCTGCGGATTGACGTAGGTCGGCAGCGCGTCGGTATAGGTCGATTTCAGCTTCGAGACCTGGCGCCATTCCAGGATCTTCTTCGGGAATTCGTGGCCCTGCTCGGCCAGCTCGTCCAGCACCTGCGCGGTCGTCGACCAAGCACCGGTCTTGGTCTTGGTGCCGCCGGGCAATCCCATCTTGCCGAACAGGATGTCGCCGATCTGCTTGGGGCTGCCGACATTGATCGGCTCGCCGGCGATCTCCTGGACCTCGGCCTCGACGCGCGCCGCGGTCTGGGCGAAGTCGCCTGACAGCCGCGACAGCACCTGGCGGTCGATCGAGATGCCGCGCCGCTCCATCCGCGCGAGCACGGAAACAAGCGGCCGCTCCAGCGTCTCATAGACCGTGGCCATTCGCTCCGCGACCAGGCGCGGCTTCAATACGCGCCATAGGCGCAGGATCACGTCGGCGCCCTCGGCGCAATGCTCGGTCGCCTTGTCGATCGCGACCTGGTCGAACGTCAGTCTGTTCTTGCCGCTGCCCGTCAGCCCGTTCTCGGCGATCACCGCGTGTCCGAGCCAGCGCTCGGCGAGCGATTCCAGTGCATGTGATCCGCGTCCGGCGTCGAGCACGTAGGAGATCAGCTGTGCATCGTCAAAGTTGCGCAGCGTGATGCCGGCTTGCGCCAGCACCACCGCGTTGAACTTGACGTCGAAGCCGATCTTCAGGATGCCCTGCGATTCCAGGATCGGCCGCAAGGCTTCGATCGCCTGCTCGAACTTGATCTGGTCCGGCGCCAATCCCGCGTCGAACAGCCCGCTGCCTCCGCCCGCCTGCTTGTGGGCGAGCGGGATATAGGCGGCGTCGTCGGGGCCGAGTGCGAGCGCAATGCCGGAAATCTCCGCCTGCATCGGATCGATCGAATTCGCCTTCGCCTGGACCGCGACATGGCCGGTATCATGGATCCGCGCGATGAAGGCGCCCAGCTGATCGAGGCTCTTGATTGTCAGGTATTTGCTGCGATCGATTTTCGTCCTGCGCGCCGCCTCCGCGCGCGCTTCGGCGAGCGCGATCGGCGTGCCCTTGAGGCTTGAGGCCTTGTCTTCCTTGCCCGCAGGCTTGTTACGCTCTTTGGCGGCAGGCGCGCCCTGCGTGGGCCCGCCGGGACCCGGCGCGGGCTCGACGTCGGAAGGAGGCAGCGGCGAGAACACGCTCGCGCCGCTCTTGTTGCCGGGATCGGGCTCGATATCGGACGGGTCGATCTGCGAATATTCGGCGACGCGGCGGGTCAGAGTCGAAAACTCCATCGCCTTCAGGAACGCGATCAGCCGGCGCGGATCCGGCTCATGCACGGCGAGGTCGTCGAGCGGCACCTCGAGCTCGACCTTGTCGTCGAGCAGCACAAGCTGGCGCGAGATGCGCGCCTTCTCGGCATTTTCGACCAGCGCCTCGCGACGCTTCGGCTGCTTGATCTCGCCGGCGCGGCTCAGCAGGGATTCGAGATCGCCATATTCGGTGATGAGCTGCGCCGCGGTCTTGACGCCGATGCCGGGCACGCCGGGCACGTTATCAGTGGAATCGCCGGCCAAGGCCTGTACCTCGACCACCTTTTCCGGCGGCACGCCGAACTTCTCGATCACTTCGGGAATGCCGATGCGGCGATCCTTCATGGTGTCGTACATGCTGACGCAGTCGGTGACGAGTTGCATCAGGTCCTTGTCGGAGGACACGATCGTCGCGCTCGCGCCGCGCTCGCAGGCGAGCCGGACATAGGTCGCGATGAGGTCGTCGGCCTCATAGCCGACCTGCTCCAGGCAGGGCAGGTCGAAGGCCCGGACCGCCTCGCGGATCAGCGCGAATTGCGGGATCAGGTCATCGGGCGCCGGCGGCCGGTGCGCCTTGTAGTCGGGATAGATCTTGTTGCGGAAGGTGATCTCGGACTTGTCGAAGACGATGGCGAGATGGGTCGGCCGATTGTCCTCGGGCATCTCGCGCAGGAGCTTCCACAGCATGTTGCAGAAGCCGAGCACGGCATTGACCTGCAGCCCGTCGGACTTGCGGTTCAGCGGTGGCAGGGCGTGGTAGGCGCGGAAGATGTAGGAGGAACCGTCGACCAGGAACACATGGTGGCCCTTGGCCGGAGCCTTGGCGGCAACGGGCTTGGGGGCGGCTTTGGGTTCTGTCTTGGCTGAGGTCTTGGAGGCTGATTTCGGCATGGCCGAAATTTAGGGATTTTTGCAGCAAATGACAGCCTTGAGGTGCAGGAATCTTGGCGAACCGCACACCGAATTTGTCGTCCCGGGCAAGCGAAGCGCGACCCGGGACCCATAACCACAGGGAGATGTTGTTGCATCAGGCCGCGGCCACAGCGCATCCAACAATTTGAGCCGGTGGTTATGGGTCCCGGCTCAAGGCCGGGACGACGGGGAGATTATTCCGCCGCCTGCAATACTGCCGCTTTCTTCGGCGCGATCCAGAACGCGGCGGGGCGCTCGAACAGGAAGTTGGCGCGGAGTGCGAGTGCCACGCGCCAGATCGCCAGTGCGCCGACGAGACCGGTGATGGTGACGAGCAGCGAGATCAGACCGATGTCGTGGATCACGCCGCTGCGCAACAGGCCGACGCGTGCGATCACCATCGGCAGGAAGAAGGCGAGATAGATCACGATCGAATGCTCGCCGCAAAAGCGCAAGGCCGTGAGCCACTTCATCCGTGCCAGCAGCGTCCCGGTGACGACGATGGCAAAGGCGCCCGCAAATCCCAGTACCAGCGAGACGAGCGGCCATTCGCTCACCCCCGCCATCACCAGGGTGCCATTGACCAGCACCCACAGCGCGAGCCCGATCAGCGCCAAGGTCGGCGCGGAGCGTGCACGATTCGACAGCTTGAAGACGGTGGGCGCAAGGAGATAGCCGGCATAGAAATAGACGAAGCGCGCGCAGAATTCGTCGATCACGGTCCAGCCGGTCACCACATGCGCCATCTCGAGTCCGGCGGCCAGCGCCAGAATCGCGAGCGGCGGCAGATTGCGTGTCAGTTTTGTGACGACGAAGAAGATCGGCAGCAGATAGATGAACCACAGCGTGCCGAAAGGTTCGATGAAGGATTCGAGATAGAGATAGCCGGTGTGGCTCCAGCTCGTTTCGGCGGCAAAGGCCGGCGCCTTGAACGCAAACTGGATCGTCACCCACAGCACATAGAAATAGGCGAAGTGGACGACCTTGCGGTCGAGATAGGTGCGCCAGTCACGGTCGATCACGAGCGAGAGGAACAGGCCCGAAATCAGGAAGAAATCCGGCATCCGGAACGGCTTTGCGAACATCACGACCGCATGCATGAAGCCGGTCTCGCCGGCGGCGGCTTCCACCCCCAGGACCGAGTGCATCATCACGACCATGACGATGCAGATGCCCTTGGCGTAGTCCACCCAATCGACGCGCCCGTCCGGCGAGGTGGCGGAACGCAGGCTCGCGGAGGTTGTCCCGTTTGCGGTCATGACTGTCCTGTTTCGGCGCGCATTTGGCGCATCTTCGGGCGGATCGGTTGCTATCGCCTTTATTCATACAAATGACATGCCGCTCGTGCCTGCTTTTTGCCGTTTCCTCCTGGCCGGCAAATGTTCTAAGACGCTGACGGGAGTTGCGGAATCGTTAACGATAGCAAGCGGGTGGTTTCATGCGCATCGCCATGATTGGCACGGGTTATGTCGGACTGGTCTCTGGCGCGTGTTTTGCGGACTTCGGACACCACGTCACCTGCGTGGACAAGGATGTCGAGAAGATCAACGCCCTTCGCCGCGGCGAAATCCCGATCTTCGAGCCGGGTCTGGACGCTCTGGTCGCGGCCAATGTGAAGGCGAGGCGGCTCGACTTTACAACCGATCTGAAGGACCCGGTCGCCGACGCTGACGCGGTGTTCATCGCGGTCGGTACGCCGTCGCGCCGCGGCGACGGCCATGCCGACCTCTCTTACGTCTATGCCGCCGCCCGCGAGATCGCCGGTGCGCTCAAAGGCTTCACGGTGGTGGTGACCAAATCGACCGTGCCGGTCGGCACCGGCGACGAGGTCGAGCGCCTGATCCGCGAAGCCAACCCGGCCGCCGACGTCGCGGTCGCCTCGAATCCGGAATTCCTGCGCGAGGGCGCCGCGATCCGCGACTTCAAATTCCCGGACCGCATCGTGGTCGGCACATCAAATGAGCGCGCGCGGAAAGTGCTCGGCGATGTCTACCGGCCGCTGTCGCTCAACCAGGCGCCGTTGATGTATACGGCGCGGCGCACGGCGGAGCTGATCAAATACGCCGCCAACGCATTCCTGGCGACCAAGATCACCTTCATCAACGAGATCGCCGATCTCTCCGAAAAGGTCGGCGCCGACGTCCAGGAAGTCGCGCGCGGGATCGGGCTCGACAACCGCATCGGCTCCAAGTTCCTGCATGCCGGCCCCGGTTTCGGCGGCTCCTGCTTCCCCAAGGACACCCGCGCGCTGATCAAGATCGCGCAGGACCATGACGTGAATTTGCGCATCGTGGAGGCCGTGCTCGGCGTCAACGACAACCGCAAGCGCGCGATGGCGCGCAAGGTTGCGGGCCTCGCCGGCAATTTGCGCGGCAAGACGGTCGCCGTGCTCGGTCTCACCTTCAAGCCGGAGACCGACGACATGCGGGAGGCACCCTCGATCCCGATCGTCACCGGCCTGTTGGACATGGGCGCAAAAGTGCGGGCGCATGATCCTGTCGGCATTGAGCAGGCGCGCAAGGAGCTGCCGGATATCGAGTATTGCGATGATCCCTATGAATGCGTGACCGGCGCCGACGCCATGGTCGTCGTCACCGAGTGGGTACAATACCGCACGCTTGACCTTGAGCGGCTGAAGAACCTGTTGCGGCAGCCGCTCGTGGTCGATCTCCGCAACATCTACCGCCCCGAGGATATGGCCGCGCACGGCTTCAGCTATGAGAGCGTTGGCCGCGCAGCCGAACCGCCGGTTTAATGATTATTACTTTTCGTCATGGCCGGGCTTGTCCCGGCCATCCACGTTCTGTTTTCTCCTTTTCGGCAAGAGAGACGTGGATCCCCGGGACAAGCCCGGGCATGACGACGTGGTGAGGCCGTGCCCCGTCATTTCGACACTCCACTTCCCATCGACGCAGCGCTCGGCGAGCTCGCGGCGACGCTTGCGGCGAAGAATACGGCCGTGCTCGTCGCGCCGCCCGGCGCCGGCAAGACCACGCGGGTGCCGCTGGCGCTGCTCGACGAGCCCTGGACCAACGGCAAGAAGATCATCGTGTTGGAGCCGCGGCGGATCGCGGCGCGCGCCAGCGCCGAGCGTATGGCGCGGACGCTTGGCGAGCGGGTTGGCGAGACCGTCGGGTATCGCGTTCGCTTCGGCTCGAAAGTGTCACGCGCCACCCGCATCGAGGTCGTCACCGAAGGCATCTTCTCGCGCCAGATCCTCGGCGATCCCGAACTCACAGGCATTGCCGCAGTCCTGTTCGACGAATTTCATGAGCGCTCGCTCGATGCCGACCTGGGACTCGCGCTGGCGCGCGACGCGCAGCAGGGCTTGCGCGAGGATCTTCGCCTGCTCGTGATGTCGGCAACGCTCGACGGCGCACGTGTCGCCAAACTGCTGGGCGATGCACCTGTTGTTGAGAGTGAAGGCCGCGCCTTTCCAGTGGAGACGCGTTATCTCGGTCGCAAGATGGACGTTCCGCTGGAGCGGCAGATGGCGGAGGCGATCTCAATAGCGCTTCGCGCCGACCCCGGCTCGGTGCTCGCGTTCCTGCCGGGCGCTGCCGAAATCCGACGCACGCAGAATTTTCTCGAAGAACGCATCCGCGATGCCACGATCGACATCGTGCCGCTGTTCGGCGCGCTCGATGCCAGCGTTCAGGACCGCGCCATCGCGCCGGCACCCAAGGGTCACCGCAAGGTGGTGCTGGCGACCTCGATCGCCGAGACCTCGCTGACCATCGAGGGTGTGCGCATTGTCGTGGATTCCGGCATGTCGCGCGTTCCGCGCTACGAGCCCGACATCGCCTTGACGCGCCTGGAAACCGTGCGCGCTTCGCGCGCCGCGGTCGATCAGCGCCGCGGCCGCGCCGGCCGTACCGAGCCCGGTGTCTGCTACCGGCTGTGGGACGAGCCGCAGACCGCCTCGCTCGCGCCCTACACCCAGCCCGAGATCCTGTCCGCCGACCTGTCCTCGCTGGTGCTCGACCTCGCGCAATGGGGTGTCAGCGATGCGTCCGGCCTTGCGTTCCTTGATCCGCCGCCGCTGCCGGCCTGGAACGAAGCAAGCGTGCTGCTGCGCGAACTCGGCGCGCTCGATGCCGGCGGCCGGATCACGGCGGAAGGCAACAGCCTGCGTGCGCTGGCGCTGCCGCCGCGGCTCGCCCGCATGATCGTGGATTCGGCGCGGTTTGGCGCGGCGGCAGGAGCCGCGGAGATCGCAGCGGTGCTCACCGAGCGCGGGCTCGGCGGCGACAGTGTCGATCTTGATGTCAGGCTCGATCAGTTCCGTCGCGATCGCTCGCAGCGGGCCTCGAGCGCGCGCAGCCTCGCGCAGCGCTGGGCTTCGCAGGTGACGTCGTCGAAAGCGTCCGAGGCCATAGGCGAGCTCTCCACCGGCACGATGCTGGCCTTCGCCTTTCCCGATCGCGTCGCGCGCAACCGCGGCAATGGCAGCTTTGTGCTCGCCAACGGCCGCGGCGCCAGCGTCGAGCAGACGTCCTCACTTGCGCGTTCATCCTATATCGCAGTCGGAGAGTTGACCGGCACCGCGGCGAGCGGCCGGATCCTGCTGGCGGCGCCGATCACTCTGGAAGAGATCGAGCTGCGTTTCGCAGGTGAGATCGAGACTACGGAAGATATTTCGTTCGACCGAAGTGCGATGGCGCTGCGCGCGCGGCGCAGGCGCACGCTGCATGCGATCACGCTGTCGGAAGCGCCGGTGGCGCTGTCCCCGTCGGCGGAGACTGCACGCGTGCTCGCAGATGGCTTGATCGCTGCGGGCCTCGACAAGTTGCCGTGGTCAAAGCACGCCAAGCAATGGCGCGACCGCGTGATGTTCCTGCGCAAGGCCGAAGGCGATAGCTGGCCGGATCTGTCGGATGAGGCGCTGGCGCGGGAGCGCGAGACCTGGCTGGTGCCTGCGCTTTACGACAAGACCTCGCTCAAGGAGTTGTCGGCCGGCGATCTCTCGGATGCGCTGATGGCGCTGTTGCCCTGGAATCTACGTGCCCGGCTGGAGCAGGAGGCGCCGACCCATTTCGAGGCGCCGACGGGCAGCCAGCTTGCGATCGACTACGAGGCCGAGCAGGGCCCGACCATCGCGGTCCGGCTGCAGGAATTGTTCGGGCTGAACATCCATCCGTCGATCGCGAAGGGCGCTGTGCCGCTGGTGCTGGAATTGCTGTCACCAGCGCAGCGCCCGGTGCAGGTGACGCGGGATCTGCCAGGCTTCTGGCGCGGCAGCTACAGTGCCGTGCGTGCCGATCTACGCGGGCGCTACCCGAAGCACCCATGGCCGGAGGACCCTGCCAATGCCGTGCCGACGCGTCGGGCCAAGCCGCGCGGGACGTAGTCCTTGCTTCGTCATTGCCGGGCTTGACCCGGCAATCCATCCCAAGAAGCTTTTCTCAAGATCGTTGGATACGCGGGTCAAGCCCGCGTATGACGGCGTTGCCGTTAACGCTTCACTCATCATTTTCGCGAAAATGGCAGGCTCCATCGCCGCTGCCGGTCGCGAGACGGCGGATGGCGTGGTGAAATCGGCCAGTTCCTGGAAATCTGCGTGGCGTCATGCGTAACATAATGATCCTTGCCGCCATCCTGGTCGGCCTCGGCAGCTTCATGGCGCAGATGGCGGACAAGATGACGCCGGCTTCCGCGTCCGCCACGACCGCTTCGAAGAGTATCCCCGTTCAGACCGTGGCGCAGGGCGGCGGTCGCACGCTGAGCATTCCTCGCGACCCCCGCGGACACTTTGCGACGGACGGCCGCATCGACGGCCAGCGCATCGACTTCATGGTCGACACTGGCGCCTCGCTTGTTGCGCTCAATGAGAAATCCGCCGCGCGCTTTGGCCTGCGCCCGTCGCGCGGCGACTACACCGCGACCGTCACCACCGCCAACGGCACCATCAAGGCCGCGCGCGCCCGCCTTGCCATGATCGATCTCGGCGGCCTCATCGTCCGCGACGTCGACGCAATGGTGCTGCCCGACGAAGCGCTTTCCGAAAACCTGCTCGGCCTGTCCTTCCTGTCCAAGCTGAAGCGCTTTGAATACGCCAATGGCCGGCTGGTGCTGGAGCAGTAAGACTGGCTCGGCGACCCCTCCCGGTGGCGATTGCTCCGTGCTATATGATCGCCATGAACAGTTCCGAAGCCATCGATACCTTGCGACGCTCTGAGGGGGACCTGCGCAAACGCGGGGTAAGGCACGCTGCGCTATTCGGCTCGGTGGCTCGGGGCGATAACGGCGCAGGCAGCGACATCGATATCATGATCGAGATCGATCCTGACGCACGTATCACCATTTTCGATTATGTAGAGCTGAAGGAATACATCGCGGGTCTGTTTGATGAGCCGGTCGACGTTGTAAATCGCGAAGCCCTCAAATCTTACGTGCGGCCAACGGCAACTGCTGACGCCATCTATGCGTTCTGAGCGGACGGACGTCGTACTCCTCGATATGTTGCACCACATCGATTTGGCCACGAATTTTGTTCAGGGCTTCGATCGCGAAACCTTTGTCGATGACATACGGACAGTCTACGCGGTCACTCGCTGTCTCGAGATCATCTCCGAAGCTTCACGACGTCTGCCGGAAGATTTGAAAGCTCGACATCTCGGGATCGCGTGGAAGAAGATGGCAGGAGCCGGCAACGTTTACCGTCACGACTATGAGGATGTGGCGGCTAAAGTTGTATGGGACACCGTCGAGTGCGCGCTGCCGCCGCTAAGAGCCGTGATCGAGGTAGAAATTTCGCTCCTCCAGGAATAGGCGCCTCGGAACGAAGCATTTTTCTGGCCAACAAATCCGCCGCAATTGTCGGCCAATAGCAGCGATCCCACCTTTCGCCGCAGTCCGCCTTTGGCTATTGGCTGCAGCATTGACCATCACGCTCTCGCGAGGCTGCTACAAGATGTTTCCAAAGCCCAAGCCCGTTCTGGTTCCGAACACCTATGCCTTCGAATCCGAACCGATGGTGAAGCCGACCGGGTTTCGCGAATATGACGCGCGCTGGCTGTTCGGCAAGGAAATCAATCTGATGGGCGT